>NZ_JAVIWK010000001.1:2783413-3089815 GCF_034314165.1 Pseudomonas sp. Bout1 | reverse complement strand
AAAACAGTTTGATGGCAATCTGCCGCATTTGCGGCAAGCCCGCTCAATAGCAGGCGCATGTCGCCAGTACTCATTTTTTTGCATTGATCACACCGGAAAGGATACCTCTTATGAAAAAGCTTCTTTTGGCACTTTTTTTCTTCAATGCAAGCGTTTGTTCAGCCGCGACAGCGGTGCTCAACCCAATGGATTTTGATGGGTCCGACGCTCAGAAAAAGCAGGTTCTTGACTTCGTGACCGCGACGGTAAAAAAGGACTATTGCGGGAAGATCGACATGTGCCAGGAAAGCACACTGCGCATGATGGAAAAGCAAAACCTGGACGCGTTTAAGCAAGCAACCAAAGCGACAGACCGCAAGATCATGGACGCGGTCATTCGTGACTACTGTGGAAAGATCGACATGTGTAACTACGGCACGATCTGGATGATGTACAAGCAAAACTTTGAAGCAAGCAATAAAAAACTTGCTTGGTGATGGCGCCAAGCGTGAGCTGACGCAGCCTCGCTACAGAGGAGCGGACGGAAGACGGAAAGTGAGGGTGACCGGGCGGGCGCCATCGCGGCCTCGCTAAAGCTCGACGGCTCCCACAGGGGATCGGGGGGCTTGTGGGTTTTGCGCCGGTTACACCCGGTGTGTGACGTATCGGAGAGAGCCCTGAAGGCTCTCTCTCAAATCCCTCAGGCGGGAATGACGCCGTCCGCGTACATGTCTGCCGCGATTCTCCAGCCTTGGGTTTCAAGTTTCCAGACGAAGAGGCTTTTCATGTTGAACGCCTGTCCCACCTTCGGCTGCACGTCCCAGGTCACCCAGGTATAAGCCACACTGGGGGCCAGCGCACGTAGACGATCGATACGAATACTCGCCGAATGCGTGTCCCCCACCAACGACGCAACCAGCCCACCCAGCGCCGCACTGCCCGAATAGAGTTCCGGGGTGCCCGCGCCAGTGATTTCAGTTTCATGGGTGTACAGTTGCTGCACGATCCCCGAAGCATCCTGCTCTTTCCAAAGCGTTTCAAGGACACTCAGGCGCTCTCTGAGGGCCACGCTCAATTCATCCACGTGCTGCATTTTAAAAATACCTCTTCCTGGGAAAATGAAAGCTCAGTGATCAGCGGCGGCCGTTGAAATAGCCGCCGAGTTGGTGCGTGACCTTGCCGAACGTGCAAATCAGCGACCGAAATTGTTCCTTCCCGTAAATTTGGGTCCGGGGAATCGAGCTCATGACGGCGTAATGTTTTGAACCGCCCATGATGCCTTCAGCAAGCACCCGGCTGACCACATGGCTTGGGGTAACGCCGAAGCCCGAATACCCCTGGACGTAGAACGCGTTAGGGCGCCCCGGCAAGGTACCAATCTGCGGAAACAGGTTGGCCGAACACTCCATTGGCCCTCCCCAGGCCAGGTCGATTTTTACGTCTTTGAGATAAGGGAAGATGTTCAACATCAACTTGCGATTCCACGCCTTCAAATTGTTGGGGATGTAGTCGATGCAGTAAGTGGCTGCGCCAAATAGCAGCCGATTCTCATTGGTGACCCGGAAGTAATCGATCACCGGGCGTATATCACTGAAGGCCCCACGAATCGGACTGATCTGTTCAATCAGCGCGTCTGAAAGCGGCTCCGTCACCAGTTGGAAGGCGTACGTACTGATCATGGTCTTGTGCAGTTCCGGTTCCAGCCGATCAAGAAACGCGCCGCATGACCAAAGAATTTTTTTGGCCCGAACCGACCCCTTGGCGGTACGCACATGGATGGTGTCGCCGTAGGTCACTTCCAGGACCGGCGTGTTTTCAAACACGCGGCCGCCATGACTGACCAGCGCCTTGGCCTCACCCAGCAGCAGGTTCAAGGAGTGGATATGGCCGTTACCCATGTGCATCAACGCGCAACTGTAGGCCTCGGAACCAATGATCTTTTTCACATCGGCACCTTCCAGATAGGCGATCTCGCAATCCGGGCTCAGTTCCTTGTATTCCTTTTCCCAGGCCTGCAGCAGTTTGCCTTGGCGCTTATTGAAGCCAAGGTAGCCATAGCCCTGGCGAAAATCCGCGTCGATAGCGTATTTATCGATACGGCTTTTGATAATGGCAGCGCCCTGGTCGCTGATTTCGAAGATCGCACGAAGGCCGTCTTCGCCCACGTCCTTGCGGATTTTTTCCAGGTCATGACCGATCCCGGCCATGACGTGCCCGCCGTTGCGCCCCGACCCTCCGAACCCCAGGTAACGCGCTTCAAGCACCACAACGTTGGTGACGCCCCGCTCTGCCAGCTCAAGGGCAGTATTGACACCGGAAAACCCGCCACCGATGACGACGACATCAGCCTCGATATCTGCCTCAAGGTCGGGGAATTTCAGGTCGTACTTACGCGTGGCTGTGTAGTAAGTGGTTGGCGTTTCTACAGAGAGCATGAGACTTCCTCACAACAGTGCGTTCATCAAATCATCGAATGAGGCATCGGGACTGAATGAACACCGTGGTTCACCTCGCGCCGATTCAGCATCAGGTCTTCATTTAAACGCCGGTTTGCGCCGCGCACCATGCGCTATAGAGCCAACGAGTTGACCGAGACTGCCAGGATGGTCCGGCCCGGTTCCTGTTGGCCGTAAAAGAAGCACCCCGCCTGGTTAACATGTTACTAAATGAAGCATTGACCCCGTGCACGATGGGAATTTTCGCCCGATTTTCTGGCACTTCACGGTCAGCCAGCCCCTCGAAAAACCTGGAATCACCCCCAGGGCGTTGAAACAGATCACCTATTCAGGCGGTTCGAAAAACACCAATACGGCCTGAATTTTGCTATCACAACGATAAGGTTAGTCGCGATTCAAACCCCATGGGGCTTTACGAAAAACGCCCATCGAACCGCACGAAGGCTGACATCATTCCACTACAGAATTTGTTTGTTCCGAGTGCCACTGGGCCCGGAAAGAGGGTCGCGATGAACACGGTCATGCATACGGGCGCACGGGGCTTTGAAGAGTGGAATCATCACCTGTCCAGCAGCTGCGGAACCTTCCATGCCGAACCGCCCCTTGAACAGGGCTCGGTGACTTTTGCCGGCAGCATTCTTCCCTCTACGAGTGCCAACGCCCTCTGCGCTGGCGCCAGAATCGTCAGCAACTGCCATCACGTGCACCGGCAACAGAGTGATATTCGGCGTGACGATCGGGACTTTTACTACCTGGTCATGCAAATGAAAGGTTCTGGCGTGATGTGCCAGGACAACGGGCAGACCGTTCTCAACCCCAATGACCTGGTACTGCTTGACGTCAACAAGCCATGCGATTTCTATTTCACCGGGCTCTCGGATCAGCTGTCGCTGACCATTCCTCGGCATCACATCGAGTCGCGGTTTCGTCACCGGCAGATCTTGCTTAACCACCGTATCGCGGCGGGCTCAAGGCTGGGAGCGCTGACGGGCATGCTTGCGCAACAACTGTTTGATGTGGGAGAGGCCGAAGCCTGTGAGTCCGAGGCGATGCTCGATGCCCTGCTGGCGCTGATGCGGCCCAGCGTAAGTGAAAACCCAAGGCTGAACGGCGCGTATCAACAACAGACCCAGGCGTTCATGTTGAAAAAAGCCAAGGCGTGCATAGAGGCGCAACTGATCAATAGTGCCCTCTCGCCTTCAATGGTGGCTGATCGGGTGGGCACATCGGTGCGCAACCTGCACCGCTTGTTCGCCAACTGCGGCACCACCATTGGTCGCTACATTCTGGAAAGAAGGCTGGAACAGTGCGCTGAAGACCTCAAGCGCCACGGTGCCTACGAAAAGGTCTCCAGCGTGGCATACAACTGGGGGTTCAATGACGTGAGCCATTTTTCCCGGTCTTTCAAGGCACGTTTCGGTGTGTCACCGAGGGCGTTTCGCCTGCAAAAGCCAGCCTGAGCGGCCAGGGGCCAGGCATTTCCAATGCCTTTAGCCCGGCCCAACGCTCACGAACACAGCACCGCCTCGCCGCGAAAATCCCTGGGAGATCGCAGGTACTGCTTCTTGAAAATCTTGCTGAAATGCGCCGAATCCGAGAAGCCCCAACGGTAAGCAATTTCCGTAATGTTTTCATGGCGCAGGCACGGATTCCCCAAATCACTGGCGCAACGCTGCAGCCGCGCCCGCTGGATGAAGCGACACACACTGTCCCCGCTGTTTTCGAACGAGCGGTATAAGTGGCGGATGGATATTCCCAGCTGATTGGCCATCCATTCCGGACTCAAGTCGGGACGATGCAGGTGCTCGCTGACCATGCGTTCTATCTGGCGACGTAGATCGTTGATCTGCAGGATTTCTTCGAGCCCGTGGCTACTCGCACGCTCCACCAGGGTCGGCAGTAACAGGGCGATCAACGCATCCTGCATCCCCAGCCCATCATCGCCGGTAAAGCAGGTTTCCTGATCGTGCATGATCTGATTGACGAGTGAGCGCAAGAGGCGGCCACTGGGGCAGTTGCTTTGTAATTTCCCGGACAGCGCACCCTGAAGGTGCAGCGCCCGTACTCGATCCCGCGAGATCGAAATGGAGACCTGTTCAATGAGACCTTGAGGCTCAACGCTGCACTCTCCGGCCTGGTCCATTATCGCCAACTCACCTGGCGCAAGTTCGATCGAATGCCCATCCAGGTGCAACTGGCAGAACCCTTTGCGTTGCACGATCAAAAAACAGTATCGATCATCGGCGTTGTCGACGTTTTGCCGGAACTTGGCGATTCGCCCCGCATTTGTGCGCAACTCGGCGAACCCGACGCCACCCAAATCGCGCTGCATCATCTCGCCGATAAACAGCGAGTGCTCACTGCGAAGGTAGGTCGTGAAGGAACCGCATGCACTGCGGATCGCTTTATCCCAGTGCCCTGTTTCAGGTCGCAGCCCATCTTGGTTCATGATTGGCTCTCTTACCGGCTAAAACGCCAGTGTTTCTTAGATTTATGGCCAATAGTTAACATGTTATTGAAAGGGAATTCAACACTCGGCCATCCCTCTCTTTGCACTGCAAAAATCGTGACAACCTCCATAAAAAAAGCCGCAACCTGATCAGGTTGCGGCCGGGCGGATCGGGACAGTGGCTAGTAGACCTTGCTAAACCTCATGCAGGATTCTCGACAGGTTGCGATACAGCTCCGGGCGCGCGAACTTGAACCACCAGGCCGTGAGCAACCCAATCACTCCCACGCCCAGCATGCCCAATGGGATGGCCTCGTTAAACACCGATTCCCCGCCGGTCAAAAGCGGCATATTCATGACGATCACCGTCAGGCCACCGGCCAGCGCGATCGCGCTCGCCAGCGGGGCGATCAAGCGTTGCCACAGGTTGGTGCCGTGAGGCTCGCGATGGAAAAAACGCATCACCGCAAGCGAAGTGAGCAACTGCACGGCCACAATGCCAATTGTTGCCGGTGCACTGCCGATGGGCAGCACCTGGGTCATCGGGTCCACATGGAACGCACCGAACACGGCCAGCAAGACCACGCTGAAAAGCGTTTGGCACGTACTCGCCATGTAAGGTGTTTGATGAACCTCATGGGTGCGTGCAAACCGGTGCCACAAAATGCCTTCGCGACCCATTGCATACAGGTACCGTGACAACGAGTTGTGAAAGCTCAACAACACCGCGAACAGGCTGGTAATCAGCAGGATATTCATCGCATCGGCCAAACCCGGCCCGACCAGCTTGGTCGCCAGCGCAAACCAGATGCCACCGGCGTCCTGGGTCACACCTGCAACGATGTCATCCGGACCTACCGCCACCACCAGAAGCCAGGACGAGACCGCGAAGAACCCCATGATGATCAACAACGCCAAGTACGTTGCTCGCGGCAACGTTTTAGCCGGGTCGCGAGCTTCTTCGGCATAGATAGCCGTGGTTTCGAACCCCATGAACGCCGCGCCGACAAACACCAGCGCTGCCCCAAACCCGGGCACAAACACATTGCTTGGCTTGAACGAAGCAACGCTGAAACCAGACGGCCCTCCTGCGTGGTAAACCACCGCAGCGTCGAAGACCACGATCACGGCCATCTCGGCCAACATCAACAGCCCCAGGAAGCGGCCGTTGAACTCCACGTTGCGCGTACCAAAAAACTGTACCACCACGGCGATCACGATCGACACCGCCCACCAGGGCACGGTCAGCCCCAGGTTAGACAACGACTGCGCGCTGAAGAACCCTATCAGGCCATAACAGGCGACCTGCATCCCGGCGTACGCCACGATGGCCAGGAACGCTGACGCCGTGCCCAACGGCCGGCCTAGCCCGGTCGAGACGTACGCATAAAACGCACCGGCATTGCGGATATGGCGCCCCATCGCGACAAAGCCGACGGCAAAGAGCAAGTAGACCAGGCCCACGACCAGGAACGTGCCGGGTATGCCAATGCCATTGCCCATCTGAATCGCCGTTGGAACCGCCCCGACAAGCCCCGTCAGTGGTCCGTTGGTTGCCAGTACAAAGAAAACGATACTCCACATGCCGACGGCGTTTTTTCTTAATGCGCCAGCGTTGGCATTTGACGACTCCATAACCGGACCCTCATCAAAACAATGGAAGAAGTGCTGCCAGGTGACAGTGCGCGCAAGCCTTCCCTGAGTCTTGTCCATGCTGGTACGGAACTTGTTTTTTTCTGCCAGAACCCTACGTCAACCATGCCTTTGGCACTCATGGACGCATGGATGTCCGGGATAACAAAGAATACAGGGCGGCCCAGGCCCTAGCCTTCGTTTAGCACCGGGCCATATCGACCCGGCTGCCTAGACCCACTCGCCGTTTGCCGAGTGCCCTGTATATCGGTCCTGGAGAAACATCATCGTGATACGCCAACCCATGCACGTTACGCTGCTTTATCGGTCCATTTCTCTGACGCTTCTAGTGGGGTTGTCACCGCTGGCCAGTGCCCTTTCACTTTATGCAGATGACCAGACCCAGGTCGACGCCAAACTGCTGGCGGCCGCCGGAGCCTTTTCCAGCAGAGAGAATTACTCCCAATCCGGTACACGCTCCAAAGGCTCAAGCAGTTGGCAGGAGTCCGTCTTTCAGTATGGCTTGGATATCAAGCATTCGACCCTGGGTTTTGGCAACACGTATGGCTCGCTCAACTGGGTGTCTTCCGCAACCTACGGTGAAGGTGACCCCGCCGGTTGGACCAACGGTTCGGAGCGCACCACCAAGATCGAAGATGCCTACATGGGTTGGCGCTCGGCCGAACTGTTTCCTGCGCTGGGAACCGACGGCATCGATTTTTCCGTGGGCCGGCAGAACATTGTTATCGGTGACGGCTTCCTTGTATCGGGAGACGCATTGAATATGGGCAAAGAAATTGCCGACGGGCGCCAGAACCGGGGAGGCGCGTACTACCTGACCGCGCGCAAGGACTTCGACCAGACCGTGGTGCTGCGCCTGGGTGGCAAACAAGGCTGGCGCAGTGACTTGATGTGGTTGAAATCCGATAACCCTGCCCAGGCAAAACCTGAGGTTGCCGTGGGGACGCTTGAACACGTGGCCGAAAATGGCACCGTGGGCCTGACTTATCTGAAAGTGCTGGATACCGACAAGGCGCTTGCAGACCTTTTTTACCCCGAGCGCAAGGGCATGAAGCAATACAGCGTCAGGGCCCAAGGCAATGCCGGCGTGCCCAACCTGTTTCTTTCGGGTGAGTACGCCAGGGAACAGAAGGACAGCGGCGATGAAAATGCCTGGTATCTGGAAGCTGGGTGGACATTCAGCGACCTGCCGCTCAAGCCGGTGGTCAACTACCGCTACAGCCGTTTCTCCGAAGGCTACGACCCGCTGTTCTATGGCAATGGTCGAGCGCTGGGCACCTGGTTCCAGGGTGAGGTCGCGTCCAACTACGCGGGGCCCTTCAACAGCAATACGCAGGTCCATCACGTGGGCATCAAAGTCGCCGCAACCCCTTCGGTCAACGTGGGCACACTGCTTTACGACTTCTCGTCGCTGGATCACAGCCGCCAGAACCTGAACGCCCGAGAGGCAGACCTGTACGCAGAGTGGACCATCAATCAACACTTCACCTTGTTGCCATTGGTGGGGTTGTACAAACCCGAGAAAAGCGCCGCCAGTGGGGGTACCCAACTGGGCAGCAGTGACACCAACCTCTACGCACAAGTGATCCTGGCCGCCTCGTTCTAAAGCACCTTGACTCAAGTGCACGGAGGTACTTGGGTTGACAGGACGCACGCCGCTGCAAACCCGTGGCAGCCAATCAATTCGGTACCCTGACTGGTGCAGCCAACCCTTATCGCCGCCGCTATCGGTCCAGACATGAAAGATCTTCGTGCAAGCCATAATGACGCCTACGTGCTCGTCTACCAATTGCAGGGTTCAGCCTTCCTGAACATTGAGGGGCGCACCGTGCAACTTGAACACGGCGATATGGTGGTAGTGGACGCGGCAAAAACGTCGGGTTTCAGTTTCCTGAACGCACACCACCAAATCTGTATTTGCCTGCCGCGCGCGACCGTCGACACAATGTATTCAGCCGATTCCAAGTTGGTGGGCAGGAAAATTTGCTGCAAAACCCAGTTCGGGCAAATGGTCGGGGAGTTCGTGCACGAACTGTCCAGTGTGCTGAACAGCCCGAAAAACGAAGTGGAGGCCATGCACCGCGCGCTTCTGGCACTGCTCAAACCGTTGTTATCAACCTGACCTGTCGTCTACCGGTGCTGCCGTTGTGCCAAGCGATTAACCCGAGCCAAAGCAGCATCATCAGTGCGGTCGGTGCCAGCGCTGTCTTTGGCACAAACGGTGAAACAAAGCTGTAGGCAAACAACCAGCCCCCTGCTATGAAGCCGGTCAGCCTGATCGGCCAAATCGCCAGCAGCGATACATTGACGATCCAGATACCCGCAAAAATATGGCCACCCAACCGGATCGGCATGGCGATTTCACTCGGGACGTGGTTCAACGTCATGACCCCGACGGTCACGTCTACCACCAACCAGCCATAGCCGGCCGCCCTCGCCCACCCGGGCGCAGGAAGTCGGGGCACCAGCAGGAAGATTGCCAGGTGAAACAGGATGCCGGGGTAGTCCAGCCACCAACGATCCATGGGCCAGACATAGGAGGCGACCACCGGCGCAAACATAGCGATTGCGACAAGCGCGCAAGTACGGGCAGACGGCAGGGACATGCTCATTGCGCGGCCCATTTCAGAACGAATTCCGGGTAGCGCAACCCAACGATGGCATCCGGTGCAAAGGCTCGGTCCAGCTGCGACAACTCTTCGGGCGTGAACCTCACTTCCAGCGCGTTAAGGTTGTCGATGATGCGCGATGGGCGACTGATACCGGCCAGCGGCACGATATCGTCGCCACGCGACAGCACCCAGGCCATCGCCAGTTGCGCCGGCGTAAAGCCTTTGGATGTGGCCATCGCATCGAGTACCTGAGCCGTGGCCATATTGCGAGTGTAGTGTTCACCGTGCATGCGCGGTGCCAAAAAACTCGAGCCGGCAGGCGGCTGCCCCTGCGGCAGGCTACCCCCCAGCATCCCCTCTGCCAGAATGCGGTAAGCCACAACGCCAATACCCAACTCGCGCGCAGTCGGAAGGATTTCCCGCTCGATAAAACGACTGGCCAGCGAGTACTCAATTTCCAGGGCGGTGACCGGATGCACGGCATGGGCACGGCGTAACAGGTCGGCTCCTACCTCCGATACACCCAGGTAACGCACCTTGCCGTCCTTGATCAGGTCGGCAATCGCCCCGATCGTCTCTTCATACGGCACGTCTGGATCGGCACGCCCTGGCTGGTACAGATCGATAACGTCCACGCCCAGCCGTTTCAATGAATAGGCGGCAAAGTTCTTGATGGAATTTGGACGGCCATCAAGCCCGATGATGCGGCCATTCGGGTCTACCTGGGCACCACATTTCACGCTCAAAAATGCGTCGTCGCGGCGCCCCCGCAGCGCCCGTCCCAGCAGCATCTCGCTTTGTCCGCTGCCATAAAAATCGCCAGTGTCCAGAAACGAAAAACCTGAATCGAGGGCCGATTGAATGGTTTTTACAGCCTGCTTCTCACGGTCGTCATCGCCCATGCGAAAGGCCATGCAGCCCATTCCAAGTGCTGACACTGCGGGCCCGTTTTTGCCCAATGTCCTCGTTGTCATTTCAGTCATTGCCAACACCCTTTTTCAAATACACTCACGCGATGATTCAAATCATCCATGAGCATGGATTATCACAAGTTACATTTAATGTAGAATGTAAGTTTTAGGGCTGTCAACAGGAGTTGTGGGGAATGCCACGTACCGGGCTATCTGCCGAGGAAATAAAAACCCGGGCGACCGACGTCGCCCTGGCACGCATGCGGCTGCTAGGCGTAGACAAGGTTCGCATCACGGATGTTGCCAAGGAGTTGGGCGTGAGCCATGCGGCGCTTTATGCCCATTTCACAGACAAAGCTGCACTGCTGGATGCCGTCACGGAACGCTGGCTTTGCGAGATTGAGCAGGCACTCGCCGTCGTCGCGTCTGCCGGGGGCGACCCTGCGACCCGCATGCACCAATGGCTGGTCAGGCTCTATCAGATGAAACGCAAGCGCGCCCTGGACGATCCGGAACCGCATCGCGCGTTTGACGTAGCGGCGGCGCTGGATAAACCGTTCATAATTGCCCACCTCAATAACCTGCTTCGCCAGCTTGCCGGCCTGTTCAAGGAGGCTGGGGCAAAGTTCGATGGCGACGCAGACCTTAATGCCAGGCTGATCTACACCACCACTGCCGCCTATCACCATCCAACGCTTGTGGCCCAGACAGCGCACACAGATCATGAACCGATGCTGAGGCAAATCATCAAGCTAACGTTGCTGGGCATGCAACGCTCCACCGCGATGCCAAGCGGGCTCAACGCGCTGTAGATATGGCACGACACCGCCCTGAACCGGGACGACCCGCGTTCGGACTATCCCGTTTAAATACCCAGGAACTGAAATGCCCACGCTCACCTTACGCAACGCCACCCCAGCCGACGCCAACCGTTGCTACGAGATTGAAATCTCGGCCTACGAAGGCGACGAAGCCGCGACCCTGGAAAAGATCGCCACGCGCATTGCGCTGTACCCGCAAGGCTTTCTGATCCTGGAGGCGGATGGCGTTGTGGTGGGTTTCATCAACTGCGGTTGCGCCGATGAAGTGGTGATGTCGGATGAGGCCTTCAAGGAGTTGGTCGGTCATTCAGCCGACGCGCCGAATGTGGTGATCATGTCGGTGGTGGTGGACCCGGCTCATCAGGGCAAGGGTTACTCGACGCGCTTGATGACGGAGTTTGTGCAGCGCATGCGAGCGATGGGCAAGAAGACCATTCACTTGATGTGCAAGGACCAGCATGTGCAACTGTATCAGCGCATGGGCTATCGCTATGTGCAGCCGTCGGCGTGGGACCATGGCGGGATGGCGTGGCATGAGATGGTGATGGCTCTTTAGTATTAGCTGCCTCATTAAAAGGTCTTTGCCTATGCTCATCGGCCTGACGCCGCCGCTTTGGGGTGTCGAGCCCTCTGCCGAGATGTGGAGGCCGGCCTAGCCTCCGGAGGAGCTTACCAACCGCCCGACGCACCACCGCCGCCGCTGGAACCGCCACCCCCCGACGAGCTGCTGCTGGAACCGGAACTCGAGCCGGACGAACGCGCGCCCCCGCTCGAACCCGATCCCGACCCGTCGCTGATCCCATGGGCAAAGATAAACAGCGCCGCGAACGAAGCGAAGGGAAACGCCAGCAGCCATCCTGTGGTGCCGTTGTCAATCAGCACCCCCGCCACTCCATACACCACAAAAACCGCCACCAGCCGCGCGACAAATCCGGCCTGGCTCTCTTGCCACATCCCTTTCATCACCAGGAACAAGCCAACGTACAGGCCCAGGATCAGCAGCCCGGCGAATGGATATGCCAGCCAGTGAATCATCGACAGGTCACGCACGAAGTGGTCGGTCAGCAGCACCCCGGCGATATAAGTCAACATCCCCAGCACGGCATAAAACGCCGCCCGCGCCTGCCACAACGCGCCAAACGTGGCGCCGCCGATCAGCATGCACAGTGGCAGCAACAACAAGTAAACCGGCCAGTTTTTGCCACCCGCCACCGCGACCAGCGCCACCGTGACCACGACCACCGCCATCAGGGCTCGGCGCCAAGGGAGTTTTTCGGCGCCCATCAAAACCCCGACAACCCCGCCAAAAATAAATGCGATGAGCACCGCGTACGCTTCAGGCGGCAACCCGGCCTTGGCCACCTCGGGCAAGTTGCCGCCCTCCACCAACACGGTGAGGTCGTCCACCGCCTGCTGCACACCGCCCGCGTAGTCGCCCTGGCGAAACGCCGGGGTGATGTGTTCTTCAATAATCCGGTGGGCCAGCAGGTCGGTGACCACGCCTTCCAGGCCGTAACCGACTTCGATACGCACCTTGCGATCGTCCTTCGCCACTAGCAGCAGGATGCCGTCGTTGACGTCCTTGCGCCCCAGTTTCCAGGCGCGGAACAGTTGGTTGGCGAACTCCTCGATGCTCGCACCGCCGGTGCTCGGCAGCAGCATTACCGCCACCTGCGCGCCCTTGCGTTGTTCCAGGCCGGCGAGTTGCGTGGTCAGGCGCGACTTGGAGGCAGAGTCCAGGGTGTTGGTCAGGTCGATCACGCGCTGGTTCAGCGGGACCGTGACCAGATCGGGGGGCGCGATGTCATCGGCCTGCGCTGGCGAAAGCCATAGCCAACCCATCAACACGATGAGCAGCACACCCAGCGAGTGTCGCGTTGGAAATTTCAGCATGTCCGGATAACCACCCTGTTTGTCATGGCGCCTGCAAAAAGTGCTCGGCGATGCTGCCGTGAAATGTCGTTTGCACGGCGCCGGTCAGCACCACACCACCACTGCCGTCCCAGTGCACGGTCACCGTGCCGCCGTCGCATTGCACCTCGACCGTGTCATCCAGCAGCCCGCGACGAATCCCGTTGACCGCCGCGCCACAGCAGCACGAGCCCGAGCCTTGCGGGATGCGGCCGCCACGTTCCCAGATGCGCGGGCGGATATGGCCACGGTCGAGTACCTGCACGAAATGCACGTTGGTCTTGCTGGGGAACAGCGGGTTGGTTTCCAGCGTTGGCCCGATGGCGGCGATGTCGATAGTGGCCAGATCCTCGACGAAGAACGTGCAGTGCGGGTTGCCCATGCTGCACGCCGCCGGATTGCCCTCCAGCGGCAAGCGTTCGGTGTCCATTGCCTGCGCCAGCGGAATGGCTTCCCAGCCCAATGACGGCGGCCCCATGTCCACCGACACCCGCTGCCCCGATTCGCGTACGCAGGTCAGCAGGCCACGGTTGGTGCGCAGCACGATGCTCGCGGTGCCGGCTTCGCGCATCAACATGTCTGCAACCCCGCGGGTGGCGCTGCCGCAGGTGTCGAGCGGGGTGCCATTGGGGTTCCAGAACTTGATGCGGGCGGCGGCATCAGCGCAATCGAGTACTACGGCCAATTGATTGAAGCCGATACCGCGATGACGGTCTCCCAGCCGGCGGGTGATTTGCGCAGTGACAGAGTCAGCCTGGCCGCGCCGGTCGATCACGATGAAGTCATCACCGTGGGCGTGCATCTTCACGAACTGCAAGGTCATGGGGCGTCCTGTTCTCGACCGGGCAACGCCGGCCAGGATAGAGGGCCGGCGGGTATTTCATCAAATACTCATCACGGCCATGGTAGCGTGTTTGCGCTCCGATCCGGTCAATCCATTCCTGAGAAACCGCATGCTACAACGCCCTTTTAAAACCGTGGCTCTGGCCGCACTACTCGCCTCGTTCGCCCACGCCGCCGTTGCCGCACCCCAAGCCCTGAGTGCCTGCCAGCCCGCCACCTCGAACCCGACTTCCAAGTCACTGCTGACCGCCGCCCAGCGCCACCTCGGCGACCAGCCCGGCGCCCTGCCCCATCTGCACACCGAAGGCACGTTGCCCAACCAAGGCATCCGCGAGCAAAGCATCGCCGCCGAGAAGGATTGGCCGGTGATGCGCGAGGCTGCCCTGGCCTGGCGCCTGAGCCGCGACACGCGCTACCTCAAGCAAGTGGATGACTACCTCAGCGCGTGGGCCAGCACCTATCAGCCGGACTTCAACCCGATCGACGAAACCAACCTCGATATGTTGATCAGCGCCTATAGCCTCACGGCCAATGACCTGCGCCCCCAGACCCGCGACGCCACCCGCGCGCTGCTGACCCACCTGGGCAATGGCTATATCGAGCGCATCAAACAGTTCCACGGCGAAAAGAAAGCCACCAACACCAATAACTGGCAGAGCCACCGCGTAAAACTGGTCACCGTGGCCGCCGCCGCGCTGGGCGACCGCGAGATGCTGGAGCAGGCCTTCCAGCTGTTCCGGCAACAGATCAACGACAACGTGCTGCCAGATGGCTCGGTGACCGACTTTAAGGACCGTGACGCCCTGCACTACGTGGTCTACGACCTGGAGCCGCTGGTTCAGGCGGCGCTGGCGGCCAAGCCCTACGGCATTGGCGGCAACTGGCTGGACGTCACCGCGCCCCACGGCGGCTCGTTGAGCGAAGCACTGGACTGGCTCGCGCCGTATGCCAAAGGCCAGCGCAGCCACGAAGAGTTCGTGAACACCCACGTGCAGTTCGACAGGGACCGCGCCCGCGTCGGCGAGCCGGGCTACAGCGGCGAGTGGAACCCCAAAAGCAGCAATACGCTGTACTGGCTGGCGGCGCAGCTGGACGCGCGGTATTGGCCGGTGGCCGAACAGCTCGCGCCCAAGCCTTCGGACTGGATCAGCGCTTGCTATTTGAAGTAAGTCCAGCGGTAGACTGAGCCGACTCACCCATTCGAAGGATCGACGATGCTTATTGTGTTCAGCGGCCTGCCCGGCACCGGGAAGACCACGATTGCCAAGGCCCTTGCTGGCCAATCCGGCGCTGTGTACCTGCGCATCGATACCATCGAGCAGGCCATCCGCGATGCCGGGGTTCTGGCACAGGGCGTGGGCAGCAGCGGTTACCAGGTGGCCAATGCGCTGGCGTTGAGCAACCTTCTGCTGGGCCACACGGTTGTCGTTGATTGCGTTAACCCGGTGGCTGAAAGTCGTCAGGCGTGGAGCGACACCGCGCTACGCGCCGGTAAGCCGCTGGTGAATATCCGGGTGGTGTGCTCCGACCCACACGAACACCAACGCCGCGTGGAATCACGCACCAGCGATATCCCAGGGCTCACGCCGCCCGCCTGGCAGTCGGTCCTGGCCCATGAATATGAGCCGTGGCACGACGCGCCCTTTACCGTCGACACGGCACAACTGCCTCCCAATGAAGCCTTGGCGCTGATTACCCGCCGATTGGCCGGCCAGCACTGACCTCTTTTCCCCACCCTTGCGCAAATCATCCGTACCTGTAACTATCCATTTCAAATATAGGTAGGGGGGGTATGGTATGTCTCACGTAAAATCAGGCAAGGACGACTTGCTCAAGCGCGTCAAACGCATCGCCGGGCAGATCCAGGCTGTGGAGCGCGCGCTGGAATCAGACGATGACTGTGCCAAGACCCTGCACCTGGTGGCCGCCACACGGGGCGCAATCAATGGGCTGATGGATGAAATCATCGAAGATCACGCCCGTGAACACGTAGCCCATCCCGACTTGAGCGCTGAAGAACGCGCCAAGGGCGTCGATGAGTTACTCGAAGCCATCCGCCGCTATAGCAAATGAAGAGTTCATTGACATGAGCGCCGCCCACACCCACCCGCATATGTTCCTCGGCGCCTCACACGATGAGAACGCCAAGCGCACCTTATGGGTCGTCGCACTGACCGTTGTCATGATGGTCGGGGAAATTACCGCTGGCTACATCACCGGCTCTATGGCCCTGCTCGCAGACGGTTTCCACATGGCCACCCATGCCGGTGCGCTCGGCATCGCGGCAGCGGCCTACGCCTATGCCCGGCGCCATGCGGCGAGCACTCGCTACAGCTTTGGCACCGGCAAGGTCGGGGACCTGGGCGGGTTTGCTTCGGCGCTGGTGCTGGGGTTGGTGGCGATCGGCATTGGTGTCGAGTCGCTGATCCGCCTGCTGGAGCCGACCCAGGTCGACTTCGGCACTGCAACCCTGATCGCCATCGCAGGCTTGGCGGTCAACGTCGTCAGCGCCCTGCTGCTTTCCGGCAGCCATGGTCATCCTCATGAGCACGGGCATGATCACGGCCACAGCCATGGCCACGACAACAACCTGCGCTCGGCTTATGTTCATGTGCTGGCTGATGCGCTGACCTCCATCCTGGCCATCGCCGCCCTGCTGGCCGGGCGTTACCTGGGCTGGGTGTGGCTTGACCCGCTGATGGGGATTGTCGGGGCACTGGTGATTGCGCGCTGGGCCTGGACCTTGATGCGTGACACTTCGGGCGTGCTGCTGGACCGCACCGATGAGCATGTCGCCGAAGAAATTCGCGAGATCCTTGGTGCGTCAGGAGATGTGCGCATCACCGACCTGCACGTGTGGCAGGTCGGGCCCCAAGCGCGTGCGGCGATTGTGAGTGTATGGGGCAATGCCGACGTAACGGCCGAGATCATCCGCGAGCGGCTGGCACCAGTGCATGAGGTGACACACCTGACCGTGGAATACCGCAGTCTGCAAGGCGTCACGCCTTAGAGCGCACTCTCCATCGCCTTCATCAACACCGGGTCCCGCGCATAAATATCCGGCGAGTACAGCAACGCGCCCTTGCCATCGGCCTGCACCGTCCAGTACCCCAGCAACACCGGCACCGGGGTAGCAAGCCGGAACTCATGGGTGGTTTCCGTCGCCAACAGCTCCTCAGTACGGATCTTCTCCGCCGGGCTCACCAGCAAGTCGCGCAATTGCAGCGGCTGCTCAACCCTCACACACCCTGAACTGAAGGCTCGCGGCCCCTTGGAAAACAGTGGCTGGCTCGGCGTGTCGTGCAGGTACACCGAATACGGGTTGGGAAAGCGCAGCACGATCCGGCCCAGTGGGTTGCGCGGGCCGGCGCCCTGGCGCAGCAGGATGTTGCCGGGGTGCGACCAGTCGACCTGTTCCGGCGCCAGCGGGTTGCCTTGGCTGTCGAGCACTTGCAGGTTCTGTTGGCGCAGGTATTCGGGGTTCAGGCGGATCGCCGGCAGCTTGTCCTCGCGCATGATGGTGGGCGGGATGGTCCAGGTGGGGTTCAGGGTCAGCCGGGTGATGCGCGACTTCAGCAGCGGCGTCTGGCGGTCGGCACGGCCAACTTGCAGGCGGGTTTGCCACACGGGCACGCCGCCCTGGTAGAAGCTCAGTTGCGCCGCAGCCACGTTGACCAGTACGCCTTCAGGCTCCAGGTCCTGGGACAGCCAGCGAAACCGCTCAAGGTTGATGCGCAGTTGCTCGCGGCGAATCGCCGGGCTGATGTTCAGCTCGGTGACGGTACCGGGCCCGATCACGCCGTCGGCTTGCAGTGAATGGCTTTGCTGGAAGGTTTTGACCGCACTCACCAACTCGCCGCGGTATTGCGTACCGGAAGATGGGCCCGTGAGGTAGCCGCCATTGACCATGCGCCGCGCCAGTTGCGGCACACGCGAATCGTCCATGCCAGGACGCAACAACGGGCCGCTGGCTACCGCATCCCAATGCTGAAGCGGTTGCTGGCGCAAGGCGGCATAGGCGCTGCGCAGGCTGCGGTATAACGGCGCGTTTGGGCGGGCCTGGTCGAAGGCTTGGGCGATATCCTGCAAACCGGGCCCGGCCAATGCCAAAACTTGGGTGTCGGGGTCAACGGCCGGTGGTTGCGAGTGCCAGAGCGGCTCGAAGCGCGATTGCTGCAAACGGCCAAAATGCAGGTCCTGCAGGGCTTGCAGGTATTGCTGGCTGGTGCCGATGTCGCTGCACAGCACGTTACCCGTGGCCTCTACCGGGGGCAGGCGATAGTGAGCGGGGTCCAGGCCGTCGTCGGCCAGCATCAGCAGTTGGGCTTGCAACGCGCTGCGGCGTTCGCCCTCGGGCCAGAGCACCACGTCGCCCTGCTGCTGATAAAAAGCCTGCAAGCGCGCCTGGGTAGCGGCGTCGACTTGCCCGGCCAGGCCAGGGCAAACGGTCGACAACTGCGACAGCGCCAATTGCACCGGGGCCGGCGACACCACCAGAACGTCATCGGCCGTCGCGACCAGCGGTGCAACGAGCAGGCAAATGCTCAAGTAACATGCGTGTTTTTTGAACAATCGCTTAGCTCCCTTCCACGGCGGAGATGCTCTATACATGCTGACCTTTTGCTGCCGAATTGGCCTGATCATCTCGACCTTTGCCTCGCTGAGCACTATTGCGCTCGCAGACACGGGTAAACCCCTTACTCTGTATAGCAGCCTCGCCCACGCCGCTCCAGAACTCAACCCCGACGTATTGAAAAGAGCCTTGAGCGCCATGCAGTGCGCGGTGGGCAATGGCATCGAACAGTCCGACCGGCTGGCCGTGATCGACTATTCCCAACCTTCGACCGCTCGTCGCTTATGGATCTTCGACCTGCGCAAAAAGACTTTAGTGCTGCGGGACCTGGTGGCTCATGGGCAAAAGTCCGGCGAAAACTTCGCCACGCAGTTCTCCAACCGCGAGGGCAGTTACCAATCCAGCATTGGCTTGTTCCGCACCCAGGAGAGCTACGAAGGCGCCCATGGTTATTCGTTGCGCATGGACGGCCTGGAGCCGGGTTTCAACGACCGGGCCCGAGACCGCGCCATCGTGATCCATGCCGCCGACTACGTCAGCCCCTTGTGGAGCAAACGCGAAGGCCGCATCGGCCGCAGCCAGGGTTGCCCGGCCGTGCGCCCGCAAGTGGCGCGCCAGGTGGTAGATAAGCTCAAGGATGGCCAGTTCATGTTTTCCTGGTACCCCGACCAGCGCTGGCTGAAGTCCTCGGCGTACCTCAACTGCAAGCCACGCCAGATGGCGAGCGCCGGTACCGTCAAAGGCGGTTGAAGGGCTGGCCGTTGCCGTGCACCATGCGGCACACGCCACCAGGAACTTCA
This sequence comes from Pseudomonas sp. Bout1, assembly GCF_034314165.1. GTDB lineage: Bacteria > Pseudomonadota > Gammaproteobacteria > Pseudomonadales > Pseudomonadaceae > Aquipseudomonas. The sequence goes on along the minus strand of NZ_JAVIWK010000001.1, from coordinate 3,070,807 downwards.
CCGTGTTCCTGGGCTTGATGAGAGAGAGAACCTGAGATGCTTTTACATCAATCCACCTGGATCGAGATTGGTCAGTTTCTGGAACGCAGCCGCAGCATCGTGATTCCCATCGGCTCCAACGAGCAACACGGCCCCACCGGCCTGCTGGGCACCGACTGGATGTGCCCGGAAATCATCGCCCATGAAGCGCAGAAGAATGCCGACATCCTGATCGGCCCCACCTTCAATATCGGCATGGCGCAACATCACCTGGGCTTCCCTGGCACCATTTCCCTGCGGCCTTCGACTTTTATCGCGGCGATTGGCGACTGGGTACGGTCGTTGGCGGGCCATGGTTTCGAGAAGATTCTGTTCCTCAATGGCCACGGCGGTAACATCGCCTCGATCGAAGCGGCGTTCTCCGAGCTGTACGCCGAAGCAAGCTTTGCCGGGCGCCCGTCGGGTTATGCGCTGAAGCTGTGCAACTGGTGGGACCTGGAAGGCGTAACCGAGCTGGCGCACCAGCAGTTCCCGGTCGGCCACGGCAGCCATGCTACGCCATCGGAAATCGCGGTAACCCAATGGGCGTACCCGCAGGCGATCAAGTCGGCTGACTACTCGCCGCAAATCGCCAACACCGGGCCGATCCGCGAAGCACGCGACTTCCGCGCACGCTTCCCGGACGGGCGCATGGGTTCGGACCCTGCGCTGGCCACCCCGCAAAAAGGCGGTGAGTTGGTAACGTTGGCGGCCAAAGGCCTGGTGAAGGCGGTTAATGCGTTCAACGGTGAGCAGAAGCCGAGCTTAAACCCGGTGTAGGCGCTGGCTTGCCAGCGATGCAGACACCTTGGTACATCAGCTGCACCGAGTCGATGCTATCGCAGGTAAACCAGCTCCTACAGGGCCTTGGGTTTACAGGCAATCCTGCGCCGCATGCTCGAAACGCGACGGCTTGAACGTCGACGCCAATGGCTTGCGCTCGTACAGGAACACTTTGCCGCCGTCCTGAGCCTTGTACACCTCCAGGATGTTGTCGGCGGCAATCTTGCTGCTGACCACAATCCGGGCATGCCGCGAATTAGCGGTCACTGTCGAGGTCATGCCGTTTTTCTCGAACTTGGGCACCACGCACTCAACGTAAGCATCCGGGGATTTGCTGGTTTGCAGTGTGAGGGTTGGAGCATTGGGGGCGGATGTACAGCCGGCCATCAATAAAGCAGCAGAAGCCATAGCGGGCACTAACAACAAGCGCATAAAAAATCCTGAAAATAAAATAAGTGGGCGTCAACCTGCGGCGACCAGCGCCTTGAGCGAGGCATCAAACTGCTTTAACGCATTCAACTGAACGTCGCGCTGCTGCCCAATCTGTGCAGCGATCTGGGGCGCCGTTTTGTCATGTACCCATACAGAAGGCAAGTGCAATTGCGCCGAACCCCAGGCTTTGTCGATGTATTGCAGGTGGATGTCATAGAACTTGGCGACAAACCTTGCCTCCACCAGGTCATTACGCTGGGTCAGCAACTGGTTGTAGGTGTCGAGCATCACTACCACGTCCGGGTGCGCCTGTAGCAGCGCATCAAGGGTGTCGTAACGGGTGACCGAGGCAAAGGTGTGTCGCAGGGACGTCATCAGCCAATCGATCGCCAGGTCCGGGTCGGAGCTGTCGATAAATGCCTGGCGGATCTGCCCGTCCAACTGGTCCTTGGCACCATTGACCGCCATGGCATGGTAGCGCGCCAGGTACTCCAGGTTATCGAGGGTATTGTCGCTGAAAAGCACCCCGACCGATTGCGAGTGCTGCAAACCGACCGGGCTGGCAGCGATTGGCAACAAATGGCGGGTTTGCTCGCCCCCAGCCACCGCCGGTGCCGCCGCGCCAATCCCGCTCATCAGCAGCGCCACCAGCGCCCATCCGGTAAAAGTCCTCATTGCAGGGTCCTTGCACATCGTCTTGAATGACGGCAATTGTCCTCCTTTTGCAGAAAAACAGAACTCGCAATACTTGATGATGACTATTATCTGGAGCAATAGTGTCGTGCAGGCCGCCTCACACAAAATGATAAGGAATGCCTATGAAGCCCCACCAGAAAACCTTCGACCGTATCCGTGAAGCCGTGCTGCCGGAGTTTCGCGAGCGGGTTGCCGATTACCTGTTTGATTATGAGCAGGTGCTGCTGGATAACGCCGCCTCGCGGGAAGTGGTCTTTGCCATCGCCCAGCAGCTACGCGGCTACCTGCGCGGGCTGAACACCACCCGCGTGCTGGGCATGGCCGACTGGGAAGACCTCGACCGCCGGGTAGTGCAGACGTGGCTGGTGTTGCTCGAAGCCGAATAGCCGCGCGCTGCAGCTTCAGCGAATATCCACGTTGTACCGGAAGTGTTCGGCATGGCCACGGCCACGCCGCAACTCCAAAGGTTGACCGGCGTAATCGCGGGCCAGCCGTTCGATCACCATCACCGGGCTGCCAACCGGCACCTGCAGCCAGCGGGCCCACACCTCGTTAATGGATTCGGCAGTGAGGGATTCCCCGGCAGAGGCCACCACTTGCCCGCACACCTCCTCGTAGGTCGGGTACAGCAACAGCCCCTGGCGGGTCAGGTCTACGTCCAGCAGGGCCTGGAACCGGTCGCGCGGCAGCCAGATTTCCTCAGCCAGCACCGGTCGCGTGTCCAGCGTATGCACCCGCACAATGCAAATCACCGGGGCATCCGGCGCCAGCCCCAGCACCTCGCTCACAGACGCCGGTGCCAGCACCGGCTTGGCCGATAAAATGCGGCTCTGCGGCAGATGGCATTCACCGCCTGGGCCCTGGAAACGAAAACAGCGGAACAATGAAGACTGAAACTTCGGCCGGCGCACAAACGTGCCCCGGCCTTGTTGACGCTCAAGAATACCCTCACCCACCAACGCCTCGATCGCTTTGCGTACCGTACCGGTAGACAGCTGGTATTGGGTGGACAACACCGCTTCCGGGGGAATGGCCGCACCGGCGCGCCAGCGATTGGTGGCGATCTGCTCGATCAGATGGTCCCGAAAACGTTGATACAGCGGCAGGCGGGAGTCACTCGACAGTATATTCATGGGTCAGTATTCACTTAGTAATTGGGGAGGTGCCTACAGCGACGGTCGTGCCTGCTTGACCCATTCCTGCACCGAAGGCCGTTGCCACTGGTGCTGCGCGTACGCCACCAGGTTGGCGGGCACGCTGTCGCCATTGAGGATCAGCCGGTTGAGCATCACGGCCAGGTCCACGTCGGCGATCGACCACTCGCCGAACAGGTAGTCACGCCCATCGGCCAACAGCACCTGCGCCGCATTGATCAGCTTGTGCGCTGCGGCTTCAGCGGCTGGCGACAGCGGTTCGCCCTTTAGCCCGTAAAACACCACCAGGGTCGAACGCTCCTGGCGGATCGGCATCAAGTCACTGCGCAACCACGCCTGCACCTGCCGCGCCCTCGCCCGCTGCCGGGGGTCTGCCGGGTACACCGGCACCTGCGGGAACACCTCTTCCAGGTACTCGGTGATCGCCGAAGACTCGGACAGCGCAAACTCGCCCTGCACCAGGGTCGGTACACGCCCGGTCAGCGACAAGTGGGCGAACGCCTCGGACTGGTTCTCGGCCGTGTCGAGGTTCAGGGTGAGCAGTTCAAATTCGAGGCCTTTTTCGCGCAGCGTCACGAACGCCGACATCGCGTACGGGCTGGTGAAGTGGGCGTCAACGTAAAGGTTCAGCGGGCGGTGGTTCACGGCGGCATCTCCTTGGTGGGAGCACCACACTACGAGATCGCGCCGCGCAAATAAAATGCGCGGTTTTTATGGGGGCATTCCTGGCTGGAATACCACCGATAACGGCAAGACTATGGCGCAGCACTTCAGCCCTCAAAAACAGATCAAGGAACGATCAACAGATGAAACAAGCGGTTGTCGTCAGCCACTGAAGCGCTGCGTTGGGCGATTGATTCGGAGGGTGCGACGGTTTCGTCAGTCGGGCATCAGGGACGCAGTGGCCAAGTCACAGGCCTGAAGCGTCACCCCGAAAAGCCACCTTCATCCAGAAACGCCCGCTCCTGCTGCGTCGTCACCCTGGCCAACAGCTCATTACGATGGGGAAAGCGCCCGAACCGCTCGATGATGCGGGCATGCTCCTGGGCCCAGCGATAGGTATTGGCATCCAAATCCTTGTTCAACGCCACCGACAGCTGTTGGTCCTGGGGGTCTTCAGAATGCTCGAACGGCAAGTAACAAAACGCCCGCAACGGCGTTTCGATCAACCGGTCCATCCCCGCGTCTACCATCTGCCGCGCATACAAACGCGCCAGCGGGTCGGTGGCGAACATGTGCGCGGTGCCACGAAAGGTATTGCGCGGGAACTGATCCAGCAGCAACAGCAACGCCAGCGCGCCTTGCGGTGTGCCCATCCAGCCTTCCAGCTCACGCCGGGCTGCCTGAAAATGCGCCGCGTGAAAAGCCTCGCGAAAGCGCTGATCAAACGCCTCATCCTTGGCAAACCAACGCTTTGGCCCCGCCTGTTTCCAGAACTCAATAACCGCCAGCGCGCCATTTTCGATAGTCGTCACAGCCGTCTCCTTATTCGCCCTACAAATTTCATGATCACTCTAAACAAAACCTATAAAGTTCACGAATGTGTCTGAATGTTTCCGCGCCACAGGGGTACCGTCGATGATCCTACGCCTTGCCCAGATTTTCAGTGACTCCAACACCCAGGTTCGCGCCAAGTTGTTTGGCATCTACGGCGTGTTGATCGGCATTAACGTGGTGGCGTGGGTCTGGGCGCTGGTGGCGTTCCATGACCACCCGGTGTTGCTCGGCACTGCGTTATTGGCCTACGGTTTCGGGCTGCGGCACGCGGTGGACGCCGACCATATCGCCGCCATCGACAACGTGACGCGCAAGCTGATGCAAGAGAAGAAACGCCCGGTGGCGGTCGGTTTCTTTTTCTCACTGGGGCATTCTTCGGTGGTGGTGCTGGCGTCCATTGGTGTCGCGTTTGCCGCGTCGGCGATGCAGGAGCGGTTTGAAGGGTTCAAGGCCATTGGCGGGGTGATCGGCACGTCGGTCTCGGCTGCGTTCCTGTTGGTGATTGCCCTGATGAACCTGGTGATCCTGCACGCTATCTACAAGGCCTGGCGCCATGTGCGCCAGGGCGGCGCCTATGTGGAGGATGATTTCGACGTGTTGCTGGCAGACCGGGGCTTTATGGCGCGAATTTTCCGCCCGGTGTTTCGCCTGGTCAGCCGTAGCTGGCACATGTACCCACTGGGGTTCCTGTTCGGGCTGGGTTTTGACACCGCCACAGAGATTGGCTTGCTGGGGATTTCTGCGACGCAGGCCTCACAGGGGCTTTCGCCGTGGGCGATCATGGTGTTCCCGCTGCTGTTCAGCGCCGGCATGTCACTGGTGGACACCCTCGACGGCCACCTGATGCTGGGGGCGTATGGCTGGGCGTACATGAAGCCGATCCGCAAGATCTACTACAACATGACCATCACGCTGGTGTCGGTGGTGGTTGCGGTAGTGATCGGCAGTATCGAGGCGCTGGGGTTGATTGGTGATCAGTTAGACCTGAAGGGGTCGTTCTGGGGCTTTATCGGCTCGCTGAACGACAGCTTCGGGATGCTGGGCTACATGATCATCGGAATCTTTGTGGCGAGTTGGGCGATCTCGGTGATGCTGTATCGCCTCAAGGGCTTTGACCGGATTGAAGTGAGCGCGGGTTGACCGTGCAGCGCTTGAGCTTTTTGTGGCGAGGGAGCTTGCTCCCGCTGGGCTGCGAAGCGGCCCCAACAAGGCAATGGCGATCCACCTGAAATAACACCAGGGCCTTTTGGGGGCTGCTTCGCAGCCCAGCGGGAGCAAGCTCCCTCGCCACAACAAGCCCCCTGGCCACAAGATCTTCTTTCACTTCGAGAGATTTTTGCGACTCAGAAATCCACCGTCGCTGACAATTTCACCGTGCGCGGGTCGCCCTGGGTCAGGTAGTTATTGGCGGTAGACGCCGATGACCAATACGCCTTGTTCGCCACGTTCTCCACGTTGGCGCGCAGGGTGATGTACTTGTCGTCCGCCTTGAAGCCGTAACGCGCCCCCAGGTCGACGCGGGTCCAGGCCGGGATGCTCAGGCTGTTGGCCGCATTCACGTATTCGCCACCGGTGCGCAGCATGCGTGCGCTGACCGCCGCACCCTGGATGCCCGGCACGTCCCAGTCGGCACCGACGTTGTACTGGAAGCGTGGCACACCGGCGGCGCGGTTGCCGTCGGTGGCGCCGTTGGAGGTGCTCTTTTGTTCGGTGTCCATCCAGGTCGCGCCGGCCAACAGGCGCAGGCCATCGATGGGTTCGCCGAATACGTTGAGTTCTACACCTTTGTTGATCTGCTCGCCGTCGACGGTGAACGTATCGACCTTCTGGCCCGGGAAGCGGGTGGTGGCATTGTTCGGCTGTTCGATGCGGTACACGCCCAGCGTGGCGCCATAGTTATCCCAGTCCAGCTTGACCCCGGCTTCCGTCTGCTTGCTGCGCTTGGGCGGGAATACTTCACCGGGGTTGGTCACGTTGGTGAGCGGCGCCGTGGGGCCCTGGGCCAGGCCTTCGATACGGTTGGCGTAGAACGAAACGTGCTCCCACGGTTTGATCACCAGGCCATAAACCGGCGTGGTGATGGACTCTGAGTAAGGTGTACCGCGCACGCCGGTGGCAGTGTTCCAGTTGTCTACCTCGATCGTCTGGCGCCGCACACCCAGAGTCAACAACACCCGATCATCAATAAAGCCCAAGGTATCGGACACCGCCGCACTCTTGATCCGGTTCTTGCCGACCACACGCGGGTCATGAATATCACTGCCGAAATAGGTATTGGCAGGCCGCGGTGTTTGCGTCGGGTTGTACAGGTTGCCGGGTTGACGGTTGGCCTGCAGGATCGCCTCATAAGAGGAGCGTTGCTCGCCCCAGATGCCCGACAGCCCGATGTTCATCTGGTGGGTCACCGGCCCGGTCGCGAAATGCCCGTTCAGGCCGGCCATCGCGCTTTTGTTGTCTTCGTCGTGGGGCGAATACAGGAAGCCCACTTTGGCGCTGCCGTCGTTGGCGACATACAGCGACGAATACTGGCCGTTCTCCCGGGTGTGCTTGGCGCCACCGGCGGCGTAGGCCGTCCAGTTATCGTTCAAGTCATATTCGGCGTTGACCATGCCATAGGTGTCTTCCAGCTGCGACCAGCTCCAGTCCTGGGCGTAGTTGTCTTTGGCTGACGGCGGGCTTGGCACTTTGGTGCCGGTCAGGTAAACCACCGAGCGGCCATTGTTGATGCGTTCTTTCTGGTAGCCAAAGTCGGTGGAAACCCGCAAGCGCTCGCCGCGATAGTCCAGGGCCACGGCGATCAACTGCGAGCTTTTATTTTCGTCATCCACGGCGGTTTCGCCGCCGTGCCGCGCCAGGTTGACCCGGGCGCCGAAGCGGTTGTCTTCACCAAAGCGCTGGCCGAGGTCGATGTGGCCGCCGGTCTGGCTGTCGCTGGCGTAATCGAGGGTCACGCTGCGGGTGGGCGTGTCTTCGGCACGCTTGGGCACCAGGTTGACGCTGCCGCCAATCCCGCTGCCCGAAGGCGAGACGCCATTGACGAAAGCGTTGGGGCCCTTGAACAACTCCACCCGTTCCAGGGCTTCGGTGGTGATGATCTGCCGGGGCAGCACGCCGTACAGGCCGTTGAACGCGATGTCATCGGTACTCAGCGGCAGCCCGCGAATGGTGAACACCTGGGAGAAGTTACCGAACCCGGCCGATTGGCGCACCGAGGCGTCGTTGAGCAACACATCGCCCACAGTCCGCGCCTGCTGGTCGGCGATGGTTTTCGAGGTGTAGCTGACCACGCTGAACGGCACGTCGCTGATGGACCGGTTGCCCAGCACACCGAGGCGCGCCGAACGTGCCACCTGGCCACCACTGTAGGTATCTGCCTGCGCCCCGCTCGCCTCACCACTGATGGTGGTAGCACCCAGTTCCAACGCATCGCCGCTGGCCTGGGGCACCACGGTGTAGCCATTCGCGCTGGTACCTTGCAGGGTATAGCCACTGCCTTGCAGCAGTTGCGCAAAGCCCGATTGGGCACTGTAGCTGCCTTGCAACCCAGGGCTTTGTTGATCGTTGAGCAACGTGGAGTCGAACGACAAAGGCACCCCGGACAGTGCTGCAAACTGTGCCAGTACATTGCCCAACGGCCCCGGCGCGATGCTGTAGCTGCGCGCCTCACTGCTTTGGGTTGCGTCTGCCGCCATGGCGCTTTGCAACGGCGCAAGGGCCGCAAGGGCAACCGCCAGGCTCAATGCCTTCAACGGACGGGTGCAGTACGGGAGCGGTCTGGCGGTCATGGGCATTCCTGTCGGCGCGGAGCAATGTTGAGGGTTCTCCCCCTACACCGAACGACAACGAAAAAGGTATCAGCGAACGTTGAAAAAGATTCAGCGCGGTTCGACCGTCACCCAGTACCCGGTAAGGCTGCTGACCTTGACCGGCAAGGATTCCTGCAACAGGTGCAGGCTGGCGTCGGTATCACGCAGGGAAAACGCTCCCGACACCGTGAGATTTGCCACCGAGTCGTGGCAGCGCAACACGCCAGCGCGATAACGCCCCAGTTCTTCCAGCAGATCCACCAGGCGCATGTGCTGGGCCAGCAGCATGCCGTTTTCCCAGGTCAGGGCGCTGACGTCCAGCGGCTCGACGGCCGCTACGCGGTCCACACTGAAGGCGCCCTGCTCGCCCGCCTTGACGATTACGCCCTGGCTGGCGTGCTGTGGCAACAGTTCCACCGCGCCTTCGGTCACGGCCACTCGGCTGCGCTGCTCGCCAACCCGCACGCTGAAACGTGTGCCCAAGGCCCGGGCGGTGCCGTGGCGGGTCTGGACACTAAACGGGCGATGGGCCGAATCCCTGGCGGTGGTGATCAACACTTCGCCCTTGAGCAGTTCGATGCGGCGCACCCGATCAGAGAACACGATATTCAACGAGCTGCCGGTGTTGATGAGCACGCGTGTGCCGTCGGGCAAGGTGAAGTTTTTTTGTTCACCGATGGCGGTGTGCTGGTCGGCCGCCCATTGCTGCCAGGGCAACTGTTGATACGCCAACCAGGCCGCCGGGCCTGCCGCCAGCAACAATCCGAGCGCCTGGCGTCGGCCGAGGGGCTTTTTGCGCCCGATGCGCTTTAAGGCATCGCCGGCAATCGCCGCCGGCACGCTGTTGAAGTCGCCAAGAATCGCCTGCGCCCGTTGCCAGGCCTGGGCATGCTGGGCGCTGCGTCCCTGCCACTGGGCAATCGCGCGGCGGTCGTCGTCGGTGGCGCTGCCAGACTGCAACTGCACCATCCAGTCGGCGGCTTCACCGAGGATCAGCGGATCAATCGACTGGCTCATGCCACGCTCAGGCAAGCCAGGAAAGCGTCGCGCATGTAGCGTTTGACCGAGATCAGCGACACGCCCAAGGCCTCGGCAATCTGCTGATAAGTCAGGCCGTCGATCTGCGACATCAGGAATGCCTGGCGGGTTTTTACCGGCAAGTCCCGCAGCATCGCTTCAATGCGGTACAGCGCTTCGAGGATCAGCCAGCGGGTTTCCGGCGACGGTACGTGTTGTTCCGGCAGGTACGCGATGGTTTCCAGGTAGGCGCGCTCCACCTCCTGGCGGCGCCAACTGTCGATCATCAATCCCTTGGCGATGTGGGTGAGCAAGGCGCGGGGCTCGGCGCCCAGGTTGCTGCTGGCCTGGCGACTCAGCAGGCGCATAAAAGTGTCGTGAGCCAGGTCGGCGGCATCGCTGGCGTTGCCCAGCTTGCGGGCCAGCCAGCGGTGCAACCATCCATGGTGTTCGCAGTACAGGTCCTGGATATGCAGATTGAGGGGAGACGACATGCCGATCACCGGGGCGCGCCGAGCGATGAGGCTCAAGCGTAATTAAGAATTGATCGCATTCTAGTCTGCCGAGGTTGTAACTGGCAATTTCGCATTGTTGGAGCGCTGCAGATTCCTGTGGGAGCGCTTGGCTGCTCCCACAGTTGATCTTCATAGGTATTGGGCTCAGTTCAAAACTGGCGTTGCTCCCACTGACACCTTGCGACCTGGTGCTGCCATCTCGAACAACTGTTCCACCCGAGCGCTTTCTTGCGCGCTCGGCTTGATCGCCAACGCACACACTACAAAAATCCCCGCGTTGACCACCAACCCAACAATCCCGCTGGTCAAAGACCCCAACCCGGGAATGTCATCCGGGTACATCGTCGTCAGCACGATGGCCACTACAATTCCCGCCAGCATCCCGGCTATCGCGCCCTCCTTATTCCCGCGGCGGCTGAAGATCCCGAAAAACAGCGGCACCGCCAACTGGATAATCCCCTGGTAGGAAATCTGCGCCAGCAACTGTAACCGGGCGTAATCAAAGGTCAGGTATGCCAGCACCGACGCGGCGACGATGAACACCACCATGCCCGACTTGGCCAGCAGTGTCAGTTGTCGATCCGTACGCGGGGTATTCCACGTGGCCAAATCATTGGCGAACTGCGTGCCGCAGACCTGCACACAACCGTCGACGTGGCCGATGCTTGCCGCCAGCACGATGACGATCGCCAGCGCCAGCATCCACGGCCCGCCGATATCGAACAGCGACAGGAACCAGCCTTGTTGCGGGTGCGCGATGACGTTCGGGTCCTGGCTGATGGCCGCGGCGAACAGCATCAGGATGCCGTAGAAGCCTCCCACCAACAGGATGGTGTACAGCGTGCCCTTCTTCACCGCCTTGACGCCGCTGGCGGTGTAGATGCGCTGAAAGCTCATGGGCCAGCACATCGAACCGATCACGCCGGTGAAGATCAGGCTGAACATGTACAACGGGCCGTAGCCGGTACCGCTGGCACCGGGAATCAGCAGCATTTTCGCCGGCAAGTGCGACAGGTTGGAGAACGACGCCTGGTCGCCGAACAGCAGGAACACACACAGCGCCGCGCACAACACATAGGCGATCAGGCCCTGGAACATGTCGGTCATGATCAGCCCGCGCATGCCCATGCTCACGGTCCAGTACTGACGCACCAGCACCACCCCCACGCCGGCGATCAGGCAGGTGGTGACGCCCCAACGGCCGAAACTGGCGAACTGGAACAGCATCGCCAACGCCTGGATGCCCATCACCACCCACGGGAATACCGAGATGATGCCAATGATCGAGGCCACCCGTTTGACCACCGGGCTATTGAAACGCATACCGAGCAGATCCGGCTGGGTGCGCAGGTTGAAACGCTGGCCCCAGGTCCAGGCGCGCCTTGCCATCAGGTACATCGCCGTCACGCCAAGGGTGGCGTAGACCATGCCGTAGAACCCCAGGGCGCCGCCGATGGTCAGGGCAAAAAACGCGGTAAAGGTCGAGCCCGGCCACCAGGAGTTGGTGTAACACATGGCGATGTACCACGGCCCGTAGGAGCGCCCGCCTACGGCGTAATCGGAGAAGGTCGTGCTTTCTCGGTTGGTGGCGTACAGCACGGCGATCATCCCGGCCAAAAACAGGCCGATGACGCCGAAGGTGATAAAGAGGTTGGCATCGCTGGTGGTGCTGATCATTGCGCTTCCCCCTCTTCGGGTATTTCACCGGCTTTCAGCTCGGCCACATACAACGCCCACAGGCCCAGGCCTGCGAGCACCGCAATGGCGATCCAGTAGAAGATCGGCAATGGAATGCCCAGTACCAACGCGGTACTGCCGCTCACGCTCAAATAGAACGGCGGGAACAGGGCGAGCATCAGCAACAGGAAAAAGTACACGCCGAAGAGTTGGCTCTTCAGGCGGCCAGGTGGTGCGCTATCGGATTTCATGAGTCGGGTGCTCCTTGAATTTCTGGATCGGTTTGTTATGTGATCAAACAAAAAATCAAGCAGTGAAACGTCAGCGCAAACCAGCGCCAAAGGCGGAACGTGTGTGTCGTCGTTATTGTTATGGCGCAGGCTCAAGCCTGTCTTAGCCAGGTTTCCCATTGCGAATCATTGATGATGCTGCGGGCGCGCATGTGCTTCCAGGTGCCGTATTTATAGAAGTCGAAATCCAGCTGCGACACCGCGTGCTGCACCATCGCCCAGGTCGACCATTTGATGTCCGCCAGGGCCTTGTGCAACTTGATGCGGGCGAGGTTCTGCGGGGTGACCTGGCCGAAGTAGTCCTCGATCAGGGCCAGCTCCATCTCGTCGGTGAAAAACATCTCGCCGAACCACAGCGCCAGTTCGTAATGCCGGTCGTTGTTGGAAGCGTATTCAAAGTCCACCAGGCGAATCTGCCGACGGTCGTTGAGCATGAAGTTACCCGCCAGGGTGTCGTTCATGCACGGTGCCAGGTCGATGCCGGAGGCTTGCAGCACACCCCGTGCGCGATCGCATTGGCGGCGTAACCAGGCGTCGTCGGCGGGTTTGCAGCCGTTGAGTTGCTCCACCTGGCGCTGGTGCTCGGCAATCATGTCGAACACGGTTTTGGTCTGTACCAATGGTGGCTGGTCGTTGAACGCCTTGAGGGCGTGCAGCGCGTTGTGGCGCACGTCGCGGTCGAGGAAATCGTGGTTGGACGAAGCACGCCAGCCTTCCATGAATTCGAAGACTTCCACGCCGAACTCTTCAAGGAAGGCAAACACCGGCGCGCCATAGCCGGTTTGCGCCGCCTTGAGGCTGGCGTCGTGGGCGGTGCGGCGGTCGATAAACATCTCGGTGCCAACGCCCGGTACCTTGAAGAAATACGCGGTGTCGATGCCGGCCACTTCCACCCGCCAGTTGGTGTTGGAAATCCCGCCGCTGACCGGCTCATAACGGATCCCGCTGCCACCCCAACTGGCGACACCGCGCACCGCTGCTTCCAGCTGACACTCTTGTGGCGTACACCCTTCACCTAACGCTTTCATGCCTGCCCCTCCTGTACCTGGCGTAGCCAACTTTCAAACCGTGGGTCGTGCAGACTCTGGCGGCAGCGCAACAGCGTCCACTGCCCGACTTTGGAGAACTCCAGCGGCCGCGCCGAGGTGGCGCCGACCCACAGGCCCCAGAGGGTCCAGTACCAATCGTTGATCAAGGCGTACAAGCGGCAGCGCGCGTAGTCGCTTTCGCGGCATTGCCCGGCCCAGGCATGGATGCCTGCGCGCCAGTCACTTTCGAACACGTACAGCTCGTTAAGGCTGATGGCCACGTCGTACCAGGGATCGCCGCTGCCGCCGTAGTCGAAGTCGATCAGTTGCAGGGCGCCGCCCGGGCCGATCATCACGTTGCTGGCCACGCCGTCGCCGTGCAGCGGCACCGAGTCGCTGGCGCTCAGTTGCAGGGAGGTCCAGGCCAGGTCAATGCAGGTGCTGACCCAGGCGTGATCAATGGGCAGGGCCACGCTATAACGCACGCATAGCTCGTGCAGGTGCTGGATGTCCTGGAGTGGTGAGCGGGTGAAGCCCGGTGAAGCGCCTCGGTGCAGTTGTTTCTTCAGTGCCCAGAGCGCTTGCAGGCGCTGGGGGTGCATCAGTTCGTCGAGGCGAGCCCAGCGCCACTCGCTGGCGGGCAAGGCGTCCAGCAGCAACACGCCGGCCGCTGCATCCAACAGGCGCACGCCGGGCGTTACGTCGCAATCCGCCGCCAGTTGGGTGGCGCGGGCGCTGCGCTCAATATCGATCAGCGCGCGCATGTCGTCATGCAGCACCTTGGCGTAGCACTGGCCCCACGGCGCGGTGACGGTAAAACCTGCCCATTCGGTGGCCAACCGCACCGGCGAGGCAATCCCGGCGGTGCCCTCTTCGACAACCACATGGGCGGACAAACCGGCGGCCTCCAGGGCGCCCAACAGCCGTGACTTTGCTTGCAAACGACTCGACATGGCAGACCTCAGCGGTAGGCGTTGGGGGTGGAACAGGCGCGGTGCAGCAACGCGGTCAGCATGTGCAAACCAATGCGCATGTCCTGCTCGTTAGTGAACTCCGCTTCGTTATGGGACACGCCGTTGCTGCTCGGGATAAACAGCAGGCACACCGGGTAATGCCGGCTCAGGCTGATGGCATCGTGGCCTGAGACAGTGACGCTGTTGCCGATGGGCAAGCCCAGTTGCTGGCCGACGCTGTAGGCCAGTTCGGCAAAACCGTGGTGCAGGTGAGTCGGCTCACGCAGGGCGCGGCTTTCGATGCTGTAGTCGGTCGACGTTGCGCTGGCGGTGGCCTTGAGGCTGGCGCTCAGGCGCTCACCGGCTGCGGCCAGCAATTGGGTGTCTGGCGAGCGGTATTCCACGTGCAGTGTCACGCTGGAGGGCACCACGTTGGGCGAGTTGGGGTAGATCTCCAGGCGCCCCACCGAGCTGTGCAGTTGCAAGCCGTGCAGCTCGGCCTCGGCACGCACGGCGGTGATCGCATGGGCGGCGGCCAGCAAGGCGTCCTTGCGCGCGGCCATGGGCGTGGGGCCGGTGTGGTTCTGTTCACCGATAAAACGAATCCGTTGTTTGAGGGCGGCCCAGGTCTCGCGCACCACACCGATGGCCAGCCCGTCGCGCTCAAGACCGTCGCCTTGTTCGACGTGGATTTCTACATAACCGGCGACATCCAGTTCGACCCGGCCCTCCCCCAGATAACCAATCTGTTGCAGCGCGTGCTTGAGGCTGATGCCGTCGCCATCGCAGCAGGCCCAGGCGTCTTGCAGCGCCAGGTCGCGAGTGAACACGCTGCTGCCGATCAGGCTGGGCTGGAAGCGCGCGCCTTCCTCGTTGGTCCAGTTCACCACCGCCAGGTTGCACGCCGGCACTTCGCCGCGTTCACGCAGTTGGCGGGCCAGGCTGGCCACCGCGACCGCGCCGGCCAGCACGCCGTAGACGCCGTCGAAACGCCCGGCGCTGGGCTGGCTGTCCAGATGCGATCCGCATAGCACGTAGGGCGCGTCTGGATTAAAGGTGATCAAGCCGAACATGTTACCCACCGCATCCACACGCACTTCAAAGCCGCGCTCGGTCAGCCAGGCGGCGAACAGGTCGCGCACGGCGCCGTCCTCGGCCGAGGCCGCCAGGCGATGCAGCCCACCGGCCGGGGTTGCGCCGATGGCTGACGTGTCACGAAACAGCGCCTCAAAGGTTGCAAGGTCCTGTTCACTGGGCGACAGCAACTCAGGGGTAAAGGATGTCGACATGGGCTTGCTCCAGGCGGGTCGCAAAATCGGCGGACGGCGCACGATTGGTGACCAGGGTCGTGATGGCGCTGAACGGCAGCGTGTTAATGAATGTGCGGTGGCCGAACTTGGCGTCGTCGGCCAGGATCACGCTGCGCAGGCTGTGTTTGGTCAGCGCCCGGCGCAGCAGCGCCTCGGGTTCCTGGTAGTCCATGAACCCCAGTTCCAGGTCGACAGCGCCGATGCCCATGAAGGCAATGTCGTAGTGGAACTGTCGGACGAATTCCAGGGTGTGGGCGCCAATCAGCGCGTTGTCGTTGCGGCGTACATCGCCGGGCACCACCAGCACCTGGTTGGCGCTTTGTTCGGTGATCAGGCGGGCGATGTCCAGGGAGTTGGTGATGATGCGCAACTGGCTGAACCCGGTCAGTTGCTGGGCCAGGGCCAGGGTCGAGGTACCGGTGTCGAGAAACAGCACCATGCCTTCGCTCACCAGCTTGGCCGCGCACGCCGCAATGCGCGTCTTGGCCTGGGGCTTGATGCGGCTGCGCACTTGCAACGGCTGCTCTTCGTTGAGCCGCGGCAAAATCGCGCCACCGTGGATGCGCCGCAACTTGCCGGCTTCTTCCAGGTACTTGAAGTCGCGGCGAATGGTTTCTTCGGAGACGAACAGCGCCTGCGCCAGGTCCGACGCCTTGACGCGCTGGTGTTGGATGAGCAGGAGCATGATTTCGTCGAGTCGTGGCTGGTTGAGCATAAAAGAAGTATTCCAGGGCAGGTTCAGGCGGCCGCGATTGCGCGCGCGAGGCCCACGGCGAGACGCGGCAAAAGCCGGTCCAGCGGGGAGCATCGTGCGTAATACGGCCATGGACAGGGTCACGGGTACCTCTCACTCATCAGGGTGTGAAAGGGCAGGACAACACAAAGCGTTTATTACGGGCGGGCTTCTGTTGAGCCCACTCCGGGTGCAATCAATCAGGGCGTCAGCATCGGGGGCAGGTGCTGATCCCAAGGGGCAATGGCTTCCACCGCTGCGCAGAATTGCAACACCTGAGCGTCGGCAAAACGCGGGCCGATCACCTGCAAGCCGATCGGCAAACCGCTTGGGCTGAAGCCACAGGGCAGGCTGGCGGCGGGGTTGCCGGTGATATTGAACGGATAGGTAAATGGCGTCCAGCGTGCCCACGGCACTGCGCCCTCCTCCCCTGGCCAACCTTGCGGGGCAACCTGGTCGGCGGCGAATGGCAAGATCGGCATCGTCGGCATCAGCAGCACGTCGTAGTCGTTAAACAGGGCGTGTACCTGATTGGCGAACAATGCGCGTTGCTGCACGGCCTTCAGGTAGGCCGCCAGATCGTAATCGGCGGAGCGCTTGATCAGTGCGGCGAAGCCTGGGTCCAGTTGGTCGAGACGGTCGGCCAGGGATTTGCCATAGGCGATCCCGCGCCCGCCGACCCACAGGGTTTCGAAGGTGGCCAGCGGGTCTTGCCAGTCCAGAGCCAGGGTGGTGACGGTGACCGACAGCTCATCCGCAAGGTAATGCACCGCCGCCTCGACGGTGGCGGCGATGACCGGGTCCACCGGGGTGTTGAACAAGGTTGGGCAATACGCCACACGCAACGGGCCCAATGGCAGGTCGCAACGCGCCAGGTAAGACTCGTTAGGCGCGGGCAAGGCCTGGTGGTCCAGCGGGTCGGGGCCGGACAGGATATCGAACAGCAGCGCACTGTCGCGCACGGTGCGGGTGATCGGGCCAGCGTGACTGAGCATTTCAGTGGCCGACCAGGGCCAGGTGGGGATGCGCCCCAAAGAGCCTTTAAGGGCGAATGCACCGCAGAACGCACCGGGAATCCGCACCGAACCGCCGCCGTCAGAACCCAGCGTGGCCGGGACCATGCGTGCCGCCACGGCGATGGCCGAGCCGGAGCTGGAGCCGCCGCTGGTGAGTTGAGGGTTCCACGGGTTGCGACCGTTGCCGAAGACTCGGGAGGTGCTCGCGCCGGTCCAGCCGAATTCGGTGGTGGCAGTCTTGCCGAGGATGATCGCACCGGCGTCTTTGAGGCGGCGAATGATCGGCGCGTCCTGGGTGGGAACGTTGTCCAGGCCGGTCAGCGAGCCACGGGTGGTGCGCAGGTTGGCGGTGGAGAACAGGTCTTTGATGCCGAAGGGGATGCCGTGGAGCGGGCCGCGAAATTGCTTGGCCTGTGCTTCTGCGGTCAGGATTTCAGCCTGCTCCAGCGCAGACTCGGCGTAGACGTCGCCAAAGGCATTCAGTGTGGAATTGTGGGTTTTGATGGATTCGAGGCTTTGCTCCACCAGTTGCACGGGGGAGAGAGTGCCCAGGCGGATATTTTCGGCCGCTTGGAGAACGCTGGGCATGTGAGCCAGTGAGGTATCAGTCTTCATTGAGCATCCAGGGACATCTGCGAAAGGGTCCAGCGGGTACGTCAATAGACGCCAAGGGAATGGCGGCTGTCAAGTTGGATTTGTTGTGTATGTGGGTTTTGTGGGATTTGTTTTTACAGGGGGGATTTGGCTTACGAAAAAGGGCCGGTTTAGTCGGGAGTATGGCGAAACGTCCTATCAGTAGCAGTGGATAGCGCTGACTTCTTTCTCTCACAAACCTCTGCAAAGTCCCTCGCCTGATCACACAGCGCGAGGGAACGCCGATGTTTTTTACGTTTAATGCCCTACCCAGTGGGGCCGCCTCTTGATTCCCGCCATTGGCTTTCTGGTCGTGGCGGCGATGGACCCGAAGACGCGCGACGTCGATGCGGTTCTCAACGACTTCACGCATTGCCTGAACAGCTACGACGCATGGGCCGAGAGCTTCTGGAGCTTTTCGGCACTGGACGTCGAGCAGGTGTTCAAGGTCGGCGACGAGGTTTCGCTGGTCGCACCCATCACCCGTTCCTTGTATCCCAGCAGCACCGTCGCGACCTGCAAGGCCAACGCGCCGTTAACCCTGGTGCATATGTTCCAGAGCACGCGGTTCGTGCCCATCGGCAATACACCGGTGATGCTCCAGGAAATCGCACCAGACGGTGGCCCGCTCGGCGCCCCCCTCCATAAAACCATCGGCCCCAGCGGCATGCTCGAAGTCACCGAGTGCACCGTCGACAAGCAGTACCGGGTCAGTTTTTATCCCAACGTTTCCCGGGACCATGTCAAGGCGCTGTACGCCTCCTATCAGTCCGAGATCAGCTCGCTGGAAGGCCGCTTGCGCGGCGAGTGGACGAGCACGTTCAAGCCGATATGGGAGAGCTATTCCAAGGCCGGCTTTGTCGATCGCTACACCTCGCTGCAACTGGCGTACGCGCAAGGGTTTGGCAACGTGCTTTACGGCCTCTGGGACGGTATTGCGCAGCTGTACCAGTGGTTGGCAGACATCAAGCCCAACAGCGAAAAGCTCCTGCAGTACCTCTCCCAGGCCGAGCTTGCGGCGCTGCTGAAGCTCAGTAATGAGGCGATTGCCAAAGGATTGTTGATTCTCAGCGACGAGCCGCTGCTGTTCGTCTACCTGTCCGCGATGGTCAGTTGGCTGCGCATGCTGCCGCCGCATTACATGTTTGAGTTGCTGGGGGAAATCACCACCGAAGTCTTGCTCAACCTGCTGTTGCTGTGGGCCACCGGCGGTATGGGTGTGGCCGTGCGCCTGGGTGCGCAGGTGCTGGGCAAGGTCAAGTCCGAGCGGGCGCGGCAGTGGTTGGAGCAGATTGCCAAGTTGGGCGGTACGGCTCGGATGGATGGGCATGCCGAGGTGCTTAAGCCGGTAGCGCTTCAGAGCCATGCAGTGCCGGTGAAAGCGGCGGCGGTGCCGTTGAAGGTGGGTCCAGATCAGGTTTCGAATCCGGCACCGATGGTGCGGGAGCCGAAGACAGCGCGTACGACGCTGGTGAAGCAGGAGCCTGTGGATGATGCGCCGGCTTCAGCGAAAAACCCTGGCGGTGATTCAGCGGCCAGTGCGGACAAGACCGCAACCAATGGCTGCCCGGTGTCGATGGTTACCGGTGAGGAACTGCTGACCCTCACGGACGGCTCGTTGGAGGGTGTGCTGCCATTTGCCTGGACGCGGTTGTATCGCTCCAGTGCGGTGGAAGTGGATTGCGGGCTGGGGTTTGGCTGGAGTCATTCGCTGGCGCAGCGGTTGGTGGTTAGCGGTGAATCGGTGGTGTGGACCGATCACGAGAACCGCAGCACCACCTTTCCCCTGCCCTCTGCTGCGCGGCCAGCCATCACCAATAGCCTGGCGGAGGCGGCGATTTATCTGGGCACTTTGCCGGATGAGTTGGTGCTGGCTCAGGCGTCCCTTTTCTACCATTTCCGCGACGGTGTACTGACGTCGATCAGTGACGCGTACGACAACCGGCTGCGCATTTCCCGCGATTATTCAGGGCGCATTCAGCGGATCGATAACGGCGTTGGTCATGGATTGATGCTGCGGTATGACCGCGGGCATATCGTTGCGGTCGACTATCAGGTGCAGCGGGAGCTCGCCTGGGCTACCGAACAGAACGTTGTTTCCTACAAGTATGACGACGCGTGGCGGTTGATTGAGGCGACCAACGCTGTCGGCGAAAGCGAGCGTTATCGGTACGACGATCAGCAGGTGATCCTGGAGCGGGAACTGGCCGGTGGGGCGAGTTTCTTTTGGGAGTGGGAACGGTCTGGCAAGGCGGCGCGATGCGTCCGGCACTGGGCCAGTTTCTCGCAGATGGACACGCGGTATGTGTGGGATGACAACAGCAGTGTCACCGTGCACAACGCCGATGGCAGCCAGGAAGTGTACGTGCACGACCAGCGCGCACGGCTGGTGCAACGGATTGATCCAGACGGCGCGCAGCACTTCAAATCTTACGATGAAAAAGGCCGGCTAACGGTCGAGCAGGATCCGCTGGGGGCGGTGACGGCGTATCAATACGACGAAGCCGGTCGGTTGATTGCGCTGTTTCCCTGTGACGATGCACCCACGTCCTACGAGCATGACAACGGTTTCGTACGGGTTGTACGCCGTGGTGACGCGGTGTGGAAATACCAGCGTAATGACCAGGGCGATATCACCCGCAAGACTGATCCGGACGGCAATTACACCGAATACACCTACACCAAACACGGAAAACTCTCCGGCGTCTGGTATCCGGACAACAGCAGCCAGCGGCTGACCTGGAACGAGCGTGGTCAGCTCACCGAGGAAAAACTGGCCAATGGCGGTGTGCGGCGTTATCGCTATGACGACCTGGGGCGGCAGGTTGCCTGCGAGGATGAGCATGGCGCACTGACCCAATACCAATGGGACGCTGTAGGTCGTTTGCTGAAGGTGATTCAGCCGGGCGGGGCCACTCGCGAATTCAACTACAACCCGTACGGAAAAATCACCGCCGAGCGCGATGAACTGGGTCGGGTTACGCGCTATGAGTACGCCGACGGTCTGCACCTGATCAGCCGGCGCATTAACCCCGACGGCACGCAGCTCAAATACCGTTACGACAATGTCCGGTTGCTACTGACCGAGATTGAAAACGAGGTTGGGGAAACCTATCGGCTCGACTATCACGCCAACGGCCTGATCCAGCAGGAAACCGGGTTTGATGGCCGCCGTACCGCCTACGTTTATGACCTCGCCGGGCACCTGCTGGAAAAGACCGAATACGGTGACGATGGCAGCCAGCTGGTTACCCGATATGAGCGCGATGTAGCCGGTCGCCTCGTAAGAAAAACCCTGCCCGACCGCAGCATGGTCGATTACACCTACGACCGCCTCGGAAACCTTCTCAGCGTCGACGACGGCCACTGGCCGCTGCATTACGAATACGACCTGCAAAACCGCCTCACCGCCGAACACCAAGGCTGGGGCACCCTGCGTTATGGCTACGACGAATGCGGCCAACTCGAAAAATTACGCCTTCCCGATAACAACCGCCTCACCTTCCATCACGACAAAGGCGGCGACCTCGCCACCGTCGAGCTGAATGGCAACCTGCTCACTTCGCACCTGTTCAAATCCGGTCGCGAACACCAGCGCCAGCAAGGCCAGCTCCTCAGCCACTATCACTACGACGACCAGGGCCGCCTGCACGCCCACGCCATCACCCAACAGGAACAACGCCACCAGCGCCGCCAGTACGACTACGACAAACGCGGCAACCTGACCCGCATCCTCGACACCCGTAAAGGCCAGCACGACTACCACTACGACCCGCTCGACCGCCTGACCCGCGCCAACCACTCGCACGACCGGCAGGAACGCTTCGTCCACGATCCAGCGGGCAACCTGCTGATGCAAGACCGCGTCGGGCCGAGCGTGATCAAAGGCAACCGCCTGTTGATGCAAGGCGACCGTCATTACGACTACGACGCCTTCGGCAACCTCCTACGGGAACGCCGGGGCCGTGCTCAACAACTGGTCACCGAGTACCGCTACGACTGCCAACACCGACTGATTGCTGTCATCCAGCCGGACGGTACCCACGCCAGCTACCGCTACGATCCCTTCGGGCGGCGAATCGCCAAAACCCTAAAAGGCCAGACCACCGAGTTCTTCTGGCAAGGCGACACCCTGATCGCCGAACACAGCGCCGATCACCACCAGAGCTACATTTACGAACCCAACAGTTTTCGCCCGTTAGCGCTGCTGAAAGGCTACGGCCCGGAAGCCGTAAAACCCTTCCACTACCAACTCGACCACCTTGGCACGCCACAAGAACTCACCGCACCCGACGGCGAAATCGTCTGGTCCGCGCATTACCGCGCCTATGGCCAAATCGCAAAGCTGGACGTCAACACCCTCACCAACCCGCTGCGCTTCCAGGGCCAATACTTCGACCCGGAAAGCGGGCTGCACTACAACCGCCATCGCTACTACAATCCGGACATTGGCCGCTACCTGACGCCCGACCCCGTGAAGCTGGCGGGCGGGCTGAACGGATACCAGTACGTGCCCAACCCTACGGAGTGGGTGGATCCGTTGGGATTGAATACCTGTCCGGGTGGGGATGGATGTAAGCCGACGCACCGTGCTGAAGATCCCACGAGCAAAGCCAAGGTAGACGAAGGGGACGTAGAGCCACCTAAAGGATCCGATACTAAGCACTCAAGAAATGGAGCGCTGAGAAGAGCTAAAGAGATTGGTGGTATTCCACGAAGCACACAGCCTATAGCGGTTGAAAGGGATAAGATCCGTGATCAAGATAGATACATATCGGGCAGGATATATGTTTTCAGCCTTAAAAAAGGTCATGTCACTAAGATTTATGAACACTCCCTAGGTCATGTAGAGGGCAATCACGGCCCACACTTCAACACAAAAAACACAGTTGGAGGAATAAAGGTACCTTTGAGGATTGGCGATGACTCACATACATATTTCAAGGGAAAGCCATGAAAACAGTATATATAAATGAAACGGGTGTAAAACCTTGGAACGAGATAGAACAGATAGATGATGCTCGATTTTCCACGTTGACCTTAATCGACCATGACTTTCGCTGCGTTTGGAATTCTTGGTGCAACGTGGCGGAATGCTTAGTAGAAGAATGGCCGATCAAGCGGGAATGGCGGTCGATAGGAGGGGCCGATTTTTGTTCCAAGACCGAGGAGTATCTACTAAAAAAGGAACTAGCTGGCCAAATAAAAAATGGAGACCTATTCGAAAAAAATGATAGCACCAATATATATTCCATAATAAAAAACATTCCAACCTGGCCCAGAGATATAGTAAATGCCACACTGGAAGGTTCAAACGAAACAATTTTGATCATGCAAAAGTCAGTCCCTTCAATAGAACAGCTTTGGACCGACATGACTATTTTCGAAAAAAAAGTGACTACCAAAAATATAAAAGCCTTCCTTGATAATCATCCACAAGCAGTGCTTTGCAGGTTTTTTGATTCAGAAACACATGCCGCCTCACAATTTATAAGCATGATTGATTTTCAAGAGAAATTAGTGAGCACAGTCAAAAAAAATGAAATCCGAGAAATCACCCAACAAGATGTCTACAGTTACATTCACTTCAAATCATAAACGAACACCTGAATCTCCATAATCGTAACAATACTGGCGCACAAATAAATCCTTGTATAAAAAAACAGCCACACCACCTTTTCTGGAAATCAAATCGACTGGAAGATCCTGCCGAATGCAACCGACCTGAGCTATATAGATAAATCCTTAGCATTAAGTGAGATTTCAGAAAAGCTGAATAGTCTTGGGGTTCAGAGGGTGATTTTCCTAGGCGATTCAGCTATTGAATATGCTTATTCAATAGCGATAGCCGAACTAAGGAGAGCGCTTGATATCTTTGCAGAACTCCCTCAGCACACCTACATTTTTCCTGAACAGCTACATTGGATCGCCTGCCTAGCATTTGAAGGCCACATAGATTACGCCGACCTGCCATACGATGAGGCTTGAAGTCGGCAGCTACTCATAGGGGGGGGGGTAAATGAATAATGCGATAGAGGTAATCAGATATACCTACCAAAATATCCAAATTTCAAATATATCAGCCAATTTTTTCCGAATCGAAAACAACAAAACGGCAAAATTCTCGAAGCGAAGGAACATTACTCTTTCAAGGAGAAAAAAAGTGAAATATTGGAATGAATTAGATGAAAGCATATTTTTCTGTAAGCTTTTTAGTCACCCAATCGAAATTGGCCGAATTTCTCTTTTTTCATTACAAATAGAGAACGATCAGCCCTCGCTAGGGCTGGGATTTGACATACCGGAATTCCCAGATAACTTACCAGAGAAATGGCAAAACAAAGGGTTCAACACGTGCAGACTCGGGCTTACCTGCTCGAACATTAGCGATCTGAAAATCACCAACATCCCAACCAAAGAAATTTTTTCCGCAACTATCGAACGTAGTTATACAGCGCAGCCCTCACTCTATTCCGGCAATCTCTCCCCTCAACTCCACGCCACCACCAACAACCCCGCCCCCAACACCAAACACAGCGGCGAGTAAAAAAATGTATCCAGCCGCGCAAACCGCGACCCACCGACCTTCTTGAAAAACCCCACCAGCTCCGAATCCCCAATCGCCCGGGCAAACATCACCAGTGCTACTGCACTAATCCCCCACTGCAAAGCATGATTGGACACCGGCTCGAAATACAGCCCGGCCCGCAAACACACCAGCACTGCAATCGCTACCAACCCCACACCCACCAGCAACGTCCCCAGCGCCGACGGCTTGAACGCCGGTCGCGGCCCGCTGGCGAATTCACCCGGCAGCTGCGGAATAGCCGCCATCACACCCAATTTGCCACCGGCCGCCCAGTACAAATGCACCAGGCTGATAAAACCAAACACCCCGACAATCCATCGCGCGACTAAAAAGCTCATGGCTGGATATCCTTGGAAAAGTCCGGAAGAGGATAGCCCTCTTGAGATTTTTTGCAGGCAATTCGTCGGCGGCTGATGCTAAAGTGCCGCCCCATGAAACTCGCCCGTACCGACCGCTCGCTCATTGCCTGGATGCTCTATTGCTGCGTCCTGTTCAATGTGTTCGCCTGCAGCATCGGCCACGGGCAGATGGTCGGGATGCAGCTCAACGGCATCGGCGGCCAGTTCTGTACGGTAGACCCGCGCACCCAGGCGCCGGCGCCTTACACGTCCACCGATGAATCCCTGCCCACGCTCTCGAAAGCCTTCGGTTGCCCGCTGTGCTCTACCGGTGGCATGGGCCCGCCGCTCAACTCCAGCCTCAACGTGGCCGTGCTGCCGCAACCCCATGCGCCGCCGCCGGCAATCGTTGCCAGCGCCGACATTCCTGCCCGTTTCACCTGGCCTGCGGCTAATCCGCGCGCCCCGCCCGCCTTCGCCTGATACCTGCGCTTTTTTGATTTGCACAAGTTGCCGGCTCCCTCAGGAGTACGGGCGGCTGTGCGTTGTTTTCAAGCCATGTTTTTCAGGATTCAACCATGAAACATATACCCCTTTTGGCGGGCCTGTTCGCCTGCCTGCCTGTCAGTACCTGGGCGATCGAGCTGGCACCAACCATCATTGATGGCGAGCAAACCGGTGATGCCGGCCTGGCCCTGGATCAGTCCAGTGGCATGGCCTCGCGCCTGGGGTTGAGCGTGCGGGAAACCCCGGCGTCCATCAGCATTGCCAACCGTAATGACATCGAGCGCCGAGGCGCCAAGACCTTCCAGGACGCGGCCAATACCCTGCCTGGAGTCAACGCCAGCGCGCCGCCGGGGTTCGGCGGTTTTATATCCTATCGGGGTTTTACCAGTAGCCAGATTACCCAAATGTTCAATGGCGTCGCGGTGTCCGGCGGCCTGGCGCGCCCGGTGGACGCGTGGATCTATGACCGGGTCGAATTGGTCGGCGGCCCCTCCTCCCTGATCAACGGCGCCGGTTCCGTTGGTGGTTCGCTGAACTACGTGACCAAGCTCGCCACCCGCGAGGAACAAGCCGCCGAAGGGCAACTGACGTATGGCAGCTACGACACCGCCGGGATGGCCTTCGGCCTGAACCATGCGCTGACCGAACCGGGTGCCGAGGTGCAGCATTACGCGCGCCTGGACGTGAGCCGCAATACCAACCATACGTACATCGACCGCCAGCAACGCGATGCCTGGAGCGTGGCATTTTCCCTGCTGAGTGATTTCACACCAAACCTGTCCCACACCCTGGCGCTGGAATACCAGGACGAGCACGAAGACAGCCCCTATTGGGGCACGCCAGTGCTCAACCCGAAGTCGGGCGAGCTGAAGATCGACAAGCACAACCGCTTCAACAACTACAACGTGGCCGACGGCCGTTATGAGCAACGCACGATCTGGATGCGCTCGATCATCGACTACCGGATCAATGACAGCACCACCCTGAAAAATACGCTCTATCACCTCGACAGCCAGCGCGACTATCGCAACCTGGAAACCTACCAGTACAACGCCGACAACAGTGCGGTAAATCGCTCGATGGCCTATCAGGTGCGCCATCAGGGAGAGCAGAACGGCAACCAGTTCGAACTGCGCCATGACGACACCGTCTTCGGGTTGAGCACGACCTGGTCAGGTGGCTTTGAGTACAAGGTCAACAGCACCACCAGCAACCCACTGAACGTACCGGGTAAAAACACGGTGGACCCGAACAACTACGGTCCGGGGCATTTCTATGACCTTCCGGGTACCAAACCCGGCTTCGATCCGGACAAGACCAACGCAGTCACCACCAAAGCGCTGTTCGTCGAAAACCGCCTGGGCCTGACCGACAAACTGTCGCTGCTCACGGGCCTGCGCTACGACGCGATCGACCTTGAGGTCACCAACCATCGGGACATCACCGCGAGCAATCCGCGGCACGTCAAGCGCAGTTGGGAGCCGGTGACCGGGCGTATTGGCCTGACCTATCAGTTCATCCCACAAGCCAATGTCTACGTGCAATACAGCACCGCCGCCGAACAGCCGAGCAGCACCACCCAGGTATTCGACGTGTCCACCGGCAAGCAATGGGAAGTGGGCAGCAAGTTTGATTACCTCGACGGTCGCGGTTCGGCCACCGTTGCCGCCTACCGGATCGAGCGCAAAGACTTCGCCGTGACCGACCCGTTGGACCCGACCAACAGCATCCCGGTGGGCGCGCAGTCATCCAAGGGTATCGAGTTGGCCAGTTCGTTGCGGGTCACGCCTAAGCTATTGCTGGAGGGCAACTACGCCTGGGTCGATGCCGAGTACGAGGACTTCAACGAGAAAATCGCCAGCGGTGCCGTGGTGTCGCGCAAGGGTAATACGCCGACCAATGTGCCCAGGCAGGTGGGTAATCTGTGGCTGACCTATGACTTTGCCGAAGACTGGCAAGGGGGTGTGGATGCGCGGTATGTGGCGTCGGTGTATGCCGATAACGCGAATACGCTGACGGTGCCGGCGTATACGCTGTTCGGTACGTTCCTGACCTACAAGGTGGATCAACACACCTCCGTGACGGGCCGGGTGCGCAACCTGACCAATGAGGTGTATGCCGAGTTTGCCCACGTGTCACCGGCATATTACCTCGGGTCGCCGAGGACGTTTGAGCTGGCAGTGCAGACCAGGTTCTGACACAAACCCTGTAGGAGCCCGGCTTGCCGGCGATGGCGTCTTCGAGGTTGCCATCGCCGGCAAGCCGGGCTCCTACGAGGGCCTCTTCTATTTCAGGCTGGTTTCTACCTTCTGCGCCACATCCTCGGTCAACCAGGCCTTCCAGATTTCAGGATGATCCTTAAGGAATGCCTGGGCGACTTCACGCGGCTGGCTGTGCTTTTCGCTCATTTCGGCCAGCGCCTTGTTCAGCGGTTCGATCGGAAGGTCGACCTTGGCAAAGAACTCGGCGATCTGCGGATGCTCTTTCTGGAACGGCGTAGACACACCAATGCTCAGTTTGGAGGCCAGGGATCGGGTGGGTTTCGGGTCAGGGTTGTCCGCATCCGTCAGCGTTTTCCAGGCTTGAGCATCAAACGGCGGCTCTTCCAACTGGATCAGTTTGTAGCGCCCCATCAGCGGCGTCGGTGACCAGTAATAGAACAACACCGGTTTACCCCGACGGATCGACGAGGCAATCTCGGCGTCCAACGCGGCACCCGAACCACTGCGGAAGTTCACGTAGCTGTCGTCAAGCCCATACGCCTTGAGTTTCTGTTTGTTGACCACTTCAGAGGTCCAGCCAATCGGGCTGTTGAGGAAGCGGCCCTTGGTCGGTGCTTCCGGGTCCTTGAACACGTCCTTGTAGCGCGCCAGGTCCTTCACGCTGCGCAGGTCCGGCGCCAGGGGCTTGATACCTCTGGCCGGGTCGCCCTTGACCACGTACTCAGGCACCCACCAGCCTTCGGTAGCGCCCTTGACGATGTCCCCAAGCCCCACCACTTTGCCTTCTGCCTCGGCCTTGACCCACACCGGACTGCGACCGGCCCACTCTTCGCCGATCACCTGGATGTCGTTCTTCGCCAGAGCGGTTTCCAGGGTGATGGTGGTGCCGGGCAAGGTGTCGGTGGGCAGGTCATAGCCCTTTTCGACAATTACCCGCAGCACCTCGGTGATCAGGCTGCCACTTTCCCAGTTCAGGTCTGCAAAATGAATCGGCGCCGGGGCAGCCGATACCGGCAGCGACGCCACCGACAGACTCAGGGTCGTCAGCGAGGCCGCCAACAGCGTTCGAATTCCTTTCATGCTTTGCACCTCATGCCTACAGCAATAGCGGACGGCTTTGCTGTAACACCGCGAAGCCTCTGAATACTTAAGTCAACTCAACTGTAGTAGAGGTTCCGGGGAACAGGGCATGTCGCCGGTTTTACGGCGGATTGTTCAGGCGCTGCAGCTCGCGGCGCACCATGCTGGCGAACTCGGCGGGCTTGAGTGCATACAACTGGCCGGCGACCCAGTTCAACCAGGCGCCCTGCAACTCGGGCTTGCGGGCAAACAGTTGAGCCGCCCTGGCTTGGGCATCGAGCAGGTGTTGCTCGTGGAACTGCGCCCTGCCCTGGCTCATTACTCGCTGGCCTTGAAGGTCACGAGTTCACCCTTGCGCCATTTGGCAGCCTTGCCGGTGACGGCCTTCAGGGTCTTGGTCAGGCCTTCTACCAATTGCTCATTGGCGGCGAACACCAACATCACGCTGTGGCCTTCCTTGAACACGATGCCCTGGCCTTCGGCCGAGGAAACAAAGGCGTATTCGCCCAGGCCATACACCGTCAACTTGATATCGCGAAACTTCAGCTCGAACTTGCCGCCTTCACGACTGGGCAACACCGCAGCGCGAAAATGGTCACCTACCTTGAGTTCCAGGCGCGGCTTATCGTCTACCACCAACGCCGCTTCGGTATCGATCTCGGCGATGTAGATCCCTTCGGGCGTCTGCTCGGTGATGTAGATGAAACGGGATTGAAACAGCTTGACCAACTTTGCGCGCAAATCACCCAGCACGAATAACGCGTGCATATCCAGATTACTGACTGCCAAGGAAACGCCCCCACATCAAAAGGGTGCTGTCCGCCCAAGCGGGCAGCACAAAAAACGGCCGAAACGGCACGATCACACAACAAATTCACTGAAAAAACTGAAGAAGATCACGCTGCCAGGCCATAAGACTAGTACAGGCCTGCCCGACGCACCTTAAACAGGTCGCCAGGCGTTGCAGGAAATCACAGGTTTAACGGCCAGAGAATACCGACCGCCCCACTTCAGATAATAACCCTTTAAAAAATGCATTTTTCCGACACCCAACACAGACGCTAATGTTTTGGATGGAACCAGGCGCCCGGTGCTGACGACAATACTAAAACAGCAACACGGGTCAAAACCACCCGGAAGACTGCAAACGGGTCCGCAAGATCGATCGACAGGAGCAGATTATGCAACGACCTCAACCGATTGCCATACCCTCCGGCACGGGTTCATCCTTTCTGGATGACGGCCGATTCTACTCCCTATACCCGCACGGCGGTTGCCTGCATTCGGCACTCTACCGAGTATTGCCCGCCGGAAGGAATTTCTTCCATATCCTTGAGGTGCCCAGCGGGCGGATCAAAGGTTTTCGCCGTGGCCATAATCAAGCCTGCGAACTGGCCAGGCAACTGGAAGCCAGCCTATACGCAACCCACGGCTAAACGTCGGCTGTCGTTTCGTCATCTGGCTGACTTTACCGCGCCGCCCGCGCCTAACAACTGCCATACTGGTCCGTCCATTGAGATTTGTCCCCTTGCGGTGCAGGTTTCATCAGCGCAACTACCTCCAAGGGAAGGCAATACGTGACGGAATTTGATATTGGCGAATTTTTCATCCATGGCGAGTGCAGGGAAATAGACGGCGAATTCCAGGCAGTGATTGTGATGCGGGCCAAGGCGCCCCTCACCACCGTGACGACCCACCAGGTAGAAAAGGACCGTTGGTTCAAAACCGCAGACGCTGCCAACACGGCTGCCAAGGATGCCGCAAAAGCCCTTAAGGCCGCCGTCGATTCGGGCGCGCTGACCTCTTGACCACCTGGCGCGAAAATCCGATCGAACTCTGACCCGTCACAACCCTCCCATGCATACGATGATCAGCCTGCATGGAGAACGATATGGATGCGCCGACGTACACCCTCGAAGACTTGTTTGAACAACTTGGCCTGGACTCCTCCCCGGAAGCGATTGACGCCTTTATTGGCGAACATCCCCTGGCCGATGGCGTAAAGCTGATCGATGCGGATTTCTGGTCACCGCAACAAGCGCAATTCCTTAAAGAGGAACTGCGGGTAGACGCAGTCTGGGCTATCGCGGTCGACGAATTGAACGAGCGCCTGCACCGGCCACGCTGAAGCTTCAATGCAGGCTGTCTGACTGCTCCAGGCGCAATGAGGCCTCCCAGGCAGCCCTGCACTCTTCGGCCTCGTCGCGACTGGCGAACGCCGTACCCCGCTGCTCGCCGTTTAGCAGCACCACCCAACAGGCTTTTTGGCCCAGCGCTCGCAAGGTCGCCGGTACACCACTGCCGATCATCACCGCGACATCGACTCTGCTTTGCATGGAACGCCTCCGGAGAATTAGTTAGCTGGCTAACAATATTCGCCATGCTACGGTTTTCCTCCAGTTGGAAAAAGCTATCCCCGGAATAGCTCCCTTGCATAACCTGTAACAATCCCCGTCGTCATTCGGGTTTGTAACCCAACCGCAAGCCGCCCCAATGCCTGCCATTGACCATGATGGGCACCGATAAATCGTGCATCAACTCGCCGGTATCGCGGGTATAGGTTTGCAACAACACCGTCTGCTGGTGGCTGCCGCAGCGGATGCCGGTGCGGTCTTCAAACTTGCGCTTGGTACGATTTTGTACTGCGTCCACCTGGGCATCGCCGGTCAAGGTTTTGGAAAACGCCTTGTTGTGGGTCGGTACGTAGCCCTGGGGCGTGCAGGCAATGGCGAATACCAAACCCTCATGCCGGGGCAGCAAGGCCTCCTGGATGGTTGGCAGCACCTGATCGGTGTAGCCGTCGAAACGTGTGTGGTACTTGCTCGGCCGGGTGTTGGGAATGGGCGTGTAACTGCGGTCGAACAGGTCATCAAGGCTGATACGGTTTTGCAGCACGTCGGCTTCAAACTGCGCGGCGATACGACCAGCCCCTTCGCGGGCCAGGTCATAAATGCGCTGGTGGTAGTCGTCCAGGCCTACTTCGGCGAGGCGCTCGCTGATGGTTTCTGCCTGGCCTTCCATTTGTACGGCGGCGTCTGCCAACTGCTGCGTTTGCTGGTCGCTGACGGTCAGATCACTGCGCATTTGCTCCACCGCATGGAACAGGCTGTCGAGTTGGGCACGGTTGGTGTCGGCGCCCTGGGCGATTTCACTGACCTGGCCTTCCACGTCCGCGGCCAGGGCGGCAATGCTGTCCAGTTGCTCACCAGCGTGCTCCACCTGTTCTACGCCGGATTGCAAATCTGCGGATAACTGCCGGATCTGCTCCACGACCTGGGCGGTACGCTGCTGGATATCCGCCACCATCACCCCGACTTCATCGGTGGCCGTGGCAGTTCGACCTGCCAGGCCACGCACTTCGTCGGCGACAACCGCAAAGCCGCGGCCATGCTCACCGGCCCGGGCCGCTTCAATTGCCGCGTTCAAGGCCAGCAGGTTGGTCTGGCTGGCAATCGACTGGATCACCAGCGTGACGCGTTGGATCTCTTCACTGCGCTGGCTCAAGGCTTCGATCAATTGGCGGCTGTCGTTGGCGCGCTGGCTGAGTTGATGCATGCGGGTGATGGACTGCGCCAGCACCTCACGCCCTTCGGTACTGCGCTGATGGGCCTGGCTCGCGGCGCCAAGGGCTTGGCGACTCAGTTGCGAGGTGACCTTCTCGGTACCAATCATCACTTCGGCGCTGCTGACAATCTGCTTGGCTGCGCCCAGTTGCGATTGCAGCCTGGCCGCCAGTTGCTTGACCGAATAGGCCACGCCGGCAGCAGACAATGCGTTATGGCTGGTGGTGTAGGACAGGTCGCGGGTCAAGTCGCCGATTGCGTCGCTGGCTTCGGACGCTGCAACGCTGGGAGTGCGATGTGTCAGGCGGGGTAGCCAGATCAGCAGCAGGGCCACCGGCAGGCACAGGTAAATCGAAAGTTGGGCGAACGCCATGCCCAGCAGCAACAGCACCAGGGCGGTGCTTTGCAGGAGCGGCGTCAACCAGCCGGGCGACTGTCGCGCCACCGCCGGTGGTGACACTGCTGCGCCCATCAGAGATCCGTCTCCAGCCATGTTCGTTACCCCACTGCTTGTCGTTATTGTGACTGCATTAAACGCCACTATGTAGCCATTATCCATGGGCCTTTAGTGGGGGGCTTGCAGCAGATCAATAAACGGGGGGAACGGGCCACGCTCTGTAGGAGCCAGGAGTGCCGGCGACGGCGGCTCCAGGCACGCAGCAAGCCTCAAGGGCTCATCGCCGGCAAGCCGGCTCCTACAAGGACGGCATCAGGCTTGACGCTGGTGCTTGTCGATTTGCTCGTGGCGCTCTTGCGCTTCGATGCAGTACTTGGTGGTCGGGCTGATCAGCAGGCGCTTGAGGCCGATAGGCTCGCCGCTGTCATCACACCAGCCGAAGGAGTCTTCCTTGATACGGCCCAGAGCCTGCTCAAGTTGCGGCAGCATGCGCTGGTCGCGGTCGATAGCGTTCACCAGCCAGGTGCGCTCTTCTTCGACAGAAGCGGCGTCAGCCGGGTCAGCCGGGGTGTCCAGGCTTTCGATGGCGATGCGGTTCTGCTCAATGCGCTCGTGGTGTTCCACTTTCATGTCTTGCAACAACTGCTCAAAAAAAGCGTGCTGCTCGGCATTCATGTAGTCATCCGCCGGCATGGCCAGCAACTTTTCCTTTGTCATTGATTTCTCTATAAAAAATACGTGCATCAAGGCGAATAAGGGAGCGTTCCGGAAGGCCTGTGCAGGTCTCGGAAAGGCGCCGTCCATTTCAAGCGCCACCCGGCACTCAATTTACGAGGGGCGGCAGTCTAAGGCCGACTTGAGGGCTCAGCAACTGAAATGACAGGCATTTTTTCCAAGATAACCCGCAAAGGCACCAGGACGGGCTCGGCGAACGGTCATCGGAGTGCGTTTATAGCAAGAAATTCAGTGTTGTGGAGCTATATAGAAGACAAACGGTTAAACGTTGATGGCAAAACGCTCATGTGGGAGCCGCGCTTGCCCGCGATGCAGTCGACTCGGTCTGTCAGCGAGACCAAGCTGATGCTATCGCAGGCAAGCCAGCTCCCACATTGATTGATGCAGCCTTCAGTACCGCTTCAGCGCTTGAGCTTGCGCTTGTTGCGATACTGGTCGATCACCACCGCTACCACGATGATCAGGCCCTTGATGATGTCCTGGATGTACGCATCCACGCCCACAAAGGTAAACCCGCTGGCCATCACCCCGAGAATCAACGCGCCGATCACGGTGCCGGTGATGCGCCCTACGCCGCCCGCCAGGCTGGTGCCGCCGATCACTGCGGCGGCAATCGCGTCCAGCTCGTATGACATGCCCATGCCCGCTTGCCCGGTGGCCGCCCGTGCCGAGGCCACCACGCCGGCCAGGCCTGCCAGCAAGCCGGCGATGCTGTAGACGATGATCAGGTGACGCTTGACGTTGATCCCCGAGGTACGCGCGGCCTGCATGTTGCCGCCGATGGCGTAGGTGTATTTGCCGTACTTGGTGTAGCGCAGCGCGATATGGAAGATCACCGCTACCACCAGGAAGATCACCACCGGCATCGCGCCATGGCCGATCGCCGTGTAGGAATCCGAGAGCATGCTCACCGGCTGGCCTTCGGTGTAGTAACGCGCCAGGCCGCGGGCCGAGACCATCATGCCGAGGGTGGCGATAAACGGAGGAATCCCGGTGACCGCAATAATACTGCCATTGATTGCCCCCGCCAGCAGCCCCACACCCAGGCCCATCGCCACGGGTATCCATACCGGCAGGTCAGTCAGGGACGGAAACACCGCACGGGAAAAGTCGGACGTCTGCGCCAGGCTGGCGGCGATCATTGCCGACAAGGCCAGCACCGAACCCGAGGACAAATCAATACCGGTGGTGATGATCACCTGGGTCACGCCTATCGCCAGCAGGCCGATGATCGACACTTGCAGGATCATCAGCACCAGGCGCTGGGAGTTCATCAAAAAGCTCTGGTCGCGTACGATCCAGCCGAACAACTCAAACACCAGGCCAATGCCGATCAGCACCAGCAGGATGCTCAGTTCGGTGGGGATGCGTCGACGGTGCTTGACCGGCGCGGTGACAGGCTTCTTTTCCTCGGGTTTGCTTTCCAGTATCGCGTTCATAACCACTCACCTTTTTTTATCGCGTCGCGCCGGCCACAACGGGCCGGCGCCGTCTGTTCGTTAGTGGACCGCCGTCATACCGGAAGCCAGTTGCATGACTTTTTCCTGGGTCGCATCGCTGCGGTCCAGGGTGCCCATCAGGTCGCCTTCGTGCATCACCATCACCCGGTCGCTCATGCCCAGCACCTCCGGCAGCTCCGAAGAAATCATGATCACGGCCATGCCTTCGCTGGCCAGGTAGGAAATCAGCCGGTAGATCTCGGCCTTGGCGCCCACGTCGATGCCGCGGGTGGGTTCGTCGAGGATCAACAGCCGCGGGTTGGTCATCAGCCAGCGCGCCAGCAAGGCTTTTTGCTGGTTGCCACCGGACAAGGTGTCGATGCATTGCTCCAGCGACGGGGTTTTCACCCGCAGCTTGGTGCACATGTCTTCGCACAGGGCACGCAGGGCTTTTTGCTGGATAAAGCCGTTGCCGGAGTAATGCGGCAGCACGGCCATTTCCATGTTTTCGAGCACCGACAGGCACGGGAACAGACCACTGAGCTTGCGGTCTTCGGTCAACAGCGCAAAACCCTTCTCGATGGCCATGTGCGGATCAGTGATGCGTACGGTCTTGCCGTCCAGCTGGATCTCGCCGCCGGAGCTTGGGGTGATGCCAAAGATGGTTTCGGCCACGTTGGTACGGCCCGAGCCCATCAAGCCGGCAATGCCGAGAATCTCCCCGGCGTGCAGGTCAAACGACACGCCCTGGAACACCCCGTCCAGGCGCAGGTCGCGCACCGACAGCAGCAAATTACCGATAGGTTTATCGCGCACCGGGAACAGCTGGCTCAACTCACGCCCCACCATCATCGAGATCAAGCTGTCGCTGTTCATGCTGTCGGCCCGCTGCAGCCCTATATAGGCACCGTCGCGGAACACCGCCACTTCGTCGGCGATGGAGAACACTTCGTTCATTTTATGGGTGATGTAAATGATGCCTTTGCCCTGGGACTTGAGGTCGGCAATGATCGAAAACAGGTGAGCCACTTCCTTGTCGGTAATGGCTGAAGTCGGTTCATCCATAATCAGGATGTCGGAGTCATAGGACACCGCCTTGGCAATCTCGACCATCTGCCGCTCGGCAATGCTCAGGTTGCCGACGTGCTCTTCCGGGTCGAGGTTGATCCGCAGCCGGGCCAGCAGCTCGGCGGTGCAGCGGTGCATTTCCCGGTGGTTGACCATGTGCAGGCCGTTGAGCTGTTCGCGGCCGATCCAGATGTTCTCGGCGATGCTCATGTGCGGCATCAGGTTGAGTTCCTGGTGGATCATCGCGATGCCGGCTTGCAGCGCGGCCAACGGCGTTTCGAATTTGATCGGCTTGCCACGCAGGCGGATTTCACCGGCGTCGGGTTGATAGATGCCGGCAATGATCTTCATCAGCGTCGACTTGCCCGCGCCGTTCTCGCCCATCAGCGCCAGCACCGAGCCGGGGCGCACCCGCAGCTGCACATCGGCCAGGGCCACGACGCCGGGAAAGCCTTTGCTGATGTTGGAAATTTCCAGCAGGTAGGGCTCGGTCAGCCCGTCGGGTTGCGGGCCCGGCAGCGGGGCTTGCGAAGCAGTCGCTTGAGCAAACATATCGGGTACTCCGTCAGCAGGGCCGCCGTGGCCGCCCTGCCGGTTTATTGTTGTTATTAAGGGCTACTTGAAGTCTTTGACGTTGTCTGGCGTGATCAGCTTGAACGGGATCACCACGTTCTGCTCGACGGCCTCGTGCTTCGCCATCTTGCGCGCCGCTTCCACCGAACCCACGGCCTGGCCGTTGGCGTCCTGGAACACCGACACCGTCATCTCGCCCCGGGTGATCGCGTTCAACCCGTCCGGCGTGCCGTCAACCCCACCGATCAATACGCTGCCCGGTTTAACGCTGGCGGTCTTCAGGGCCATGGCGGCCCCGATGGCCATTTCATCGTTGTTGGCGACCACGGCGTTGAACTCACGCCCCTGGGTCAACCAGTCGTTGACCAGGGTCATGCCCTTGTCGCGCAGCCAGATACCGGTCTGTTCCTGTTCGATCTTGATGCCCGGGTACTTGGCCAGGACTTCCTTTACGCCGTCGGTACGGTTGGTGGTCGAGTTGTTGGCCAGGTCGCCCAGCAGAATCACGATCTTGCCCTTGCCGCCCATCTTGTCCGCCAGGTACTGCATTTGCAGGCGACCGGCCTCCTTGTCATCGGAAACCACGGTGGCCACGCCTTTGGGCAAGTCTTTCTGGTCAGGACGGCGGTTGACGAAAACCAGCGGGATGCCCGCCTCGGTCGCGGCCTTGATCATCCTGCCGGTGGACGCAGTGTCGACCGGGTTGACCACAATGGCGTCGACCTTCTGGCTGATAAAGTTTTCCACCTGACTGAGCTGCTTGACCACGTCGGCACGGGCATCTTCGAATTGCAGTTGCACGCCGTCACCCTTGGGATAGGACTTGGCTTGCTTGTCCATGTCTTCGCGCAGGTAGGTCAGCCAGGTGTCGTCGAACTGCGACATGCTGACGCCCACCTTGATGTCGGCAGCGCTCGCCACACCGCTGGCAAGCATTATGGACAGGGCCAGCGAGGCGAAACGGATCTTGGTCTTCATGAACGGTCTGTCTCCAAATTCTTGTTGGTTTTTTGGACGTACGTTTACTTAGAACTCTTGTTGTTGCGAGGAAGGCAGCCGAACGATCGGCGCTCCCGGAATGCAGCACACCAGGGCGCCCTTGCTTTCGACGCACAGGACATTAAGGAAGGCGAAATACAGAGGCCGTGCGCGGGGCAGACCGCGACGTGGGAGGGCAGGACGTAAAACTCGCAGTACAGCGTTGAAGATTTTCATCTGACGGTACCTGGTTGTTTTGATCTTGTTTTTGTCGAGTCGTCCGAATCGAGTCCGAACGTACTTTATGCAACCTGGAATGACTTTATTGGAAAATAATTTCCATATCAACCTGTTTTAGAATTTTATTCTATTTTTCATCTTTGACGCTCCACATCAGCCATTTCCACGACCTGCTGACGCTCGGAGCTGAGGCGCGCGGCATCCAGCACACGGGTGGTTGCCAACGCATCCCGCGCATCCACCGGCAATGGACCATGGCCTTCCACCGCGCTTTGCAGCTGACTGTAGAACTGGTTCCAGCGGCCCTTTTCCGACGGGACCCGCTCGCGTTCCTCGCCTTGCTCAAACCAGCCCCAGCGTCGATGTTCTTCGGCGCCCCAGTGCTCGCCTTCGGTTTTCGGGGTCTTGCCGGCCAACAGCGCGTCTTCCTGGCCGTCCAGCCCTTCGACGGTGTAGCAACCGGCCGTGCCATTCACCCGAAAACGCGGGGCCTGGCTGTTTTGCAGGGCACTGCCCCACAGGTGTGAAACCACCCCGTTGGCGTGGGTCAACGATACAAAAAAGCCGTGGTCCACGTTGGGCTCATCCGCGGTGTAGTGCAACTGCGCGAACACCCGCTCCACCGGGCCGAACAGCTGCATGGCCTGGTCCACCAAATGGCTGCCCAAATCCCGCAGGAAACCACCGCCGCTGGCATTGCCCACCGA
Organism: Pseudomonas sp. Bout1; assembly: GCF_034314165.1. Taxonomy (GTDB): domain Bacteria; phylum Pseudomonadota; class Gammaproteobacteria; order Pseudomonadales; family Pseudomonadaceae; genus Aquipseudomonas. The sequence continues at coordinate 3,032,813 of NZ_JAVIWK010000001.1, read as the reverse complement.
GCCTGGGTTGTAGCGCTCCACACGGGACTCGAAGCGGGTCACGGTACCCAGGGCGCCGGCATCGATCAGCTTGCGCACGGTCAGGAAGTCCGAGTCCCAGCGGCGGTTCTGGTAGACACTGAGCAGCACGCCCTGGCGCTCGGCGGCGGTAATCAAGGCTTGTGCCTGTTCGGCGTTGCTGGCGAAAGGTTTGTCGCTGACCACCGCCACACCGTGCTCAATGGCCTCCAGCACCAGCGCCGGGCGGCCCTTGAGGGTGGTGGAGATCACCAGGGCATCAACGCCCGCATCGGTGATCTGCCCGATACTGTCAAAGGCTTTGACACCGGGGTGGTCCGTCGCCAGTTGCTCGCGACGTTCAGGTGAACGCGTCACCACCCCGACAAAGGTCGCCCCCGGCAAGCTGGCTATCAGGGGTGCATGAAAAACGCGGCCACCTTTGCCGTATCCAACCAGTCCGATTCGCATACAAATACTCCTTGGTTAATTGTGGCGAGGGAGCTTGCTCCCGCTCGACCGCGTAGCAGTCGCAACCTTTTGGGGGCGCTTCGCACCCCAGCGGGAGCAAGCTCCCTCGCCACAGAACACGCCACAACGATCTAAGAGCACAGTTCGCGGGTAACCCGCTCCAGCATCATCCGGTTGGACTCATCCGGCCGGTCTTCCCAGGCAAACACCGACACCGTGGCGATGCCGTCGAACTTGATTTCCCGCAGGGTGCCAAAAAACGCCTCCCAGTTGACCTCGCCCTGGCCGATGTCCAAGTGCTGGTGCACGGTGGCGGTGACGCCCGGCGGGTTGACGATGTAGCGCAAGTTGGACGACGCCCGGTGGTTGTAGGTGTCGGCAATGATCAAATGGCTGAGTTTGGAGCCTGCGTACTTGAGCATCGAGGCGATATCGCCCTTGCCGTCGTCGTAGAAGAAGGTATGCGGCGCGGCGTAGAGGTAGTTGATCCAGTCACGGTCGAGGCCGCGGATGATGTCGACCGACTCGTTGTTACGCTCGCAGAAGTCGTACGGATGCGCCTGGATATCCAGCTTGACGCCTTCACGTTCGAACTCCGGCATCAGTTCGTCCATGGAGCGCATGAACTGGTTTTCGCACACCAGCGGGTTGTCGGACTGGCCGGTGAATTCGCTGTTGACCAGTTCGCAGTCCATTTCCACGGCGATCTGGATCGCGCGCTTCCAGTTGCGTACGGCGGCAACACGCAAGCCTTCGTCGGCGGCGGCCCAGTGGTACATGGGCAGCAGCGACGAGAGCTGCACGCCGGCGTCGCTCAAGGCCTTGCGAAATTCCTTGATGCGCGCCCGGTCCACCCGGGCGGCCTTGTAGAACGGCAGGAAGTCTTCACGGGGTGAAAGTTCGATGTGCTGGTAGCCCAGCTCGGCGGCCTTGTCGACCATTTGGCCGAGGGGCAGGTGGCGGTACATGTAGGGGTCTAATGCGATGCGCATGTTAGAAGCTCTCCCGAATCTGAGGGTGGGACCCGATCAAATGTGGGAGCTGGCTTGCCTGCGATAGCGGTGTATCAGGCGACAGTGATGTTGAATGTGCCGCCTTCATCGCAGGCAAGCCAGCTCCCACACTGGCCGGGGTCCTCCAGTGGAATAGGTGGTTATCCGTAGAAATGTGGACGGGGCGGCAGACCTACTTTCACAATCTGCCCATTGTTCTGCGCTTCGATACACGCATCCGCCGCCACCGCCGCCGCAAAACCATCCCACGCCGACGGCCCGCCGACCTGTCCTGCCCTTACGCCATCAATGAACGCCTGCAACTCGACGTCATAGGCCGCGATAAACCGGTCTTTCCAATCCATCAGGATCGCGTTCGACAGCTTCGCCCCGCTGCGCATCTGCACCTGGGACGGCTCCGGCAACTTGGCGATGCCGGTCTCACCCACCACTTCACACTGAATGTCGTAGCCGTACTGGCAGTTCACGAATACTTCCACATCGATACGCGTGCCCTTGGCGGTTTCCAGCAGCACGATCTGCGGGTCACGCAAGTGCGCCAGCGCCTTGCTCGATTTACGCGGGAACACCACCTGCACCGACACGTAGTCATCGGCCAGCAACCAGCGCAACACATCCAGCTCGTGGATCAAGGTGTCGGTAATCGCCATGTCGGTCTTGTAGTTCTCGCCCACGCTCGGGTTGCGGTGGGCGCAGTGCAGCATCAACGGTTCGCCGATCTGGCCGCTGTCGATCACCGCTTTCAACGCGCGATAGCCCTGGTCATACGGGCGCATGAAGCCCACTTGCACCAGGCGCTTGCCGTGGGCCACTTCGGCCTCGACGATCTTGCGGCAACCTACGGCGGTCACGGCCAGTGGTTTCTCGCAGAACACCGGTTTGCCGGCAGCAATGGCCGCCAGCACGAACTCTTCGTGGCTCGGGCCCCAGGAGGTCACAAGGATCGCCTCGACTTGCGGCGAGTTGATCAGCGCGTGGCCGTCCGGGTACACCTCGGCGGTGAGTTTCAGCTCCGAGACGACCTTGGCAGCCTGCTCAAGGTTGATGTCCGTCACGGCCACCACCTGGCTGTTGAGCAAGGTCTGGCTGCAACGACGAATATGATCCTGGCCGATGGCGCCAGTACCGATAACACCCAACTTCAAAGACATGGAAACACTCCTCTTGTTATTAGTACTGCCGGGCCTTGGCCAGGCGTTCATTGAGTTGTTTGGCTACCGCATCGGTGCGCTCGCTGGTGGACACCTGCGCCACACCCACGCGCCACCACGACAGGTATTTGTGGATCATGGTTTTGGGCAAAACCTTGATATCAATCAGCGTCGACACCGTTTGTGTAAGCGCATCGGCCAGCGCCGCCTGCAGCTGCTCCACGGTATTGACCTTATAGGTCTTGCAGCCATAGGCCGCCGCGCTCATGGCGAAGTCCACCGGCACAAAACCGCCGTCGAGCTTGCCGGTTTCAGGGTTACGGAAGCGGAACTCGGTGCCGAAGCTGTCCATGCCGTGTTCCATCTGCAAATTGTTGATGCAGCCGAAGGTCATGTTGTCCAGCAGCACCACGTTGATCTTGCGCCGCTCCTGGATCGAGGTGGCCAGCTCCGAATGCAGCATCATGTAAGAGCCATCGCCCACCAGTGCGTACACCTCGCGCCCAGGCTCGGCGAGCTTGACGCCCAATGCGGCGTTGACCTCGTAGCCCATGCACGAATAGCCGTACTCGACGTGGTAGGTGTTGACGCCCTTGCTGCGCCAGCTGCGCTGCAAGTCACCGGGCAGGCTGCCGGCGGCGGCGACGATGATCGCGTCGGCGGCCAGGGTTTCATTCAACACGCCGAGTACGCGGCTTTGGGTCAGGCAGGAACCGGTCAGCTCGATGAATTCGCGCAGCACCGCCGGGTCCATGTGGTCGTTGATTTCCGGCACGAAGTTTTCGGTCTGGTAATCGGCCTGGTAGATGCGGTCGACCTCGGCGTCGAGCTGCGCCTTGGCATCCCGTGGTTGATCGCCCCAGCTGGAGCGATAGTCGCCCAGGGCTTCAGCCAGCGCTTGGAGGCCTACCTTGGCATCCGCCAGCAACTGCACGGCATCCAGTTTCAGCGCATCGCACGGGCTGATATTGAGGTTGAGAAACCGCACTTCAGGGTGTTTGAACAGCGACTTCGACGACGTGGTGAAGTCGGTATAACGCGTGCCGATGCCGATAATCAGGTCGGCTTCAGGCGCCAGCAGGTTCGCCGCCAGGCAACCGGTTTCACCGAGGCCGCCGAGGTTCAGTGGATGGCTGGACACCACCGCGCTCTTGCCCGCCTGGGTTTCCGCGAAAGGAATGTCGAAACGCTCGGCAAAGGCTTGCAGCGCGGCGTTCGCCCCGGAGTATTTGACCCCGCCGCCACACACGATCAGCGGTTTACGCTTGCCCTTGAACGCCGCCACCGCATCGCCCAGCATCGCCTCGGTGGCCGGACGACGGTCGATACGGTGCACACGTTTTTGCAGGAAGTAATCCGGGTAATCCCAGGCTTCAGCCTGCACATCCTGCGGCAGGGCCAGGGTCACGGCGCCGGTTTCCGCCGGGTCGGTGAGCACACGCATGGCGTGAATCGCCGCCGTCATCAACTGTTCGGGGCGATTGATGCGGTCCCAGTATTTGCTCACCGCACGAAAGGCGTCGTTGGTGCTGATGCTCAGATCGTGGAACTGCTCGATCTGTTGCAGTACGGGGTCCGGCTGGCGGCTGGCGTACACGTCACCGGGCAACAGCAGCAACGGGATCCGGTTGGCCGTCGCGGTCGCCGCAGCGGTCAACATATTCGCCGCGCCCGGCCCTACCGAAGAGGAGCAAGCGTAGATCTTGCGGCGCAAGTGCTGCTTGGCAAAACCAATTGCCGCGTGGGCCATGCCCTGCTCGTTGCGGCCCTGATGCACCACCAGGTCACCGCTGTCCTGTTCCAGCGCCTGGCCAAGACCCAGCACATTACCGTGGCCGAAAATCGTGAAAATGCCGGCGACGAATTTGCTCTGCACACCATCGACTTCGATGTACTGGTTATCCAGAAACTTCACCAGGGCCTGGGCCATGGTCAATCGGGTTGTGGTCATGTGGTGCCCCTTATCGTTTCTGCAGGTGGGCCATGCTCGCCCCCAAGGCCTGCTTGATATCCGCCAGCCCATGCACGCTTTCGGCGAACGGCTCGAACGACAGGTGGCCGCTGTAGCCGGTGCTGAGTAAGGTGTCGATCTGCGCGGCGTTGCCGAGGATGTCACCCTCGCCCACCAATACGCGGTGGCCGTCGCGGATCGAGTTCAGCGGCGCCTGCGCATCTTCCACGCCAGAGATATGCACCAGCCCGGTCAACTCAGGGAAGAACTCATGTTCGCTGGCCAGGTGGTGGTGGAAGGTGTCGTGCACCACACGGAACACATCCAGGCCACCGATGGCCTTGATCGCATCCACCGCCACGCGTTTGCGGCGCAGGGAGCATTCTTCAAATCCCAAGGGCTCGACAAAACCGAGAATCCCGTATTCGCGCAGGATCGGCGCCAGCTCGCTCAAGGCTGTGCGCAAGCCGGCCGCGCGCTGGGCTTCGTTGCGTGAATCGGCACGGTCGTTCAACGGGCACATCACCAAGGCCTGCGCACCGCATTCGCGGGCATAGGCAGCCAGCTTGATCGCCTGGGCGCGGCGTTCGTCATTCCACACATCGAAGGGGTACAGCGCGTTGATCGTCAGCACGGTGATGCCGTGCACCGCGCACAATTCGCGCACGCGGCTGGCGGGGGTGCCGTCTTCAATCTCGATGCCTTTAAGGTCGTTGCGGATCTCGATGGCGTCGCATTTGAGGGTCACCGCCAACTGGATAAAATCCGGCAGGGAAAGGCTGGGGGCGACCATGCGGTTCAGGGCAAAACGTAGAGGCGACTTCATTATTGTTGTGCTCCACACTCGAAAAAGTTACTTGGCGGTTGGCATGCTGAATTCAGGGCCCTTGGCGATGCTGTCAGGCCAGCGTTGCATGATGCTTTTGTAGCGGCTGTAGAAACGAATGCCTTCTTCACCGTAGGCGTGGTGGTCACCGAACAGCGAGCGCTTCCAGCCACCGAACGAGTGCCAGGCCATCGGCACCGGAATCGGCACGTTGATGCCGACCATGCCGACCTTGATGGTGCGGGCAAAGGCGCGGGCGATGCCGCCGTCGCTGGTGAAGCACGACACGCCGTTGCCGAACTCATGGGCGTTGATCAAGGCGACGGCACTGGCAAAATCCGCAACCCGCACGATGCCCAGCACCGGCCCGAAGATCTCTTGCTGGTAGATGCTCATCTCGGTGGTGACGTGATCGAACAAGGTCGCGCCAACGAAGAAACCACCCTGCGCGCCCGGCACCTTGAAGCCACGGCCATCGACGATCAGCTTCGCGCCCTGGGCCACGCCCTGGTCAATAAAACCTTCGACCTTGGCCTTGTGTTCGGCGGTGACCAGCGGCCCCATCTCACTGTCTTTGTGCATGCCGTTGCCGACCTTCAGCTGGTCGATACGCGGCAGCAGTTTTTCGATCAGCTTGTCGCCGACATCGCCCACCACCACGGCAATCGAAATCGCCATGCACCGCTCGCCCGCCGAGCCATAAGCCGCGCCGATCAAGGCGTCGGCCGCCTGGTCCAGGTCGGCGTCGGGCATCACGATCATATGGTTCTTCGCACCGCCCAGCGCCTGCACACGCTTGCCGCGCTGGGTGGCTTGCTGGTGGATGTACTCGGCGATTGGCGTGGAGCCGACAAACGAAATCGCCTCGACGTCCGGGTGCTGCAACAGGCCGTCTACGGCGCTCTTGTCGCCCTGCACCACGTTGAACACGCCGTCGGGCAGCCCGGCTTCGGTCAGCAGGCGGGCCATCAGCAAGCTGGCGGACGGATCGCGCTCGGACGGCTTGAGGATGAAGCAGTTACCGGTGGCCAGCGCCAGCGGGATCATCCACAGCGGCACCATCACCGGGAAGTTGAACGGGGTAATGCCGGCGCACACGCCCAGTGGCTGGCGCAGGTTCCAGTTGTCGATGCCGCCGCCGATGTTGTCGCTGAAATCGGTTTTCAGCAGGTTGGGCGCGCCACAGGCGTACTCGACAATCTCGATGCCGCGGGTGACTTCGCCCTTGGCGTCGGAGAACACCTTGCCGTGTTCGCGGCTGATGATTTCGGCCAGCTCATCGTGGTGCTGGTCGAGCAGTTCCTTGAACTTGAACAACACCCGCGAACGACGCAGGGACGATTGTTCGGACCACGCGGGGAACGCTTTGAGGGCTGAAGCCACGGCGTCATCGACGGTCTTCTGGCTGGCCAACCCCACGCGGGCCTGGACTTCGCCCGTGGCCGGGTTGAATACATTGCTGAAGCGCTCGCTGTCGCTGTCCTGCACCTGGCCGTTGATGTAATGGCCGATTACCTGGGCGTTGCTCATTATTGTTCTCCGTCGAAGGTGCTTAAAGATCCAGCAGCCAGCTGTGCTGCGGGTCGTTATGGAAATGCCAGGCGCGCGTGGGGCCGGCCATTACGTTCAGGTAGTAGGACTCGTAGCCATACGGGACGCTGACCGGGTGATACCCCTTGGGCACCACCACCAGGTCGCTGTTTTCCACGGCCATGGCCTGGTCGATGCTGCGGTCGTCGGTGTAGACCCGCTGGAACACAAAACCCTGGGGCGGGTTGACCTGGTGGTAATAGGTTTCTTCGAGAAAGCTCTGGTGCGGCAAATCGTCGGTGTCGTGCTTGTGGGGCGGGTAGCTCGACGAGTGACCGGACGGCGTACGTACCTCCACCACCAAAAGCGAATGGGCGGGCTCGCTGTCGGGCAGGATGTCGCACACGTAGCGGGTGTTGGCGCCCTTGCCGCGCACGCTGCGCTTGCATTGCTCGGGGCGGATCAAGCGAGGCTCAAGACCGGCGTCCGTTGAACCGGGCGCGGCGCACACGGCGATCTGTACGTCGCTGAGTGCGGTTACCTGGGCGTCGGTGCCCGGCGGCAGGTAGGCGGCGAAGGGTGATTTGTCTTCGAACACCGAGTGGCGGTCGCCGAGGTTTTCCCAGTTGAAGCCTTCACCCTGGATGTTCACCCGGCCACTGAGCAGCACCAGGCACAGTTCTTTATCACCGGCCGTCACGGGCAGGGTTTCGCCCAGGCTCAGGCGGTAGGCGGCAAAACCCACGTATTCCAGGCGCCCTTCTTCCAGCGCGACCATGGTTTGCCCGCGTTTGCTGCTTTTGACCAACAGGCTCATTGTCCAATCCTCTCACTGAGCAGTGCGCGCAGGGTGTCGTAGCCCTTCTTCGCATAGACGTAGCTGGGCGCCACGGCAGGATCCTGTTCCGCCTCCACCACCAGCCAGCCGTGGTAGTTGGCGGCCAACAGCACATCCAGCAGCGCGGCGAAGTCGATATCACCATCGCCGGGCACGGTGAAGGTGCCGTTGACGATGCAGTCCGGGAAGCTCCACATCTGGTTGCGTGCCAGTTGCACCACCGGCTTGCGCACGTCTTTGAAGTGCACGTGGCAGATGCGGTCGATGTGCTTGCGCAGCACCTCGATAGGCTCGCCGCCGCCCATGTAGCAGTGGCCAGAATCGAACAGCAGGCCGACTTCGGGGCCGGTGAGGCGCATCAGGCTGTCGATGTCTTCCGGGGACTCGACGTACGCGCCCATATGGTGGTGGTACGCCAGGCGCACGCCCTGGGACAAGGTGAAGCGCGCCAGTTCGGTGAGTTTGTCGGCGTACTCTTGCCAGGCCTGTTCGCTGTGAAAACGCGGGCGTTCCATCAGGCGTACCGGCGACCCCTGGATCGAATCGGCGACTTCGCCGTATACCAAGACGCTGGCGCCGTTTTCGCGCAGCAGTTCGACATGGCTGGCGATGGCCTCGATTTCTTCTGCCACCGAGCGCCGGGCCAGGCGGCTGGAATACCAGCCGGAGACCAGTGCCAGGTCGTAGGGGCGCAACACATCGCCCACGCCCTTGGCGTCCTTGGGGAATTTACCGTTGAGTTCAAAACCTTCGTAGCCGATGTCCTTGCCTTCGCTGAGGGCTGTGCTCAACGGCGTTTCGCCGCCCAGGGCCGGCAGGTCGTCGTTGCTCCAGGAGATCGGGTTGATGCCAATTCGGATAGCGGGCATGGCTGCACCTATTATTGTTTTTCAGAGTTGCCTGAGATCTGCTTTATGTGGAAGCCAGCTTGTGTGGGAGCTGGCTTGCCTGCGATGCAGACACCTCGGTGCTTCAGATAGACCGAGTGGATCCTGTCGCGGGCAAGCCCAGCTCCCACATAAACCAGCTCCCACCTTTGATTGCATTCCAATTCAACGACCGGTGTTCAACTTCGGGCGCTGCGCCAGGCATTGATCAGCTGTTCGAATATGCCCTGGGCTTGTTGAATCAGCCCCTCATCGTCAATCTCCCCCGCCAGCCAGGCTCGGCTTGGCTCCTGGAAGATCGTGCGGCCCACGGCAAAACCACGGCAGGTTTGGCTCTGGCCCGCTTGCTGGAAGCCAGCGGCCAGGCACTCGGCCGACGCGTTCAGGCCCAGCAGCACCACGCCCCGGCAGTAGGGATCGCGCTCCTGAATCAGTTCGTCGAGCTTTTTCCAGTCCGCGGCCGACTGCGCCTCGATCTTCCACCACGCCGGGTAGATACCCAGGTTGTACAGGCGCTTGAGGCTGCGATACAGCACGTCGGGATAGGTGGACGGGTGATCCTTGGGCGGCACGACTTCCAGCAGCAGCTCGTGGCCGCTGACCAGGGACGCCTGATACAGGGCCTTGAGTTGCGCTTCCTGTTCCAGGCGCAGCAGCGGCTCGTCGTCGGGGTGAAATTGCACCAGGCACTTGATGATCTGCTCCTGGGGCCAGGCAATCAGGTTGCTGCCCACCGAGCGCCCGTGTTCAAAGACCAGCGGCCGTGAGTTCTGCACTTCCACCGGGCGGGCGATCCACCAGCCGCGACCGCTGGCGGCGTTCAACGCGTCCTGGCCAAAACGCTGGTCAGCCAGAATCCCGACGTCCGCCTCGACGCCTTGCTCCGCCAGTTTACTTTCAACCCGTTCCACGGCCTGGATAAACAGTTGCTTGAGGGCACTGATCCGCGCCAGGTCCTGGCCGCCCTTCTGTGCCAGTTCTACCAACTGCCAACGGTGGTCGAAGGCAAACACAAACAGCTGCTTCCAGACTTTGCGCGGCACGCTGACCCGGTGCAGGCGTTGCAGCACCGCGTCCTGGTCCGGGCGGGTAATTGGCACCGGGCTGTTGAACAGGTAGTCGAGTTCGGCACGGGTCGGCATCGCCGGCGCGCAGGCATGGCGCGACACCACCAGGCCGCCGCAGGCATTGGCCAACTGGCAGCAGCGCTCGTCGTTGGCGTCTTCCAGCCAACCGCTGAGGAATCCGGCCATGAAGGCATCACCGGCGCCCAATACGTTGAGCACTTCCACCCGTACGCCGGGATAGATCGCGCCATCTTCAAGGCGCGCCGGAATGTCGCCATGGATCACCGTGCAGCCTTGCGGGCCGAGCTTGACCACCAGGGTTGCGGCGGTCAGGCCGCGCACCGTACGCAGCGCTGTCAGCAAATCTTCGCTGCCACCGGCCATCAGGAATTCTTCTTCGGTGCCGACGATCAGGTCAAAACGCGGGAGGATTTTTTGCACGTGCTGGCTGACATTCTGGTCGGCCACAAAGCGGGTTTCGCCGTCGGCCTTGCCGGCCAGGCCCCAGAGCACTGGGCGGTAGTCGATGTCGAGCACACGTTTGACGTTGTGCTTCTCGGCATAGTCCAGGGCCTGGATGCTGGCCTTGTACACGCCGTCGGTGGAGAAGTGAGTGCCGGTGATCAGCAGCACCTTGCTCGAAGCAATAAAGGCTTCGCTGATGTCTTCAGCACGCAGGGCCATGTCGGCGCAGTTCTCGCGGTAGAACACCAGCGGGAAGGTTTCGCGGTCCTTTAGACCCAGCAGCACCAGGGCGGTGAGGCGTTCCGGGTCGACCTTGATGCCGCTGACGTCGCAGCCTTCGCGGGCCAGGGACTCCAGCAGGAAACGTCCCATATGGTCGTCCCCCACCCGGCTCAACATCGCCGACTTGAGCCCCAGCCGCGCGGTGCCGAATGCGATGTTGGCGGAGGAACCACCGAGGTACTTGGCGAAGCTTGAGACATCCGAAAGGGGCGCACCCACTTGTTGTGCGTAAAGGTCGACGCCCAGGCGTCCCAGGCAAATCAGATCCAATTGACGCCCACTGGCAAAACGAGTCTGGCCCATGCTGGCTCCTGTTATTTTTATCAGCCTGCGTGTGCCGTCGTGGTGGCGGCACACGCTCTTGGTGCAAGCAGACTAGAACGTCTGGCGACGCCAATCAATATTTATTCTATAAATATTTTTTGTGGAATATATTTTCCAATAAGTCATCATCGGTATATTCCAGCCACGGTGCATCGATTCAGCAGCACCGTGGCACGGGATGCCGAGGTATTTTTTTGCGCCTACCCTGTAGACTTGCGCACATCGACTTATTGTCAGGGGCGCCGCAACGCGCCCTATAAGAACAAGCCAGAAGGATTCCCTATGTCCCAGAGCGCCCCGGAAGACGCACTCGCCAGCCCGCCGCTGAACGCCGAGCGGCTGTTGCAGCTGATCACCGATGAATACGAGAGCCTGCCACGCCAGCTCAAGCGCATCGCCAGCTACATGAACCAGCAAAGCGACCGGATCATGGTCGACCGCATCAGCGACATCGCGCGGGAATGCGAAGTGCACCCCTCGGCCATCGTGCGGTTTTCCCAGCGTTTCGGTTTCAGTGGTTTCAGTGAGATGCAGGCGTTGTTCCGCGAGGCCTACACCCACAAGACCACGCCGGTGCAGAACTACCAGCAGCGCATCCGCAGCATGATCGCCAACAAATCGCAGAAAGCCAGCGGCGGCGACCTGGCCCGTGAGTGCGTGAATGCCACCCTGTCGGGCATCGAGCGCCTGGGGCTTGAGCTGGATGACGCAGCCTTCGACAAGGCCGTGGACCTGGTGGTGAATGCCGACAATATCTACGTGGTGGGCGTGCGCCGTTCGTTCGCTGTGGCGGATTACCTGGTGTACAACCTGCAGCACACCAACAAGCGCATTCATTTGGTCTCGGGGTTGGGCGGCAGTTATCGCGAGCAGATGCGCAGTGTGCGGGCCAACGATTTGGTGATTGCCATCAGCTTTACGCCGTACGGCAAGGAAACCCAGCACTGCCTGCGCATTGCCCAGCATCATCAGGCCAAGACACTGATTATCACCGACAGCAACCTGTCACCCTTGGCCAAGCGCGCAAGCACGGTGTTGCTGGTGAACGAAGGGTCGTCGTTTGCGTTCAGGTCACTGAGTGCGACGTTGTGCCTGTGCCAGGCGTTGTTTATTGCCGTGGCGTATCGGCTGGAGTTAAAGGTCGATGAGATTCATGAACAGGTGGGATTCGACGACTGATGGCGATCATGTAGGAGCTGGCTTGCCTGCGATGGCGGTGGATCAGTGCCAGATGTACAGGCTGACACACCGTCATCGCTGGCAAGCCAGCTCCTACATTTAGCGCAGTGCCCTCCGCAACACCTTGCCCACCGTCGTCTTGGGCAACTCTTCAGTACGAAACTCCACAAACCGCGGCACCTTGTACCCCGTCAAATATTCCCGGCAATGCGCCAGAATCTGCTCCTGGGTCAAACTCGGATCCTTGCGCACCACGATGATTTTCACCCGTTCGCCGGTCACCCCATCCTCCACCCCAATCGCCGCCACTTCCGCCACGCCCGGATGCAACGCCACCACGTCTTCGATCTCGTTGGGGTACACGTTAAACCCGGACACCAGGATCATGTCTTTCTTGCGGTCCACCAGGCGAATGAAGCCCTGCTCATTCATCACCCCGATGTCCCCGGTGGACAGCCACCCTTCGGCATCCAGCACCTCGGCCGTTTCCGCCGGGCGCTTCCAGTAACCCTGCATCACCTGCGGCCCGCGCACTTGCAACTCGCCCTGCTCGCCCAGTTCCGCCAGCTCGCCGTCTTCACGAATAAACCGCACCCAGGTCGACGGCAACGGCACGCCGATGCTGCCGGTAAATTCCATCTCGCGCATCCGCGAGATATCGATGGGGCTGATGCTCACCACCGGCGAGCACTCGGTAAGGCCGTAACCTTCGATGATCGGCAAACCGGTGACTTCCTTCCAGCGCTTGGCCACGGCGGTATGAGTGGCCATGCCGCCGGCGATCACCATGCGCAAATCGGAAAAGTCACGGGCGCAGAACTCCTTGTTTTCCAGCAGGCCATTAAACAGCGTATTCACCCCGGCAATCCCGTTGAAACGCTCTTTGCGCAGGATCATCTGCACCCGCTTCACGTCTCGTGGGTTGGCGATCAGGATGTTGCGCCCGCCCAGGCACATGAACATCAGGCAATTCACCGTCAGGGAAAAGATGTGGTACAGCGGCAACAGCGTGACATTGGTTTCCTGTTGATTCTGGTCCAGTTGATCCCCGACCCACGCTTTGGCCTGCAACAGGTTGGCAATGATATTGCGGTGACTGAGCATCACGCCCTTGGCGTCGCCGGTGGTGCCGCCGGTGTATTGCAGGAAGGCCAGGTCTTCGCGATTCATCGGCACCGCCAGATGGGTCTTCCCGCGCCCCTGTTTCAACACTTGGTTAAAGCGCACCGCCCCCGGCAGGTGGAAGCTCGGCACCTGCTTTTGCACACTGCGCAGGATGAAGTTCATCGCCGCGCCCTTGAAGGTGCCGAGCAAATCACCGATGGCCGCCACCACCACGCGTTTGACAGTGCTGGCAGCGACGACCTTCTCTAACGTATGGGCGAAGTTTTCGAAAATCACGATGGTCTCAGCCTCGCTGTCCTTGAGCAGGTGTTGCAGCTCCCGGGCGGTGTACAGCGGGTTGACGTTGACCACCACAGCGCCGGCCAGGATCGTGCCCAACAGGCAGATCGGGTATTGCAAGCAGTTGGGCATCATCAGCGCCACCCGGTCGCCCTTCTTCACGCCCTGGGCTTGCAGCCACGCAGCAAAGGCAATGCCCTGCACCTGCCAATCGGCATAGGTCATCTCGGTGCCGATGCTGACGTAGGCCACACGGTCACGGAACTTGTACAAGTGCTCCAGGAACACCTCACGCAACGACGGGTACTCCTCGATGCCGGCATCGATGTCTGCCGGTACGCCGGGCAGGTAAGCGTTCAACCAGAGGCGTTCGGTCTGTTCCAGGCTTACAGCGTTCATGACAGTCTCCTTGTTGTTTTTATGGTTTGGCACTACTTCTCAACGATGGCGGTAATGCCCAACCCACCCGCCGCGCAGATCGAAATCAAGCCGCGCCCGCCACCACGCTGGTGGATGGCCTTGGCCAGCGCCGCGAGTTGCCGGCCACCTGTGGCGGCGAACGGGTGACCGCAGCCGAGGGAGCCGCCGTTGACGTTCATTTTGGCGCGGTCGATGCTGCCCAGCGGCGCGTCGAGGCCCAGGCGGTCGCGGCAGTAATCCGGGTCTTCCCAGGCCTTGAGGGTGCACAGCACCTGGGCGGCGAAGGCTTCGTGGATCTCGAACAGATCGAAGTCAGCCAGCGTCAGGCCTTCACGCTTGAGCATGCGCGGCACGGCGTAGGCCGGCGCCATCAGCAGGCCTTCGGTGCCGTCGACAAAACTCACCGCCGCGGTTTCACCGGTTCGTAAATAGGCCATCACGGGCAAGCCGCGTTCGGCGGCCCACTCCTCACTGGCCAGCAACACCACCGAGGCGCCATCGGTCAGGGGCGTGGAGTTGCCGGCGGTGAGCGTGCCGTTCTGGCGGTCGTAGGCCGGGGACAGGCTGGCGAGTTTCTCCAGGCTGGCGTCGGCCCGCAGGTTGTTGTCCCGTGCCAGGCCGCGATACGGGCTGACCAAATCATCGAAGAAGCCCTGCGTGTACGCCGCGTCCAACCGCTGGTGGCTGATGAGGGTCAGTTCGTCCTGGGCCAGGCGCCTGATCTGCCAGCGCTTGGCCATTTCTTCGCAGTGTTCACCCATGGAGAGGCCCGTGCGCGGCTCGCCATTGCGCGGCAGCAGCGGCTTGAACAACATCGACGGGCGCACGCCCATCAATGCCTTCAACTTGGCACCGGGGCCCTTGGCACGGTTGGCTGCAAGCAAGGTATGGCGCAGGGATTCGTTAATGCCGATGGGTGCGTCGGAGGTGGTGTCGGAACCACCGGCGATGCCCACTTCGATTTGCCCGAGGGCAATTTTATTTGCCACCAGCAACGCCGCTTCCAGGCCCGTGCCGCAGGCTTGCTGCAGGTCGTAGGCCGGCGTTTGCGCAGACAGCGTGGTGGACAGCAGACTTTCCCGAGCCAGGTTGAAATCCCGGGAATGCTTGATCACAGCTCCCGCAGCAAACTCACCCAGGCGCAGGCCATGAAGGTTGTAGCGGTCTACCAGACCTTGCAGGGCGGCGACCAGCAAATCCTGATTGCTGTCGTGGGCGTACACGGTGTTGGAACGGGCAAACGGAATGCGGTTGCCGCCGATAATCGCCACGCGGCGGGTCGGGGCCGGGTTGAAGCTGTAGTCACTCATCAAGGGTTCTCATTCCAGATAAACAGCCCACGCATATGGGGTTTGTCGCCAGCGAAATTGCGCACTTCAAACTCACGCCGCGCGCTGGTTGGCGGGACGTTCCACAGGGCGACCTGGCCGGGCAGGAAGATCGGCAACTTGAAGTCGCAATGAGCCTCGGCCTGGCCCAGCCCACCGGGTGGTTGCTGGGCCGCCAAGGCGCGGCCCAGGGTCCACATGCCGTGGGCAATGGCCCGGCGGAAACCGAAGAGCCTGGCGCCGATGATCGAGGTGTGAATCGGGTTGAAATCCCCCGACACCTTGGCGAAACGCCGCCCCAGACCGGCCGGCAACACCCAGCGTTGGGTGCGCAGCAAACCGTCTTGCTGCAACGCCAGCACGTCGTCCCACGGCTCACCGACCGGGGCTTTTACATCACGGCGCAAATACAGGCTGTCGCTTTCCCACACCAACGTGCCTGTGCTGTAGGCGCGGGTGGCGATGCTCAACGCCTGGCCCTTGGGATGGGCAACCCAGCGCGCGCAATACACCTCCAGGCGCAACGCCTGGCCCTCGGCCAAGCGTTGATGCTGACGGATGCGATTGGCCAGGTGCACCATGCCGCTGGCCGGGTACGGGAAGCTCGGCCGGGTCAGCAGCATCAGGTGCAGCGGGAACGCCAGCACGTGCGGATAGGACAGCGGCACGCCCTGCTCGCGGCGAAAACCGCAGGCCCGGCCATAGGCTGCAATCCCTTGTGAAGACAGCTCAACCGCCGAGCGCACCAGGCGTTCGTTCGGTAATGCCGGCGCGCCTTCGACCTTGGGTTTGCGCAAGCCCAATACACCGTCCAGCAACAGCCGCGAACGTGAGGGCGGCGGGTCAATAATCTGCGTCACGTATTCCATGCTCAGGCTCCCAACAGGCTTTGGCCGCAGACCCGCACCACCTGGCCATTGACCCCGCCGGAAGCCGGGTGCGCCAGCCAGGCAATGGTTTCTGCCACGTCGATGGGTTGCCCACCCTGGGACATGGAATTCATCCGCCGGCCCGCTTCGCGAATCATCAGCGGGATCTTTGCGGTCATCTGGGTTTCGATAAATCCGGGCGCCACGCCATTCACCGTCACCTGCTGCGCCGCCGCGTGCGGTGCAAGGCCTTGCACCAGGCCGATCACCCCCGCCTTGGAGGTGGCGTAGTTGCTTTGCCCAAGGTTGCCGGCGATACCGGAAATCGACGAGACACACACGATCCGCCCACCGGGCTTAACGCCCTGGCTTTCCAACAGCGCCGTGCTCAGGTGCCACGGCGCCTCCAAATTGACCGCCAGCACACTGCGCCACGCGGCTTGCGTCATCTTGGCGATGGTCTTGTCGCGGGTAATCCCGGCGTTGTGTACCAGCACGTCAAATGCACCGTGTTGGCTGACATGCGCCTGCAACTGTTGCGCGGCATCAAGGGCGGTGATGTCCAGTGCCAGCGCGGTACCGCCGACACTGCTGGCCGCCTGTTGCAGCGCGTCCTGGGCCTGGGGCACATCCACGCAGACCACTTGCGCACCGTCACGCGCCAGCACCTGGGCAATCGCCAGGCCGATGCCACGGGAGGCACCGGTGACCAGGGCCCGGCGCCCGCTGAGGGGTTTGTCCCAGTTGATTTCGGCTTGGGTGTCCACCGGCTTTTCCAGGCGTACCACTTGCCCCGAGACATAGGCCGAACGCCGCGACAGGAAGAACCGCAGGCTGCTTTCCAGCGCGCCTTCAGCGCCGGGCGCGACGTAGATCAGTTGCACCGTGATCGCCCGGCGCAATTCCTTGGCCAGTGACCGCACCAAACCTTCAAGCGCGCGTTGGGCGATGGCTTGCGGCAAGTCCTTGCACAGCTCTGGCGCGGTGCCGAGCACCACCACCCGGGCGTGTTGCCCGAGGCGCTTGGCGTTGGCGTGGAAGAATGCGTAGAGCTCGTCCAGTTGCTTGAGGTCGGCGATGGCACTGGCGTCGAACACCGCGCCCTGGACCTTGACCGTTGAGGGCGCCTTGAGGGTCGCGGCGGTTGCGCTCACCGTGTCGGTGGCGGTGAAAATGCGCTGGATTTCCGCCCCCAGGCGCCCTGCCCCGGCGACGATTACCGGGTTGGCCAGGCCTTGTTGGCCGCTGCGGTGGCGTTGCAGCGTCAGGGGTTGGGGCAGGCCGGCAGTGCGGGCCAGCCAGGCTCCCCAAGGGGAATTGACGAAAGAAAGGTAGCTGTCACTCATGGATAAACTCACTCACAACACGGTGTTGCCATGGAAACCCGATCCCCTGTGGGAGCTGGCTTGCCTGCGATGGCATCGCCTCGGTGTAACGGATACACCGCGGCGTCTGCATCGCAGGCAAGCCAGCTCCCACATTGACCGTGTTCCTCCAGTTCCAGTCAGTTGACCGGTGCGTTTTCGCCTTGGCTGGCGCGACGTTTTGCGCTCGGTTTGGCGGCCTGTTCCAACGCCTGTTGACGCTGTTGCAGGGCTTCCAGCAAGCCGAAGTCCTGCGGGAAGTCGTCCACCTGAATCGCGTGATCGCCGTACTCCACATAGCGCGCGAGCACGCTTTCTTCGTCATCGCTGATTAACTCCAGCGCCCGCGCCTTGACCCGCCACGGCGTAAACGCAGCACTGGAAATCGGCATCGGCTCGATCAGGCCTTGCTTGACCGAACCCTTGAGTCGCGCCTCGATCAGTTCCACTTGTGGCAGCAGACGCAAGGCCAGTTCGCCATACGCCAGCTTGTCGATTTCCGGACGCGGAATGTAGGAGTTACCCAGCAAGCGGTCGCGGGTTTCCCCCGGTACTTGCACCAGCTCCGCCACTTGCGCCAACAGCCGATCCGACGGCTTGCGCTGCGGGATACCAAACGGGAACGTCAAGCCACGCACCACGGCGGCCGCGGCTTTCGACGGATAGTTGTCGAGCACTTCTGCCAGGGCTTCATGGGCGCGCAGCAACGCGTCCTGCGCGGCCCAATGCACCAGCGGCAGATCCGCCTGTGGCCGGCCATCGTCCTCAAAGCGTTTGAGCACGCAGGACAGGATGTACAGCTGGGACAGAATGTCCCCCAGCCGCCCGGTGATGCTTTCCTTGCGCTTGAGGGCGCCGCCCAGCACGCCCATGGAAATGTCCGAGATCAACGCCAGCACCACCGACAACCGATTGGCCTGGCGGTAGTAGGCCGCCAGCGCGGGATCGGTCTTGCCCGGCACCGAAATCAGCCGCCCGCCCGTCAGCGCATGCACCGCGGCACGTACGGTATTGGCCAGCACAAAGCTCAGGTGACCGAACATCGCGCTGTCGAAATCCACCAGGGCCTTGCGCCGGTCGGTGTTGCGCGCTGCTTCCATCTCGCGGAACACATAAGGATGGCAACGGATCAGGCCCTGACCGTAGATGATCAGGCAGCGGGTCATGATGTTCGCGCCTTCCACCGTGATGGCGATGGGGCTTTGCTGGTAGGCCCGGGCGAGGAAGTTGTTGGGGCCCATGCAGATGCCCTTGCCCGCCACGATATCCATGCCGTCGTTGACGATGATTCGCGCCCGTTCGGTAACGTGATACTTGGCGATAGCCGAGATTACCGACGGCTTTTCACCGGCATCGAGTGAAGCCACCGAGACCTTGCGCACCGCGTCGCAGGCATACAGATGCCCGGCCATACGCGCCAAGGGTGCCTGCACGCCTTCGAACTTGCCGATCGGCAGGCCGAATTGCTTGCGCATCGCCGCGTAAGCCGTGGTGCCGCGCACGGCCACCTTGCCCAGGCCGACGTTGGCCGACGGCAGGGAAATCGCCCGGCCGGCGGCCAGGCATTCCATCAACATGCGCCAGCCGTTGCCGACTTGTTCGCGGCCACCGATCACCCATTCCAGCGGGATAAACACATCCTTGCCGGTGGTCGGGCCGTTCTGGAATACGGCGTTGAGTGGCCAGTGACGCCGGCCGCTGTTCACACCCGGATGGCTGGTCGGGATCAACGCACAGGTGATGCCCAGGGCACCAGGCTGGCCCAGCAAGCCGTCCGGGTCTTCGGCGCGAAAAGCCAGGCCCAGCACGGTGGCGATTGGGCCGAGGGTGATGTAGCGCTTGTCCCAGGTCACACGGAAACCCAGTACTTCCTCACCTTCGTGCAAGCCTTTGCAAACGATGCCCAGGTCTGGAATTGCCCCGGCGTCGGAGCCGGCATACGGGCTGGTCAGGGCGAAGCACGGGATGTCTTCGCCACGGGCCAGGCGTGGCAGGTAATAGTTGCGCTGGGCGTCGGTGCCGTAGTGCAGCAGCAGCTCGGCCGGGCCCAGGGAGTTGGGCACCATCACCGAAATCGCCGCCGCCGAGCAACGGGTGGAGAGCTTCATCACCACTTGCGAATGTGCATAGTGGGAGAAGCCTTTGCCGCCGTATTGCTTGGGAATGATCATGCCGAGGAAGCCGGCGTCCTTGGTGTACTGCCAGCCTTCGGGGGACATGTCTTGCCAGACCTGGGTGGTTTCCCAGTCGTTGGACATGTCGCACAGGTTCTCCACTTCGTTGTCGAGGAACGCCTGTTCTTCAGCGCTGAGGCTGGCCGGAGCGGCTTGCAACAGGCGCTCCCAGCGCGGTTTGCCGCTGAACAGCTCGGCGTCCCACCACACGGTGCCCGACTCGATGGCCGCGCGTTCGGTGTCGGACATCGCCGGCATGATGCCGCGAAAAAGGCCCAGGGCCTTGCTGGTCAACAGGCTGCGGCGCAGGGGTTTGATCGTCAGCAGCAGCGCGGGCAACACCACCAGCACTGCCACCACGCTGGCACCGAAACCGGCGACCACGTTGAACAGGTAACCGACCGCCAGCCAGACCAGGCCGGCACCCAGCCAGAGGGTGGCAGCGGCTTGTCGATACGCCAGGGCAATCGCTGCTGCGAGTCCCGCCAATAACCAGATAACCATGGGGATACCTCTACTCAATTCAGGGTACGGCTGATGCGCAAGCAGGTCGAAATGACCTGCGGCTTAAAGCCACACTACAAACTTGAAAAGACAAATTCAAATTTTGTTTTGAAATTTTTATTTAATGCTTGGACGAAAACATCAGCGGCCGAACGCGTCAGCCGAGTGGGTCAATGGAAAGAAGGTTGGAACGGGTCGCATGGGCGACCCGCCGATAGAGAACTCCGGATAAGAGCGCCAAGATGCGCTTGCCGCCCTAATCCATCCTGCTGCGATTTACTTAGAACGCATACGTTGCCGACACAGCGACTACGTCGCCCGAGGACTCGGTCTTGCCGTCCAGGCTCGCGCCACCCAGGCGGTCCACGTTCTTGGTCTTGAGGTTGACGTCTTGCACGAACTGATGGGAATACGCGACGTCCAGTTTCAAGCCTGGGATAGCCTTGATGTCGTAGCCGGCACCCAACGACAGGAAGTAACGGTCGCCGTCCGGAATCCGAGGGTCGCGCGTGGAGTTACGCGTCGGTGTCTGGTCAGAGGCCACACCGGCACGCAGTGTCAGCTCGTCGGTGGCTTTGAAGTCACCGCCCACGGAGTACATCCAGGAGTCACGATAGTTGTAGGGAATGGAGACGATGGTGATGTCGCCAGACTTGAGAGTCAGGTCCTTGAAGGATGACCATTGGGTCCACACGGCACTCACACCCAGGGTGAAACGGTCGTTGAACTGGTGCACCCAGTCAAAGGCCGCCGTAGCAGGAATGTCCAGTTGGGTACTGGCATGGGCGCCGTCCGGGAACAACTTCAACCCTGGGTACGCCTGTTCAACCAGTGTGCCGGTGCCACCAAACGGGCTCGGTTGGGTCATCAGGTTGTAGGAGAACTGGTCGGCGCGAATGTTGTACTTGCCGGTCATCTTGTTCTTGATTTTGGCGTGGTAATTGAGGCCGAGGGAGTCCTGGTCAGTGGGCTTCCAGACCACACCGGTAAACCAGCCGGTGGAGATATTATCGACCTTGACCCGCATCAAGGCTTCGCCCACCCCCGCCGGGAATTGAGCGCCGCCAAACAGCGGGGAGTTCGAGTTGGACGCGGCCGCCAGCAAATCGATGTTCTGGCTGACGAAGCCTTTACTGTGCTGGACGATGATCCCGCCACCGATGGAGAAATCGTCACGGACCTTGAACGACAGAGACCCGGTCAGCCCCACCGTTTCAATCTTGGTGTCCACAGCGAAATCTCGAAGCTTGGAGTCCTCACTCCAGGTTGAACGCATACCCTGCGGTACCACCTGGGCCAGGCCGAACGCGAACCGGTCACCCAGCGGCATCACCATGAAACCGGTCGGCAGCCACGCAGTAAAACCACCCTCGCCGCCATCGTTGTTATTGACCGTCGTCACTGAACCGGGAAAGCCATCCGGGCCGACCGGCGTATTGGATACCGGTTGGCCCAGGTAGTCATTGGCCTGCCCCTTGTACTTGATCTTGATGCGCGCGTAGTCAACGGTAAATTGCGCGACATTATGTTCGACGAAGGCCATTGCTGCGGGGTTGTTATACGCCGAACTGGGATCGTTCTTGAACAGCGAACCACCACCAAACGCACGTCCCCACCCCGGAGCACCATAAGTTGGCGTAGAAAAGCCACCCGCCTGCACAGGCGCGGCGACCATCATCCCACCCATCAATGCCAACCCCAGCAAAACCTGCACCTGTTGTTTTTTATTATTCATGCGGCACTCCTTATTGTTTTTTCACTGAACCGGCCCCAGCCGGCTCGTCTTGCTGCTTGGTTCACCCCCTCGGGGGGCGCAATCAATCGACTCAATGCGACGTACGTATCAAGGAACAATGATGACGTTTGGAATATGGGCGCTTAACGAAACCACCGTGCAGTTACCGGAAAGCACTTGGTTAGCAGCAGTTACATCAAAGCCACCGGCACCATTGGCCTGGCTGGCGACAATGGCCGTAGGGCCACATTGGGTGCCTGGGAGCGAACTGGCTGGAATGGCGTAACCCACGTTGGCCAGCACGCCGTTACCGCTTCCCGAAGCAGGGGGCGTCAGCACCCAGGGTAAATGGGTCAGCGAAGGCAGCCGGCACAATGCATTGCTGCCCGAAACGCTGGCGGTGAGGATATCGGCGGCTGAACCGTCGCCGCGCACCACACCAGAAAGCTGAATATTGCAGGTTATCGCCGCACCAAACATCGAAGGCGACTTGACCGTAAGCGTGGCGCCCGCACTGGTAGTAAAGGCTGCACCCGCAGGGCTGAAGCCTGCAGCAGAAGCCATCGACGCCGTAGCGACGCACAGTGCAAACGAACCGATATAAACGAAGGCGTTCAAGCGCTTCATTATTCCTTCCTCATCCATGACGACTCAGGTCGCCAGAAGTAACGACACATGGGCAACACACACCTGGGGTGAACAAGCGCCTCGCGAGAGGCGCTTGCGTTAACGGGTGATCAGCCCTTTTTACGGAGTGCGTTTATCAAGGAGCGATGCTGACACCAGGCGCGGTGACGGCCAGGCTCTGCACGGTGCAACTACCGCTGAGCGGCTGGTTGGAAGCACTCAGGCTGGCGCCACCGGCAACGTTGGCCAGGGTCACCGCAATGGTGGACGGGCCGCAGTTAGTGGCTGGAATCAGTGGCGGAATGGCAGCGATGGTGTAACCGACGTTGGTCACGGTGCCAGCAGGCGACAGTACCCAAGGCAGGTTGGTCATATGCGGCAACGAGCACAACTGGCTGGTGCCCGAGACGGTGGCGGCGGTGATGTCTGCTGCCGAGCCATCAGCGCGAACTTTGCCGGTAAACGAAATATTACAGGTCACTGCACCGCCAAAAGAGGATGGCGATTTAACCGTAATCGTTCCGCCAGCGTTTGTGGTGAACGTAGCGTTGGCAGGGCTGAACGTTGCGGCACTGGCCATCGATGCCGCACCAAAGCACAGAGCAAACGAAGTTACACAAACGAGGGTTTTCAAACTTTTCATTATTTTTCCTCACATGTTATGGCGAGTCATTTCGCCAGGGGTAATGGCCATGATCGAGAGGTCACGGTGAATCTGCAGAACTTCCCTTTCCAGCCAAATTTCAATTCAATTACCGCTACAACTTCCAACTGTTACTCAACAACTTTGAAACTGGGCGGCATCTTGATCGATACCGTTTTAATCGTGCAGTCTTCGCCTATAGGCACGTTAACCGCTTCGAGTTTGCCGGTGGCGTTGTCCCAGGTTCCGTCTGCCGTAGAGGGGCCACACTTGCCGCCCAGACCAAAGGCATGCACATCGACGGCGATCTTCGACATCGAGCCGCTCTTGGTGTCTTTGGCCACTAATACCCACGGCAAGTTGATGGCTTCGACCCGGCTGCACTTGAGGCCGCCGTCGAATTCAACTTTGTCGACATTTACCGAGGCACCATCCGCCGCCACCTTGCCGGCGACCTTGATGGTGCAGTCCGCGCTGATCAACGCGCCCTTGGAAAAGCTGATGGGGCCCTGGGCAGTAAACGCACTGCCGGCAGGTTCGATACGGGCAGCCTGGGCCTGGTGGTAAACGATCAGGCCCAGGGCGGCCAATACAATGTGCGTGGTGAACCTGGCAGGTGTTTGCATGGTGTACGTCCTTCCCTTAATTTTATTTTTGTTCGGGTCAAACCACTTCTTGGCAACTAAGCCGTACTCGAAATCGGTTATTCCGCGCGATAAAAACCTGCGCGATACACAGATCCCGAGTACGCCCTACCGCTGACTGCTTTACGTTAGAAGGTGCTGGTGTTGCCGTATTTCTCCAGGTACTTCAAACGCTGTGAAGGTTGAAGATTGGTGAGGGTGACATCCCCTGCATAATGGTTAAGTACCCGGTGGTCCATGCGTCGTCGCCACAAATACGGCACGTACGCCCAGACAATCATGCTGGCATAACCGTATGGCAGTTGTGGCGATTCATCAAAGTGACGCAGGGACTGATAACTTCTGGTGGGGTTGGCGTGATGATCAGAATGCCGCTGTAGTTGGAACAGAAAGATATTGGTAACAATCCGATTACTGTTCCACGAATGCCGGGGCGAACAACGTTCATAACGACCGTTGGGCAACTTCTGGCGTTTGAGGCCGTAGTGTTCAACATAGTTGACGACCTCCAGCAGCGAGAACCCATAGACGCCCTGGATGATCAGGAACGGAATCACTGCCGCGCCCAGCCAGGCAATCATCGCGCCCCACAACACCACGCTGTACATCCAGGCGCTGAGTACCCCGTTCTTCCAGTGCCAGGCCGGCAGGCCGAGTTTGCGCAGGCGTTCCCGCTCCAGGTTCCAGGCCGAGCGGGCGCTGAACCACACCGAGCGTGGAAGGAAGGCCCAGAAGCTTTCCCCGAGCCGCGAGCTGGCCGGGTCTTCCGGGGTGGCGACGCGCACGTGGTGGCCACGGTTGTGCTCGGTATAGAAGTGCCCGTAGAAAGTCGGCGCCAGGGTGATCTTGGCCAGGATGACTTCCAGCAGGCGCGGTTTGTGCCCCAGCTCATGGGCGGTGTTGATCGCGATGCCGGTGGCGGCGCCGGTGGACATTGCCATGCCCAGGTAGGTGAACCAACTGACTTCGGCGTGCAGTTCAGTGCGAGCCGTGATGAACGCGGCGGTTTTTGCCAGCCAGTTCGACGGGTCCAGTGCAGCGGTAGCGTGCAACAGGCCGCCGTTGATGATCCAGTCGATGCCGCCTGCCGCCAGCCACCCGGTGATTACCACGGACGAGATGACAAACAGCACGCCAGTGTAGACGATCCAGCGGTAGTAGCTTTGAGATTCGAGGTTGTTGACGGCCGATTCCGGCGGGTTGCTGAGGTCTTCACCCAGCAGGCCGTCGATCAATGGGATCAGGCCGAAGATCACCAGCACGCCCACCCACCACATTTGTTGCACGCCGGTGGTGATGGCCAGGGCGCCAGAAAGCAAAGGGGTTGCCAGGGGCATGATGCCGAGCCACCACAGGTGGCGTTTGCCGTCGGTCCAGACGTTCGGGGCAGCCAGGGTCTGATTCATGGCAGCCTCCGCACGAGGCAGGTTGGCAGGGTGCAAAAAGAAACACTGAACAGGTACACGGAGCGGTGACTGCTCCGAGAATTCAACCATGCGATAAAAGGCGTTTTTTTCATTATTTTATTCGCTCTTAGGCACTTCAAAAATTATTTCAAATTAGACATTGAAATATTTTTTTAAATAAATAGCGCGGAATCGTTAGGTCGTCAACTAAATTCTTGAACCCTTTTGAACGTGACCGGGCAGTCTCTTTTTCAGCCGTTTGGTCAGGTGTCTAGAGCAAGGATTGACGAGGTTGAGCCGCGGGTTCAGTCGCACAATTATTTGCTCGCCAGTGCAAATGGCGGGTGCAAAACCGTCGCGTCTTGCGGTGGCCGGACGCGCTTGGCCACCTGCTCCACAATGGCCGCGACACGCTCGGCGGCGGTGATTGGCAACATATGCCCGCGCCCTTCCACCAGTTGCAGCTTCAGGCCCGGCACCAGGCTGGCCAGGGCCTGGCCGTGTTTGCGGAAGTCCAGCACCTTGTCCTGCGCGCCATAGATCAGCCCGATCGGCAACGTCAGCTGCGGGTAGCGCTTGACCATGTCCGGCAGGCAATCGTTGACCAGGTTGATCTCGGTGGAGGCTGCATAAAAGTTATCGGGACGCATGCCCAGCAAGCCACCACCGCGGGTAGCGAAGTCCTCCGGCGCGGGGTCGGGGGCGAACACGCCCTTGACCACGGCGCCTTTGGTCAGCAGGCCGATGGGCATGGTCAGGGTATGGGACATGAAGCGCCTCAGCCATCCGGGGCGTATCGCCAATGACATAAACACCAGCGGCAGCATGCGCTGGGGATGGGTCAGTGGCGCCACCAGGATCAATCCGCAAACAGCGTGGGGATGATCCAGCGCCAGCGCCAGGGAAATCGCCCCGCCGAGGGAATGCCCCAGTACCAGCGGGGTGTCCAGGTCCAGCGTCTTGATAAAGCTGGCGACTTGCCGGGCCTGGCCTGGCAGGTCGGCAGCGGTGCCGGCATGCCGGGTGGAATAACCCGACCCCGGACGATCCAGGGTGATCACCCGAAAATGCTCACGCAACTGGGCAGACAAGGCGTACGTCAGGTTGCGACTGCTGCCCATCAGCCCGTGGATCATCACCAACGGCGGGCCCTTGCCCTCGTCTACATAATGAAAGCGCTCGCCGTTGATCTCCAGAAAGCGCCCGTTGATCGGAACAGCAGCTTCTATACGGCGTGTCATCCGGGCACTGAAGCCCCACAACACTACGCTTAACCCTACACACACACACGCTGCGACAACCCACTCGACAGCCATAGCTCGGTCCTCTGCATCCTGCGTTGCTGGCGGCCCGACCGGTATTGGTCAAAACCTCAGCCATCGTCCAAACCCTGGACCTTAATTGCGTGCGTAAAAGCCCTCGTCCGTCGGAAAAGTCGCACTTGAGGAACTGGGTCGTAGCCTAGACGATATTTTCAGGTAGATTATTTAAAATCTTTTTTAAAATAATTAATTCAATTTTCCTTTGCAATGGTGTTTTATCTAAAAGCCAAAACAAAAACAAGGAGCACATCCGATGTCGAAACCCGTAAGGCGCCACCGGCCCACGAGGGACACCCTATGAATGCCCACGACACCGTCGACATCGCCATCATCGGCTCCGGGTTTGCCGGGCTGTGCATGGCGATCAAACTCAAGGAAGCCGGGTTCAACGACTTCTTCATTGCCGAGCAGGCCGACGCTCTCGGCGGCACCTGGCGGGACAATCACTACCCCGGTTGCGCCTGCGATGTGCAATCGCATGTCTATTCGTTTTCGTTTGCGCCCAACCCGGACTGGACGCGGCAATTCGCGCCGCAGGCAGAGATTCGCGCCTACCTGGAGCAGTGCGCGCGGCGCTTTGAGCTGGCGCCGTTCCTGCGCTTTGGCATGGGCTTGGACAAAGCGCTGTTTGATGAGGCGCAACAGCGCTGGAGCCTGAGCTTCAGCAATGGTCGCCAGGTCAGCGCGCGGGTGCTGGTGTCGGGAATGGGCGGCCTGTCGCGCCCGGCATTGCCGGACATTCCCGGCCTGGACAGCTTCAAGGGCAAGCGCTTCCACTCCCAGCAGTGGGACCATGAGTACTCATTGAAGGGCAAACGCGTGGCCGTGATCGGCACCGGCGCAAGTGCTATCCAGTTCGTGCCGCAAATTGCGCCGCAGGTGGCCCACCTGGACCTGTTCCAGCGCACGCCGCCATGGATCATGCCCAAGCCCGACCGGCCGATTTCACGCGCCGAACGCTGGGTCTTCAAACACCTGCCCTTTACCCAACGCCTGGTGCGCGGTGCTTTTTACTGGGCACTGGAAGGCCGCGTAGTGGGCTTTGCCCTGCACCCGAGCCTGATGAAAATGGTGCAGAAAATCGCCATGCGCCACCTGCATAAACAAGTGGCCCGCCCTTCCCTGCGCAAAACCCTCACGCCGGACTACACCATCGGCTGCAAGCGCGTGTTGATCTCCAATGACTACTACCCGGCGCTGTCACGCAGCAACGTGCAGGTGGTGACCGACAACGTGCACCGCATCGAGGCCGATGGGGTGGTTACCGCCGATGGCATCAAGCATCCGGCCGATTGCATCATTTTCGGCACCGGCTTCCAGGCCACCGATCCCTTGCCGCGCAACTGCGTTATCGGGCGCAACGGCATCGACCTGATGGACACCTGGCAAGACGGCGCCCATGCCTACCTGGGCACCACGGTGCCGGGTTATCCGAACCTGTTCCTGATCGTCGGCCCCAACACCGGGCTGGGGCATAACTCGATGATTTTGATGATCGAGGCCCAGGTCACCTACATCCTTGACGCCCTGCAACAGATGAAGCGCCATCGCATCGCTACGGTCGACGTCAAGCCGGCGGTGGAGTTGGCCTATAACGCCAGGCTACAGGACAAACTCAAGGGCACCATCTGGTCCACCGGCGGCTGCAAGAGCTGGTACCTGGACCCGCGCACTGGCAAGAACACCACGCTGTGGCCCGGCTCGACCTGGCGCTTCAAGCAAGTCACCCGGCATTTCGCACTCAAGGACTACGTCGCCAACCTGGTCCCGGCGCCGTCCACACCGCGCCCGGCTGCGACGCCGCCCCACACCACCACAGAAGGGAGCCTGTCATGAAGTCATTCAACGGCCGCGTGGCGGCCATCACAGGCGCGGCTTCCGGCATGGGCCGCGCGCTGGCACTGGCGTTGGCGCGTGAGGGTTGCCACCTGGCGCTGGCAGATAAAAACAGCCAGGGCCTGGAGCAGACCGTCGCGCTGATCACGGCCCAGGGCCACGCGCCAGTGCTTGTCACCTCGCACGTACTGGACGTTTCCGACCGCCAGGCCGTGGAAGACTGGGCCGCCCGTTGTGCAGCCGAACACGGCCAGATCAACCTGATCTTCAACAACGCCGGCGTCGCGCTGTCCAGCACCGTCGAAGGCGTGGATTACGCCGACCTGGAATGGATCGTCGGCATCAACTTCTGGGGCGTGGTGTACGGCACCAAGGCCTTTCTGCCGTACCTCAAGGCCAGTGGCGACGGGCATGTGGTCAACACCTCCAGCGTGTTCGGCCTGTTCGCCCAGCCGGGCATGAGCGGCTACAACGCCACCAAGTTCGCCGTGCGCGGCTTTACCGAATCCCTGCGCCAGGAACTCGACCTGCAAAAAAGCGGGGTTTCAGCCACCTGCGTGCACCCCGGAGGGATCCGCACCGACATCTGCCGCAGCAGCCGGATCGACGCGAACATGACCGGCTTTTTGATCCACAGCGAGCAACAGGCCCGCGCCGACTTTGAAAAGCTGTTCATCACCGACGCCGATCAAGCCGCCAACGTGATCCTCAACGGCGTACGCAAAAATAAACGCCGCGTGCTGATTGGCCGCGACGCTTACTTCCTGGACCTGCTCGCCCGCTGCCTGCCAGCGGCCTATCAAGCGCTGGTGGTGTTCGCCAGCAAACGCATGGCGCCCAAACACCGCAGCGCGCCCTCGCCCGTCCTTGAAACCCACGAAGAGCACCGTCTCTGACTTGGAGTACCGACCATGCTGCCGATTCGCCGCGACCTCCGTTTTGCCTTGCCGGCCGAACGCATCAAGAACTGGCACGAACAAGGCCCGTTCATCACGCACTTTTTCAACGCGCTGTCGTTGCTGTTTCCCCAGGGCGAACTGTTCTTCATGGACAGCGTGCGCCATTACCGCCAGCGCATCGAAGACCCGCAACTGAAGAAAGAAATCCAGGGGTTCATCGGCCAGGAAGCGATGCACAGCCGCGAGCACGTGGCCTACAACGACCTGCTGCAAGCCGCCGGGCTGCCGGCGCATTTCCTGGATCGCCGGCTGAAGATGATCCTCGACGCGCAAAAGAAGTACATGCCTGCCTCGTTCAACCTGGCGGTGACGATTGCCCTGGAGCATTACACCGCGATGCTCGCTGAAATCCTCCTCAGCGACCCGTCGCGGTTTGGTGATTCGGTCAAGGGTTACCAGCAGATGTGGTACTGGCACGCCCTGGAAGAAACCGAGCACAAGGCGGTGGCGTTTGATGTGTGGAACAGTGTGATCAAGCCCGGGCCCACGCGTTATTTGCTGCGCACCGGCACCATGCTCACCACCACGCTGCTCTTTTGGCTGGTGATCTTCGATTTCCACCTGCGCCTGCTGTTTGCCGACCGCAGTGCGGGCGGGCATTTGAAGGGCTTCTGGCGGATGCTCAAATTCCTGTATGGGCCCAAGGGCGTGTTCCCGCGTATGGCGTTGCCCTGGCTGCATTACTTCAAGCCGGGGTTTCATCCCTGGGACCATGACAACCGGGCGCGCCTGGCGGGCATTGACCGGTTGGTGGAGGAAATCGAGCAAGCCCATAAAAACTATGGGCCTGCCTGATGCCACCTAGCGCTGGGCCGGGATACGAAGGTCGCCATCCCGGCACTGGCTCTTGACGCTGCGCGGGCAGCCGGCAAACGCCAGGTCCTTGGTCAGGCATACACGCACCTCGGTCAACACGGCGCCCTTGCAGATCACCGCAAGGCCATGGTTGCCCATGGCCGGGTTGCTCTCACGAAATAGCGCTTCGATGTCCCGCGCAGCCAGGTTGCCCGGGACATTGAAGGGCTCAAGCGCCTGCGGGATCTTGACCACGCCCAGTGCGGCATCGGTCTTGTCCAGATAGGCTGACGCTTCAAGCCCGCTGCAGGTGCCGTGCTTGGCCCACTCATGCTTGAGCAGTTTGGGCGATGGGAACAACGTCTTGCCACGGGCATAGTCGGCATCCGACAACCGCGACTGCGGCGCACACGATGCCGGCCAGCCGCCCTTTGCATACTGTGGCCACAGCCCATGCAGAACAAACCCGTAACCCTTGCCCGAACATTGCTGGTCGTCCGGGTGAGTCAGGCAGAAGGTCGGCGACCAGGACAGCGACAACAGGTAAAAATCAAACTCACCGGCCTGCCCCTGAGCCTTCGGCGCTGCCGTAGCGGCACCTGCCAGCACCAGCCATAACACCATCCATACTGCTTTCATTTTCATCCGTTCATTCCTTAAAAAGACAAAATTCAAGCACGCTCAAACAGCCAGATTGGGGTTACGTTGTAGCACCCGGTCCATGATCCGGTCGGTCTTCAACGCCTCGATCGCCAGCGCCGGGTGTTTGCTTTCGCCGCGGATGTGCGCGTTCATCCCCAGCACGAGGTGCCATTGGATATGCGCGTGGTTGGGCACTTCCAGTTCCTCGCTGGTTTCGCCTTCCAGCCGCAAAGGCGCCTCATCGAACACCGAAAAGGTGATACGGCCCTTGCTGCCGATCAACTCCACCAAGTCTTCACGCCGGTCAGCGACAAAGTTCCAGCAGCCCATGCCCAGTGCGCCCGAGGTGAAGGTCCAGCAGGCGGTGACCGCATCTTCGGCGGCATAACGCCCGGCCTGGCGCGCGGTAAACCCGGCTACGTCGACAATATCCCCGGCCAGGTACTGGAACAGGTCAAAACCGTGGCTGGCCAGGTCCGCAAAATAACCGCCGCCGGCAATCAGCGGGTCGGTACGCCAGTTGGCGCTGCTGGCGTCGTCCTCGGACGGTGGCTTGCACAAGGTCCAGGTCAGTTGGCGCAACTCGCCGATGCGCCCGTCCTGCAGCCAGTCCCGCACCTGCTGGAAGCGCGGCAGCGAGCGTCGGTAATAGGAAACAAACAGGTGCAGCCCGGCCTGTTCGAAGGTGCGCTGCATCAACGCGCTTTGCTCGGCGTTCAGCGACATGGGCTTCTCGACGCAGCAATGCTTGCCCGCAGCGGCCACCATCAGGCTGTATTCGAGGTGGCTATCGGGCGGCGTGGCGATGTACACCGCGTCTACTTCAGGGTCGTCGATCAGCGCCTGGGCGTCGGTGTAGAACCGGGCGATGCCATGGCGTGCCGCATAATCGCGCACGGCCTCCTCGCGGCGCCCCATCACGGCCACCAACGCGGAACCTGGCGCTTTGTAGAAAGCGGGTCCACTCTTGAGTTCAGTGACACTGCCACAGCCGATCATGCCCCAGCGTACGGTGTTCATCTGCTTCTCCTTCAGGTGAGTATTTTCGATGGGCAGTATCGGTGTTTTCCGGCCCCCTCTCTACCCTGCCGGATAAACACCTAGCATGACAATTGCATTACACTTTTATGACACTCATCCAGCTGCGGGGGCACAGACGATGAAAATAAGGGCCACGGTGATTTGCGAGCACGAGGGGCACATCCTGTTCGTGCGTAAAGCCCGATCGAAATGGGCACTGCCCGGCGGCAAGGTCGAGCGCGACGAGCGGCCAGCGGGCGCAGCCGCACGGGAACTGGAAGAGGAAACCGGGCTGAACGTGGACGGTTTGCTGTTATTGCAGGAATTGAAAGCCAGCGACACGCTGCATCATGTGTTCGAGGCCTCGGTGGTGAATATCGAAGAAGCCCGGCCGCTGAGTGAAATCAAGGAATGCCAGTGGCATCCCTACACCCAAGTGGAAGACCTTGACACCACCCAGGCCACCCAAAAAATCGTCAAGTCCTTCCTGCGCCGTCTCTAGGGCGCGGCCAGCTCCGGGCTTTGCCCACTGCGCAACAACGCCTGTTTTACCAAGCCATTCGCTTTCTGCCGTTCGACAAAGGATTTGACGAACGCGGCAGCGGCTGCGTGCGCCACCGGTACCGCGACGGCCTGGCTGATGTTCATGAAGTCGTCGTCCAGCAGGCGCCAGTGCTCGTCGACCCGGTGTGCAGGAAATCCCGAACCCCGACCGCCGCATGCAAGCCATGCTCGATAAACAGCTCTACAGCGCCCGCCGAGGTGGGCGCGCGTAGCAATTGGGCGTGTGTCAACAGCGCAGGGAGGATCAGGAAGTATTAGTGGGTATGAAGCCCTAGTGTGGGAGCCGGGCTTGCCCGCGATGCAGACAACTCGGTACCCGGTCACACCGCGGTGACCCCATCGCAGCCTCGCTAAAGCTCGACAACTCGCACAACCATCGCGGCCAGTTCTTCGCGGCTGCGGCTGATCATCACGCCGACTTGTGCAAGGTGGTCAACCGCCGCCACACCGCCCTCCTCGCTGATGCCGCGGCATGCCGGCAGGTGCAGGATGACCTCGAAGCCAGCCTTGAGCAGTTGCAACGCGGTGGTCTTGACGCAGTAGTCCAGCGCCAGGCCGCCGACGGTCACGCGCCGGATGCCCTGGGCGTAGAGGTATTCGATGACCCCGGTGGAGAGCTTGTCGTGCAGGTCGTGGTAGCAGGCGCCGTACGGGTGCAGATCCGGCTCGACGCCTTTCCAGATGAAATAGTCGTAGTCATAGGGCGCGGGCAATTCGTCCAGCAGGGCGAAACCCTCGGTGCCGGGCACGCAGTGGGCGACCCAGGTCACGTCGGCATGCACCAGCCCGGTGGGTTGCAGCATTTCGCTGTGGTGTTGCACGACCCAGGGCGCGTGCGGGGTGTGGGCGTCCTTGCTACCAACACGGCGCCCAGCGAGGCTGGCCATGTAATTGAGCTCGGCGCCAATCTGGTCGCCGCCGGCCACCGGCAGTTCATCGGGGCACAGCGGCGTGAAGCTTTTCTGGGCGTCGACATCAAATGAGGCAACGGTGTTTATCGGGACGGTCATTTTGGCGTTCTCCTCTGGCATGTGCACAAAAGCACAGGGCCGGCCACAGGAGCAAGTGCCGTCAGTTCATCCAGTTGCCGCCGTCGACGTTGTAGGTCTGGGCCACTACGTAGTCGGCTTCTTTTGAAGCAAGGAAAACCGCCATCCCGGTGAGGTCTTCCGCTGTCCCCATGCGCCCGTAAGGCACCTCGCCCCCCACGCGCTTTTTCTTCTCGCCCAGCGGCAGCCCTTCATGCCGGGCGAACATTGCGTCTACCCCGTCCCAATGCTCACCGTCCACCACACCCGGCGCGATGGCATTCACGTTGATCCCCTGCTTGATCAGATTCAGGCCCGCCGACTGCGTAAGGCTGATCACCGCCGCCTTGGTCGCGCAGTACACCGCCACCAGCGCCTCGCCCCGGCGGCCGGCCTGGCTGGCCATGTTGATGATCTTGCCGCCATGGCCCTGTTTGATCATCTGCCGGGCAGCCGCCTGCAAGGTGAACAGCGTACCGGCGACGTTGATCGAGAACAGCCGGTCGAAGCTATCGCGGGTGATGTCGGTGATGGGTGCCAGGTCGAACAAGGCGGCGTTGTTGATTAGGATGTCGAGCTTGCCGGCCTGCGCTACCACGGCGGCAATCGCGGCGTCGATGGAGGCCTGGTCGGTGACGTCCATCGCTACCGCGTAGGCCTGCGGGCCCAGCTCGGTGGCGGTGGCCCGAGCCCGCTCCAGGTTGATGTCGGCAATGGCGACGGTCGCGCCTTCGTTGATATAGGCCTGGGCGAATGCCCGGCCAATGCCCCGGGCGCTGCCGGTGACCAATGCGCTTTTACCTTCCAGTCGTTTCATGAATGTAGTGCCCCTAAGTTGATTATTTCGGGTAGCCGGCGCGTTTCATTTCGCGCATCGTGGTGGACTGCGCCTCTGCCAGTGCTTTATCAACCGTCATACCGCCAGTCAGCGCCGCCGAAAACAGCTTGCCCACCGAGGTGCCGATGGCCTGGAACTCGGGAATCGTCACGTATTGAATGCCCACGTACGGCACGGGTTTGGCCGACGGGTGCGCGGGGTCGGCGTGCTGCATCATCTGCAGGGTCACCTTGGCGAACGGCGCTGCGCCAAGGTACGCCGCGTTGTAGGTGGACTGGCGCGTACCCGGCGGCACGTTGGTGATGCCGTCCTTGTCCGCCACCAACTGGATATATTCCTTGGAGGTGGCCCAGGTGATGAAGGCTTTGGCGGCGTCCTTGTGCTTGGAGGTCGCCGGGATCGCGAGGGACCAGGCGTACAGCCACGACGAACCCTTATCGGTAACCTCGGTGGGTGCGGCGGCAAAGCCCACGCTGTCGGCCACTTTGCTTTGGGTTTTGTCGGTGGTGAACGAGCCGGCGACGCTGGCGTCAACCCAGATCGCGCATTTGCCGCTGTTGAACAGCGCCAGGGTTTCGTTGAAACCGTTGCTGGAGACGCCCGGCGGGCCGTAGTTCTTCAGGGTGTTGACGTAGAAGTTCGCTGCTGCTGTCCACTCGGGACTGGTCAGCTCGGGCTTCCATTGCTCGTCAAACCAGCGCGCACCAAAAGCGTTGGCCATGGTACTCAGCAGCGCGATGTTTTCACCCCAGCCGGCCTTGCCCCGCAGGCACATGCCGTATTGGTCCTTGGCGGGTTGGTTAAGCTTGGCGGCGAACTCACCCAACTGAGTCCAGGTCGGGTGATCGGGCATCGTCAGGCCGGCCTGTTTGAACAGGTCGGTGCGGTAATAGGTCACGGTGCTTTCGCCATAGAACGGCAAGGCGTAGAGGGTATTGTTCACCGACAAGCCCTGGCGCACGGCGGGGAAAATGTCGTCCACATCGTAGTCGGCGGGCAGTGGCGTGATCGGCTCCAGCCAGTGCTTGGCGCCCCACAACGGGGTTTCGTAGGTGCCGATGGTCAGCACGTCGAACTGGCCGCCCTGGGTGGCAATGTCGGTGGTGAGGCGCTGGCGCAGGACGTTTTCTTCAAGCACCACCCAATTGAGCTTCACCTCGGGGTGCTGCCCCTCGAACACTTTGGACAGGCGTTGCATGCGGATCATGTCGCTGTTGTTGACCGTGGCGATGGTCACGGTTTCGGCCGCATGGGCACCGATCGCCAGCGTGAGGCCGCAGAGCAGGAACAGCGCTTTCGGAATCTTGAACATGGCGGTTTCCACTTATTGTTTTTGTAGTTGACTGTCCGATTACAGCAGCTTGGCCGATGCCGGACAAACGCATGACGAATGCTCGACTGATACTTTTTTAACTGCGCCGCCCGGAATCAAAAAAGTATCAGTGGCAAGCAAAATCCCGGGTAGCGGCGGCTTGGGCAAAAGGCGTATTTTGGTCCCATTCCAAAAAGCCCAGAAGGGCCACGCCCATGCCAGCAAGCCGCTCCGCCCTTTTCGAGCAACGCCCCGCCGAGCTGGAGGTGATCCTGGCCGAGCCCGAACATGGCTTTCGCTGGTACGAACATGACTACCCGTTCGAGCTGGCCCGCTGGAACCATCACCCCGAATTCGAGATCCACTTGATCCGCAAGGGCAGCGGCAAGCTGGTGGCGGGCGACTATATCGGTGCGTTTGGTGCCGGCCATGTCGCATTGATCGGCCCCGACCTGCCCCACGACTGGATCGGCGACCTGGCCCCGGGGGAATACCTGACGGGGCGTGATGTGGTGTTGCAGTTCGACGGCGCCGCGTTGCTGGCCCTGCGCAGCACGCTTCCCGAGTTGGGCGACCTGCAAAGCCTGTTTGACCGGGCCCGGCGCGGCCTGGAATTCACCGGCGAGACCGCACTGAAGGCCGCGCAACTGCTGGAATCCATCGGCCCCGCCCAAGGGCTGGCGCGCCTGATGCTGTTCATACAATTGCTGCACACTTTGATGCAGGCGCCCACCGGGCAA
This sequence comes from Pseudomonas sp. Bout1, assembly GCF_034314165.1. Taxonomy (GTDB): domain Bacteria; phylum Pseudomonadota; class Gammaproteobacteria; order Pseudomonadales; family Pseudomonadaceae; genus Aquipseudomonas. The sequence goes on along the minus strand of NZ_JAVIWK010000001.1, from coordinate 2,996,658 downwards.
GCCCACTGTTTGGCCAGCGCCTGCTATACGCCAACCCTGGATGCCCGCAGCTCGGAGCGCATCCACAAGGCTTTCGATTACCTGATGACCGAGTTGACCGGCGACCTGCGCCTGTCGGTCATCGCGCAACGCCTGGACATGAGCGAACCGGGCTTCTCGCGGTTCTTCAAGCGCGTCACCGGCCACGGTTTTATCGACCTGATGCGCAAGTTCCGGGTGCAGCGTGCCTGTCGCCTGTTATTGCAAAGCGAGAGGTCGGTGGCCGATATCTGCTTTGAAGTGGGTTACGCCAACCTCTCCAACTTCAACCGGCACTTTCGCATCGAGATGAACCAGACGCCCAGCGAATATCGCAGGGAAACGGCCACCTACCTGTTCAACCGCAACGGTGATCAGGCGCTGCCGTTTACCAAGGCACATTTCTGACCAAAAGGCCGACTATTTCCCACTTTTCTTAATTCCTTCATGCAATTGACACAAATTGGTACAACCTGTGCAAACGTTTGCGGAACGAACTTGGCAGCCAAGTTCACCTCAACCCGAAGAATCGGGCCACAACCGCGTACGAACAGGGATTTTCAATGCACCCCACTTCCAGACGACCTGCGTCGGCTACTCCTTTTGCTGTTTCCCTGCTACTGGCTGCCGTTACGGGAGTACTCAGCGCACCCATTTTGGCGCAGCAAAAGCCTGCCGATGACTCAGCACAGGGCGAAACCCTGGCCCCGGAGGCCAGCCCCTCGAAAAAAGGCGTGTACCTGTCGGACTGGTTCAACCAGGACCTGACGGTCATCGGCAGCAAAGACATCAGCTTTGGGCCCAAACCCGCCGATGACGTTTACCTGGAGTACGAATACTTTGGCCGCAAAGGCCCGTTCGAACTGTATGGCTACGTCGACATCCCAAAGATCTTCGGCATCGGCAACAGCAATGACAAAGGCGCCTGGGACCACGGTTCCCCGGTATTCATGGAGCACGAGCCACGTATCTCCATCGACTACCTCGCGGGCCGCAGCCTGGCCATCGGGCCGTTCAAGGAATGGTACGTGGCGTTTGACTGGATCTACGACCACGGCAGCAACAAGGCCAACCGTGCCAACACCTTGTACAGCGGCCTGGGCACCGACATCGAGACCCACTCGCGGGTCAACCTGTCGGCCAACTTCTATGGCCGTTACCAGTGGGAAAACTACGGCGCCAGCAACGAATATTCATGGGACGGCTACCGGGCGCAGATGAAGTACATCGTACCCATCGGCAGCTTCGACAATGGTGCATCGCTGACCTACATCGGCTTCACCAACTACGATTTCGGCTCGGATCTGCACAAAGACAACCCCGCACGCACTGCCAACTCCCTGGTTGCAACAAACGTGTTGTTGTATTCGTTCACTCATCTGCGTTTCACCCTGGTAGGTCGCTACTTCCATAACGGCGGCAACTGGGAAGACGGCAGCGAGCTGAACTTTGGCGACGGTGATTTCCGCGCCCGCTCCAACGGCTGGGGTTACTACGCCGGTGTGGGCTATCAATTCTGAGTGTGAACAAGGAGCAATAGATGAAGACCTTTACCCGCCTCTCAATCGCCATCGGCCTGGCCGTCGGCGCGCTGTTGCCACAGGTAGTACTGGCCAGCGAAGCCACCCCGATCAAGCCCAAGGTAATGCTGATCACCATGTTCGCCCCCGAGGCGCAAAACTGGATCGATCGCCTGCAGCTCAAGCAGGAAGTACGCGTGCCTGGCCTGTCGGCCGAGTACCCGGTGATTCGCTGTAACACCCAGGACGTGTGCCTGCTGGTCACCGGCATGGGCCAGACCAACGCCGCCGCCTCGACCCTGGCACTGGCGCTGTCGCCCAAGTTCGACCTGCGTCAGAGCTACTTCCTGATCGCCGGTATTGCCGGGATCAACCCACACCACGGCACCATCGGCACCGCCGCGTGGGCACATTACCTGGTGGAGTTCGGCACCCAGTGGGAGCTGGATTCGCGCGATGCACCGAAAGATTGGCCGACCGGCTATATCGGCATCAACACCAAGGGGCCAAACGAAAAGCCGCCGCTGGACTACAAGACCGAAGTGTTCGAGCTCAACCCCAAGCTGCAAGCCAAGGCGTTTGCGCTGTCGCAAAAAGTCGAGCTCACTGAAAGCAAGGAGTCCACGGCCTGGCGCAAACACTACCCGTACGCTCCGGCCAACCAGCCACCGCAGGTTACCCAGTGCGACACCCTGGCGGGCAATACCTGGTTCTCCGGGACGCGCCTGAGTGAACGCGCCGAAGTCTGGACCAAGTTGCTGACGGATAATAAAGGCGTGTACTGCACCACCCAGCAGGAAGACAACTCCACCTATGAAGCGTTGCTGCGGGCCAGCCGTGAAGGGTTGGTGGATATCAAGCGTTTGGCGGTGGTGCGGGCCGGTTCCGACTTTGATCGGCCGTACCCGGGTTATAGCGAAGTAGACAACCTGTTGAAGTACGCAGACCAGGGTGGTTTTGTGCCAGCGCTGGAGAACCTGTACCGCACCGGCAACCCGCTGGTGCAGGCGATTCTGAAGAACTGGTCGGCGTGGGAGATAGGCGTTCCAGAGGCCTGAACAAACATCAAATGTGGGAGCCGGGCTCCCACAATGACCGGGTCAGGGCAGGAAGATAATCTTGTCTGCACTGCCCTGGTTCACTTCCTCAAAGCACTGCACACCGTCTGCCAGCGATACTTCCCGCAAGCCGCTCGGCAACGGTAACAAATCCTCGTCAAAGAACCGCCCGAATTGCTCCAGCATCACGGCGCACTGTTCGCAGTTGTAGAGCAATGAATTGATCCCCACCACCGACCCACCCTTGCGGTACAACGCCAGGGCTGGCAGTTGCACGTGCCCGTCCACCGGCGCGGCGATGATCGCGATACGGCCAAACGGCGCGAGCGCCGCCACGGCAGCCGGTAGCCAGAAGCCGGTGGTGTCAAAAATCACGTCAGCGCCCGTACCGAACAGGGCGTTGACCTGCCCTCCCAACGCGTCGGGCTGACCGAGTAAAAGCCCCTCGAAACCCTGCTCGCGCAACGCCTCGACCTGTTCCGGGCGCCGCACCGCCCCGAGCACCTGGGCGCCCCGAATTTTCGCCAGGGCCAGTGCCGCGCTGCCTACCGCCCCATTGGCACCAATCACCAGCAAACGCGTGCCTTTGCCGACACCGCTGCGCTCAAGCGCATCCCAGGCCGTGGTGTAAGGCACGCCGAGGCTGGCGGCCTGGGCAAAGCTCAAATGGCTGGGCTTGTGGGCCACGCCCTTGGCCGACACGGTGAGGTACTGGGCGTGGGAACCGTCAGCGAAAAAGCCCAGGTCGCGGCCGGTGCCCCAGACTTCCTGGCCTACCAGGTCCTGCGGCCCCTCCAGCACCACCCCGGCAAAATCACGCCCGGGAATGCGCGGTAACGTGGTGTAGGGAAAGCGCCCGAGCACGTTCTTCACATCGCTGGGGTTCAGCCCGGCGGCCTTGACGTGCACCAGGACTTCGCCGGCTGCCGGCACCGGGGTGGCAACGTCAACGTAAGCAAGGGCGGAAAGATCGCCGGTGGCGGAAAATTGCAGTGCTTTCATGGCCAACATCCATCGAGGTTAAAAAGGGTTTCAGGACAACCAGGTGCTGATCAACTGCCGGCCCATGGGCCAGAGTTTCTCGCCCAACAACATGCCCATCAGCCCTACCAGGGCGATGGCGGGTGGCGCGGGTGAGCGAAAATCCAGGGCACCGTAAATCACGCCGACCAACAGGCCGATGGCCAAGGAAATCAGGTAATTCATGGAACGCTCCGCAGCAGGGGTTGATGCGGTCAGTGTAGGGGGCTCAAATCCGAAGCATCGGCCAAGTGCTTCAGGATTTCGGCCAAGCCTCAGACAGGATACTGCGACGGCGCCATCCCCAGTTCACGGCGAAACATGTCGCTGAAACTGCTCGGTGAATAACCCAGCGACCGCGCGATGGCACTGACCGACTGGCCCTGGATCAACTCGGCCACGGCGGTGGCCAACTGCACCTGGCGGCGCCATTCGGCAAAGCCCATGCCCAGGCTGTTCTGGAACAGCCGGGCCAGGGTCCGCACGCTGGCACCCGCAGCTTCTGCGTGCTGTTCAAAGGGAATGTCCAGGGAAGGTGACGCCATCACCGCTTGGCAGGCACTGGTCAAGCGCCGATCGGCGCCCATGGGCAAGGCGATGCGGATAGACGAACGCCGGGCTCGTTGCAGCTCCAGCAGGGCCAGGCCCACCACCGCCTCGTAGTAGGTCTGGTCAGCACTGTCGCCCTGCTCTACCAACGCCACGATCAGCTCGCGCAGCAGCCCACCCACCTCGATCACCTGAACCTGGCTGTCCAGGGTCGCGGCCAGCGCCGGACGCAGGTAGATATTGCGCATCTGCAAGTCCGAGACCACGCGAATCCCATGCTCGACCCCCGGTGGCAGCCACACGGCGCGCTGTGGCGGTACCACCAGCGCCTCCTGCGGCGTCTCGACCCACATCACGCCGCTCATGGCGTAAAGCAACTGGCCCCAATCGTGCTGATGAGGCTCGACGTACAACCCGCGCGGGTAGGTGCGCGCCAAGGGTTGCACGGGGATGGCGTGATCACTGAGATCGGGGGGCGCGGCAAGGGCCATTCAGAGGCACATCGTTTCAGGGTGGAACGCCATGATAAGACCTGCGGCACTTAATCCGAGTGAATTTTTACCGCTTCAAGAGGGTCACTTAAAGACACAAGGAGGGTTAACGGATCCATGACTAACGCAAAACTTTTCGTGATCGACTACACGCTGCATGGCCAGCCCAAGTCTTTCATCATCCGTCTGGAAAAACTCGACACTGCCGAAGCCTGGCATTGGGCAAGCTGCGACGCCGGCGTGGGCCGTATCGGCCGTTTCGCCCGGGAGCAGGTAAAGAAGACGAGCCAGCCCCAGGCCGAGAAATTCGGCATCGAAAATGTGCAATGGCGCCGCTCGGATGCGCGCCCACAAGCCTGATAAAGGAGACGAAACAGGTGAATCAAACCGATGCAGTTACCGGAAAGGCGCACATCGACTACACACGGGACACGTTGTTTGGCCCGCTACCCAGGCATGCACAGTGCCAGGTCAGCCTGTCACGCAGCCAGCCGGGAGGGTGGGTGCTGCAGGTGTTCCAGCCGTTGCCGGAGGACCTTCACGATGCGCAGACAATAGTGCTTGCGTTGTTGGGCCGGCGCACCAGCGGCGTGGTTCGGGACCGACAGCGGTTGGCGGATCACAGCCTCAGGCTGGAGTTGGAACCCCAATGAACGGCAGGAGCGAGCTTGCTCGCTCCTCCATCAGGCCCGCGTTAGCCGCGGGCCGACTTGGCACACTCACACCCGGTCGCCGAAGCGCAAGGCTCACCATGGGCATGATGCTCGGCGCAGCCTTGGCAGCAATACCCCTTGCCGTCCTTCATCACCGCGTTTTTCCCCAACTGGCAGTTGCAGTGGGGGCAGGCGCATGTTTTCTCTTGCATGGTCAGACTCCTTTTTCATGGTCGTCCAAGTGCGGCGAACGCCGGCACCTCAAGCAATGACTATAGGCAATGATGCAAGGTTCAAAGCGCCGTCAGTCAGCCCGACGAGCGTTGCTGCGGTACATGAATACCAGGGCCAGCGCCAGGCACAGCATCGCCACGATCCGGCTGCCGGACAACTCGATCGCCGGGTTGCCCAGCCAACCAAAGTTGTCGATCAACATGCCCATGCCCAACTGCCCAACGATCACCGCCACCGTCGCTACCGCCGTACCCACGATAGGTACCGCGCCGACCATCACCATCATGTACACCACACCGAACAAGGCGCCGGTCAGTTGCCATTTCGGCACGTCCAGCAGGCTCACCGCATGAGCCGGCTCGAAGAACAGGATCAGCAAGCCGGTAGTGATCGCCCCCACCACAAACGTCAGCAGGCTGCTGCGCAATACGCCCACTGCCTGCCCAAGGCGACCATTGATGGCGGCCTGCACACTCAACACCGCACCGGCAGCCACTACCAACACCAATAACAGAATCAGATTCATCGCCTTAACCCCGCGCAATCAGAACAAGTGCAACCACAATCAACGCCAACGCAATCCAGCGCTCAACGTTAACCCGCTTGCGGGCGGCGCCGAACCAGCCGAAGTGGTCGATCAGCACGCTTTTGCCCACCTGGCCCGACAAAATCGCGATCATGGTCATCGCGATGCCGATATGCGGTGTGGCGAGGGTCAGCACGATTACGTACATCGGCCCCAGAAAACCGCCAACCAGCTGCCAGCGCGGCAGGTCGGTCAACGCCGGGCCCTTTTGCGGGCCGCTGAACAGCAACAGCAAGAACAGGATCGCCGAGCCGACGCCAAAAATGCTCAAGGTCGCCCACAAGTGCCCAACCTGCACCCCCAGCGGGCCGAGCAACCCGGCCTCCACCGACAAGCCCATGCCGGCAAAAATCACCAACGGTAGCAGCAGCAACCGAAGAAACGTCTTGGGCCTGGCTTGAGCCACACCCTCCATTGAAGAAGCCTGCATACATCACCTGCGCGTTAGAGAGGAACAATGGCGCGCATTATCCGGTGGCACTGCTGTGCGATAAATGGGAGCATGCCGACAACACCTTTGCGCAATACGCACAGCACGGAGTCATGATGCAAGGCTTGAACGAACTGAGCTTCAAGGCGCTTCGCCTGTTTGTCGCGGTGCTGGACTACGGCAGTTTTTCTGAAGTCGCACGCCGCGAAGGCCTCGCGCCCTCCTCCATATCCCGACAAATCCAGTTGATGGAGCAGGCCCTCGGCCAGCAGTTGCTGTATCGCCATACCCGTGCGGTCAGCCCTACCGAAGCCGGGCGGCTGCTGGGCCGTCATGCGCGACTGATGCTGGAGCAACTGGAAGCCGCCGGGCAGGCACTGCAGGAGCAGGAAAGCGAACCCAGCGGCCTGGTGCGTATCAATGCACCCATGGTCTTTGGCCAGCGCCATCTGTCGCCGTGGCTCGGGGAGTTGTGCCGGCGTTATCCGAAGCTGCAACTGGATATCCAGCAGACCGACACCTACGTTGATCCGTTGCAAGATGGCACCGACCTGCTGTTTCGCATTGGCGTGCTGAACGATTCCGGCATGCAGGCGCGAATCTTCGCCCCCCAGCGCTTCCGGCTTGCCGCCAGCCCAGGCTACCTGGAGCGTTTCGGCACGCCCGGCCATCCTGACGAACTGGTTAACCACCAGTGCCTGGCCTACAAGGGTGTCACGGGCCAGCAACGCTGGTTCTTCCGTCGCGAGCAAGGCGACTGGACGCCCTACAGCGTCAAAGGCCCCATCACCGGCAACCATGCCGACACGCTGACCCACGCAGCCGAGCAAGGCCTGGGATTGGTGGTGTTTCCATCGTGGTTGATTGGCGAAGGCCTGCGTGCTGGCAGCCTGCAGGCGGTGCTTACCGACTATGAAGTGGCGACGACCCTGGAGCCACAACAGATAGCGGCGCTGTGGCCAGGCAGTCGGCGGTTGTCGTTGAAGGTGAGGACGGTGATTGACTACTTCGTCGAGTGTTTTGGGGCCGTGCCGTACTGGGACCGTTGAGCTGCAACAAAAGCTGTTCGCCCTGCCCTGTCAGCGAAAATCTTTCTTCAAGTAGGTCGATTCTGATTTTACGCAACGCAGGGCAAAAACCGCTTGAACTCAGGCAGACTTTGACGAATTCCTTCAGGAGAGACGTCATGGATGCCAGTCATTACCCGTTCGGAAACACACAACCAAGCTCGCAAAAATCGTCCTCAACCAGCAGTCGGCTGATCTTTGCCTGCCTACGAAATTTTGGCTATATTTGGCCAAAATCCGGGAAAGAGCACATGATTACGGTACCGTTGGGCGAAGCAAAAAATAACTTATCAAAACTCGTCGATGAGGCCGCCGCAGGCAAAATCATCACCATCGCCAAGCATGGGCGCGCCATGGCTCGGCTTGTTCCCGTAGGTAAACCTGCGGGTCGGCGAATAGGCGCGATGAAAGGAAAACTGGTGGTACCGGAGGACTTTGACGCGCCATTGCCAGACGACATGCTGGATGCGTTCGAGGGAAACCATCGATGAGGGTGTTGCTGGATACGCACATTCTGCTGTGGGCCCTGAGCGATGACCCAAAACTGTCCAGCAGGGCCAGAAAGCTGATCGAGAACGCGGCAGAAATCTATGTCAGTGCTGCCACATTCTGGGAGCTGGCTATAAAAGTGGGGCTTGGAAAGCTGAATGTGAACCTGGACGACATTCGCGAGCACTGCCTGGAAAGCGGCTACGTAGAATTACCCATCACCTCGGAACACGCAATCGCCGTCAAGGACCTTGAGCATCATCACAGGGATCCGTTTGACCGGCTCATCATCGCAACGGCCATCGTCGAACCGATGAAGCTATTGACGGCCGACCCCATGCTAGCCAAATACACAGCGTTGGCCGTCCTGGCTTAAATCAGTTCAGAACAACCATTGCCCGATCAGCCAGGCGTTGGCCCCGCTGATCACCACAAACAAGGCCCAGGCCAGCAGTCGCGTTGGCGAACTGTTAACGAACGGCCCCATCAGGCGCTTGTCACCCGTCATACGGATCAGTGGATACAACGCAAACGGCAACTGCAGGCTCAACACCACCTGGCTCAGGATCAGCAGCTTGCCGATGGCATCATCTCCCATCAGCCACACGCCGAGGAACGCGGGAATCAACGCCAAGCCACGAGTGATCAAGCGCCGCTGCCAGCACGGAATCCGCAGGTTGAGGTAACCCTCCATGATTACTTGCCCGGCGAGGGTGCCGGTGAACGTGGAGCTTTGACCAGACGCCAACAACGCAACACCGAACAGTACACTGGCGAATGCACCGCCCACCAACGGGTCGAGCAGGTGATAGGCGTCCTGGATTTCCACCACGTCGGTGTGACCGGTCTGGTGGAAAGCGGCGGCGGCCAGTATCAGGATCGCCGCATTGACCAACAGCGCCAGCGCCAGCGAACCGATGGTGTCGATACGCGCCAGCTTCACTGCGTCCTGGCGGCTGGCCAGGTCCTTGCCGAACAGGCGGGTTTGCACGATGGAGCTGTGCAGGTACAGGTTATGCGGCATCACCGTGGCGCCCAATATGCCGATGGCCAGGTACAGCGGTGCGGCATCACTGATGGCCGACAACGACGGCGTGAAACCACGGAACACGTCGGGCCAGTAAGGCTTGATCAGCACCAGCTCAATGAAGAAGCACACGCCGATGGTCGCCACCAGCGCCAGCATGATCGCTTCCAGTCGGCGGAAACCTCGATTTTGCAAGGCCAGGATCAACAACGTATCAAACGCCGTGATGACGATACCGGTGGTCAGGGAAACGCCCAGCAACAGGTGAAACGCCAAGGCACAGCCGAGGACTTCGGCGAGGTCGGTGGCGATGATCGAGATTTCCGCGAGCACCCATTGCACGAACGACGAACGCCGGCTGTAGCGTTCGCGGCTCAACTGCGCCAGGTCCTTGCCGGTGGCGATACCCACGCGCGAGCACAGGCACTGCACCGCCATGCCTGCCAGGCTGGCCAACAGCACCACGAACAACAGGTTATAGCCGTAGCGCGAGCCGGCCTCGATAGCGGTGGCCCAGTTGCCCGGGTCCATGTAGCCAATGGAGATCAGTAACCCGGGACCGGCAAACTTCAGCACACGCTTGAAAAACGAAGCACTGGAGTCAACGACGACGGAGCCCGAGACTTCCGGGGGGCAGAACGGGGCGGTAGCAATTTTGGGCAGGCTGAATTTCACGCGGGGTACCAGGCTTTCACACAAGACGTGAACGCAGCTTATCAGTCAGACGCGACGGTACGCATCACCGTCTCCCGGGGCAGATCAAATGCCTCTACCACCTGGACCACCAGATCCAGCTCCTGGTTCAGTGCTTCGCGCTCCATGCGCTCGCGAATCACCCCGGTCACCAATACCGCCAAGGTAGTGATGGAGTACGCAGGGCCGGAAAATGCCCGTACACCGGTCACCAGCAGCATCGCCGCCGCCAGCGCCTGGCCCACCACCGGAATCGCCGTGGCTGCACCCCGACGCAGCATAAACCCGGTCAGCCCGGCCAGCGCGGTGCCACTCAAGGCAGTAGTGGCTGACCGCCCAACATCAAACCGATTGAAAAACCCCTGTTCCTTTTGCGCTGCGGCCTTCAGCTCCGCCTCGAACACTTGCCGGTCGGCCTGGCTGAGTTTGTCCTTGTATTGCTCGATCAACCGCTCGGCGACTTGCACTTCCAAATCCGCCAAGGCTACTTTTTCGATCGGCTCATCAAACTTGATGCCCACCCGCTGCGCCACGTCCTGGGCGATTTCGCGATAGCTCACGCCGTGGCCGCGCGCCAGGTTCATGAAGGTGTCGCCGCCCATGCGCTGCAACTCGATGGCCAGCTTCAGGGGTTCGCGCACGGTGGCGTCGATAGAGGCACTGCGCTTTTGCGCCATCAGCTCGGCGAAGAACTTCAACTCCTCCGGACGCGCCTGTACCAGCAGTGGAAACAGGTCGACATCCTCTTCGGCAAACCGCACCTCGCTGCTGCGCTGATCGGCACGGATCATGCCCCGACGCTCCTGCAACAAGTCGGTGTACTGCACCACTGTCTTCAACTGCGGCCAGTAAGCGGCGTGGTCGAAGGTTGCCAAATGGACATTGGCCACCTTGGCCTTGAGCGCGGGCGTCACCGCAATCGCATACCGGCCTATGCAACGCTCAGTGTCGGGCTTGAGCGCCAGGGCCCAATCCTTGCTGGAATGGCAATTGATCACCCGCCCCTTGAGCGGCGCCGACACCAGGTCCCACGGGCTGGACGTGCAAATGGCGCCCCCCATCAACAGCAGGTTGTTCAGCGGCAATTCACGGGCCACTTCGGGGCTCGCCAGCAGGCTCTTGACCAGAAGCCGCGCACCCAGGGAGTGGCCAATCAGGTTGATCTGCCGCACATTGAGCGACTCGCCATGCAGGTAGTTGGCCAGTTCGGGCAGCAGGCTTTTGGCGACCTCATCCACCCGCGCCTCGACGCTCTTGTAATGGTCAAGGAAATAGGCAATCGCCTTGCCCACCCCGATCGTCGCCGCGCCCAGGCTACCGCCGCCGAGCATCGAGGCGATCACGTCTTTAAACGGCGCAAACAGGTTTTCCAGGAAGTGCCCCGCCGGCCAGAACAGCATCAGGTTGGTCGAGCCTTCAATGGTTGCCAGTTGCTGCGAAAAATTGCCCAGTTGCTGCTGGTTGAAGAACGCCGAATAACCATGGACGTAGAGATTGAGCACATCCCCTTGGGGCTCGCCACACAACACAAACGTGGGCTTGCGGGTACGGTGCATTTCATCCCACTGGTGTTGCATGTGGCGGTGACTCCTGGTGACAACGGAGGGCGATAGTAACAAAGGGTGAGGTTCGGCAATGTGAAAAACTGAAACCCGGACTGTCCATAACCCTGCACAGTGATGACAGAAAACACGGATTTTGTTCGGCTATTCAGTGGATTAGCCTTTGTCGGGTCAACCACTGAAACCGAGGAACACCATGAGCAAGCCTGAATTTTTCATCACACCCGGTTATGGCGACATCGCACGCGAAACCCTGCACTACGCCCAGGCCGTAAAAATCGGCAACCGCGTAGAAACCTCGGGCCAGGGCGGCTGGAACGACCAATTCCAGATTCCCGAAGCCCTTACCGACGAAATCGCCCTGGCCTTCCAGAACCTGGACCGCACCCTGGCGCAAGCCGGTGCCGGCTGGGAGCATGTGGTGCACGTCAACTCCTACCACGTGGGCGGTTTTCCTCCCGAGGTGAACGAGCAGATGGTCAAGTGGTACCGCCATTACATGCCCAATCACGCACCGATCTGGACCGAGTTGGGGGTGCAAGCCCTGGGGCTGCCGGCGATGCGCATTGAAATCCGCGTGACGGCAATTATTGCCTGACGCCGAACCGCTCGATCACCCAGTCGATAAACACCTTCAGCCGGGCATTCTGGTGTCGGTTCGGTGGGTAGATGATGTGCAACGGCGTGGAGGGCCGGGTCCAATCCGCCAACACAGGGACTAACTGGCCTGCCTCTACGTAGTAGTCCACGATGGACTTTAAATGCTGCCCGACGCCCAGGCCGGCGAGCAGCATTTCCTTGAGGCCATTGCCTTCGTTGGTAGAAAACGCGCAGTTGCCGACTTCATGACGGACCGCCCCCTTCTCGAAAATCAACGGCTCCGGCTTACCCGACCCGGCAAAGAAATATCCGATCTTGAGGTGGTTCTTTTCTAGGTCTTCGGGCGATACGGGCGCGCCCATGCGTTCCAGGTAACCGGGCGCCGCACAGGTGACGTACTCCAGGTCGGCAACCTTGCGGCCGATCATCGCCATGTCATCCAGTTTGCCAAGCCGCAGCACGCAATCCACACCCTCCCCCACAATATTGACGGCACGGTCGCTGATGCCCAGGGCAATGCTGATGTCGGGGTACTCACGATGAAAATCCACCAGCGCCGGGATCAACAGACAATTGGCAAAGGACGCCGGCGCATCCACTTTCAGGTGCCCACCGGGCTTGAGCTTCTGGCCGCGCAAGGCGTTATCCAGTTCATCCAGCTCGGCCACCAGGCACAGTGCGTGGGTGTAGTACTCCAACCCTTCCGGCGTCGCCGCCACCGCACGGGTGGTGCGATGCATCAGCTTGACGCCCAGGTGCTTCTCCAGGTCGGTGATGAGTTTGCTGACGGTGGAGCGCGGCAGTGCCAATTGGTCGGACGCGCGGCTGAAGGAGCCGGTTTCGACTACACGGACGAAGGCACGCATGGCGAGGAGTTGGTTCACTGTGATGTCCGACAAGGCAAGAGTGCCAAGTATTGTCTATAAGGCTGCACAATGGCGACAGCTATTCAGACAACAAAAAGCCCGGCATCTGGCCGGGCCTGCGGTGTAATGCAAGCATGCCAGGCGCTTGTCCGCCCATAAAAAACAGCCCTTTCCACTACCGATCCTGTTTGCCACAACGTTAGCCGCAGGCAAAAAAGTCATTGCACTAAATGGTAATAATATTTACGCGAGTGCCTTGTAGGAACGCTACGCCATCCAATGAACGCTCAGGCGAAGGACTTAACCTGTGCAAAAATTCAGATTTCGAAATGTAAAAAAGCGCTCTAATAGCGCCCTGTTGATTCAGCAACAAGATCCTGGAGTTCCCAATGCCCCATGAAGGCAACCTGTTACAAGCGGCGGTTGTATTCCTGTTCGCCGCCGTACTGACCGTGCCCTTGGCCAAGCGCCTGCAACTGGGCGCCGTGTTGGGTTACTTACTGGCCGGCGTAATCATCGGCCCGTCGGTGCTGGGCCTGGTGGGCAACCCGCAAAGTGTCAGCCAGTTTTCGGAACTTGGGGTGGTGTTGCTGCTGTTCATAATTGGCCTGGAGTTGTCGCCCAAGCGCTTGTGGGTGATGCGCAAGGCGGTGTTTGGGGTCGGCCTGGCGCAGGTATTGCTCACGGGCAGCGTGATCGGCGTGGTCGCACTGTTTGTGTTTGGCCAGTCGTGGAACAGCGCCATCGTGCTGGGCCTTGGCCTCGCGCTCTCCTCCACGGCCTTCGGCCTGCAAAGCCTGGCCGAGCGCAAGGAACTCAACCAACCCCACGGGCGCCTGGCCTTTGCGATCCTGCTGTTCCAGGACATCGCGGCGATCCCGCTGATCGCCATGGTGCCGCTGCTGGCCGGCAGCGATCACCCCACCACCACTTCCCAGGGCCTGCAGCACGGCCTGGAAGTGCTGGGCAGTATCGCCGTAGTGATCATCGGCGGGCGCTATCTGCTGCGGCCGGTGTTTCGCATCGTGGCCAAGACCGGGCTGCGGGAAGTTTCCACTGCCACCGCGTTATTGGTGGTGATCGGCACGGCCTGGCTGATGGAACTGGTGGGCGTGTCCATGGCGCTTGGCGCCTTCCTCGCCGGGCTGCTGCTGGCAGACTCCGAATACCGGCATGAACTCGAATCGCAGATCGAGCCGTTCAAGGGCCTGCTGCTGGGCCTGTTCTTTATCAGCGTGGGCATGGGTGCCAATATCAGCCTGTTGTTCAGTGCGCCGGTAATCGTGCTGGGCCTGACCTTACTGCTGATCGCCATCAAGTTACCGCTGCTGTTTTGCGTGGGACGCCTGGCCGGTGACCTGAACCGTGAAAGCGCGCTGCGCCTGGGTGTGGTGCTGGCGGCCGGGGGCGAGTTCGCGTTTGTGGTATTCAAGATCGGCCGCGACCAAGGGCTGTTCGAACCGCACCTCTACGACATCCTCGTGTTGACCATCACCCTGTCGATGGCCGTGACGCCGTTGCTGCTGTTGCTCTGCCCCAAGCTGTTCAAGGCCAAGGTCAAGCCGGTGGAAGTCCCCGAGGAATACCGCGCCATCGAAAGCGATTCGCCACGGGTGGTGATCGCCGGGATGGGCCGTATGGGGCAGATCGTGGCGCGGATCCTGCGGGCGCAAAACATCTCGTTTATCGCCCTCGACACCTCGGTGGAGACCATCGAGCTGACCCGCAGCTTCGGTGGCATGCCGGTGTTCTACGGCGACCCCCAGCGCCCGGAAATCCTTCACGCGGCGAAAGTCGACCAGGCCGAGTTTTTCGTGATTGCCATGGACGACCCCGAAATCAACATCAAGACCGCCGAACTGGTGCGCAGCCTCTACCCGCACATGAAGATCATCGCCCGCGCCCGTAACCGCCAACACGTGCACCGCCTGGTGGACCTTGATGCATCACCGGTGCGCGAGACGTTTTACTCCAGCCTGGAAATGAGCCGCCGCACCCTGGTGGGCCTTGGTTTGACCCAAGCCCAGGCCGACGCACGCATCAGCCGTTTCAAAAACCACGACCTGCAGTTGCTGGCGGCGCAACACGCCGTGTATGACGACGCGGCCAAGGTGATGCAGTCGGCCCAGGAAGCCCGGACCGAATTGGCGCGGCTGTTTGAGATGGACCGGCTCGAAGAAGAGTCCGACAAGGTGTAGGGACGGAGATGAACGATCTTGCGAATTTTCTGACAGAATACGGCGCAATTTCGTTCATCCCTGGAGAGCTTCATGGCCACCCTCAGCAAGACCGCAGCCCTCTTGGCCCTCGCGCTGGCTGCCGGCTTCGGCGCCAGCCAAGTCCTCGCCGCCAGTAAGCCTGCGGCGCAGAAAACCGCCACCCAGACCATCTCCACCCTCGACGGCAAGTTCAGCTTCAACTTGCCCAAGTCGTACCTGGCCGACCCACTGCCGGCCGGTGATGCCGAACACGGCACCGCAGGCGCCAACGGTACGATGTACAGCGACCAGGCCACCAAAAGCGTGATTTTTGTCGTCGAAAAACCGAGTGTCGCCGGCCTGATCAAGGACAACGACCCGCAGTTCCTCGACAGCGCCGTGGCGGATTTCGTCAAGGAACAAAGCGCTGCCCTGCCAGACTTCAAGAAAGGCGCCGAGAAGAAACTCACGGTTAAAGGCCTGGCCCTGCGCCAGGTCGACAGCACCGCGACCATGGGCGGCGGCAAGACACTGAGCTCTACATTCCTCACCGGTTCCGGGAGCCACCAGTTGGTGGTACAGGCTATTTCCCGGGCGGATGATGAAGCCGGTCATGCGCTGTTGGTGAAACAGATTATTGGCGGTAGATAACCCGGTTTACCTGACAATGAAAATCTAATGTGGGAACTGGCTTGCCTGCGATAGCGATTGACCAGTCACTGTTTTTGGCGACTGATACACCGCTATCGCAGGCAAGCCAGCTCCCACATTTTTATCGCATTCACATCGCCGGATTCAGCGCAGGCTGTTTTCCAGCCACTGCTTCAAGTCCTGTAATTCCGCCTCACCGACGGTATGAATCATCCCCGGGTAGCCGTGGAATTGCGGTGTGAGGCCAATCCCCTGCAACGCCTCGTTGGCCCGCGTTGCCGAGTAGTAGGGCAGCGCCTGGTCCAGTGTGCCGTGACCGATAAAAATCGCCAGTTTGCCCAGTCGTGCATCCGGCTTGAGCTCGGCCTTGAGCACCGGCAGCACACTGCCGCTCAACGCTGCAATCCCGCGCAGCATCTCGGGGTGCCGTAGTCCTACCTCGTACGACATGATCGCGCCCTGGCTGAAACCCACCAGGAATACCCGCTCGGGTTGTGTGTGGTACTTGGCGGTGGCCTGGGCGACGAAGGCTTCGATCAGCTTCGCGCTGCCCTGCAAATCGACGGTTTCGCCATCAAAATCGCCGTCGCCCGGCTTCTTGCGGAACCAGCGATAACCGCCGCCTTCCACCGGCATCGGTGCCCGCGCAGACAGGTAGGTCCAGGTCGACGGCAAGCGATCCTTGAGCCCGAACAAGTCGGCCTCGTCACTGCCATACCCATGCAGGAAGATCACCAATGGCTCGTTGCGCGCATCGCTTTGGGTTTGCTCCAGGTAAGGCAGCGGCAGGTCCGTGTGCAGTTTGGCTTCGGCATGGGCAGCGCTGGTAAACAGCGCCAATGAGAGGGCGATCAGTTTGAGCATGGGCATCAACCTTCAGGGTTTGCGCAACAAATAGGTATCCATGATCCAGCCATTGGCCTGGCGCGCCGCCTTGCGCACCCGTTCGATCTCTTCGGCCACTTCGGCAACCTTGCCGCTGATCAGGATTTCGTCCGGCGTACCCAGGTAGGCGCCCCAATAGATATCCAGGTCCTGATCGGCCACGGTGCGGTAGGAGTCTTCAGCATCCAGCATGACAACCAGGGTGTCGGCATCACTTGCCTGCCCTGCCGCCAACCGGCGCCCGGTGGTAATTTCGATGGAGCGGCCAATGCGGTTCAACGGCACTTTGTGCTGGGCCGCCAAGGCCTGGACGCTGGTAATCCCGGGGATCACCTCAAACTCGAACGCGCAACTGCCACTGGCCAGGATCGCCTGCAGGATACGAATGGTGCTGTCGTACAGCGCCGGATCACCCCAGGCCAGGAAGGCGCCGACTTCGCCGTCGGCCATTTCTTCATTGATCATTCGCTCGAAGGTCTGTTGCTTGTCGCGGTTCAGGTCCTTCACGGCGGTGGTGTAGTCGATGTCACCGCGTACACGCTCGGGGCAATCGGCCTCGACAAAACGGTGGGCGTGATCGGTGATGTAGGTCGCGCAGATTTCCCGGCGCAGGTCGATCAGCTTGTCCTTGCTCTGGCCCTTGTCCATCAGGAAAAACACGTCGGTGCGGTTGAGCGCCTTGACCGCCTGCATCGTGATGTAGTCAGGGTTGCCGGCGCCAATGCCGATGATCAGGATGCGTTTCATGGGAAAGTCTTCATGGGTGTTCTCGATGCGGGGAGCGGATTTTGCCATGTTCGGGGCGTCAGGCGTGAGTTTCCAGGCGCAGGCGCCAACGGCCGTTGAAGCGCAGTTCGGTGGATGACAGCGGCTCGACGTCGATCAGGTTGAACTGTGAGGGCGGGCATTGCATAACGTGCAACAGCGCCGCGCGGATGACAAACGGGTGGGTCACGGCCAGCACATGCCCCGGCATTTGCTCAAGGGACTGCAACCACTGCCCTACTCGTTCACACAGTTGCACTACCGATTCGCCACCGTGGGGCGCCGAGGCGCTGTCGGTCAACCAGGCCTGCAGCGCTTCGGGTTCAGCCTGCTGGACCTCATCAATGGCCAGCCCTTGCCAACGACCGAAATCGCAATCGCGCAGGGCGGTTTCAACCGCAGCATCGGCTGCAAACAGCATCGCCGTCTGCCGGGTACGCGCCTCTGGGCCGCAGAACACCCGGGGCGCGCGCTTGAAGCGCGGCGCCTGGGACAACGCCGCGGGTTGCCAGTCCATTTCCACCGGCTCATCCAGCGCAAAGCGTGCCCGCTTCTGGGCACGGGTGCTGGCGTGGGAAACAAGGGTTAAACGGGTGGCCTGCATAACAAATCGCTCTGGTTTTAAGGTGCAGTCGGCGTAGACTCGGCAAGTTGTTTCAATATGTTTCAACCATTCTGCAACAGGAAGCCGGTTCAACGCCGGCGCGGTCGCGCCACTGTATTCGGCCTGATAGCCGTAAGCCAGACCCTGTTTCAGCCAACTCGCTATCCATTTCGGGACGCGTCATCCCTGGAGGTTCTCATGGCTTATACCGCTGCAACCGACTCCGACCTTTCAATACCGTCCATTCCCCTGGGCGAAATTCTGCCTTGGGCGATTTTCGGCGGCCTGCTGCTGTTGCTGGCGATTTACTTCGTCGGCGCCGAGCAAGGCGCAACCGCCGTATTCAAAGGCATGTACGTGCATGAGTTTGTGCACGACGGTCGTCACCTGCTAGGTTTCCCCTGCCATTGATTGGAGTGTGACGACATGACAGGGCATTTACTCGTTCGCGGGATGCTGGTGGGCTTGCTGGCCGGCATCCTGGCGTTCGGTTTCGCCAAGACCTTTGGTGAGCCGCAGATCGACAAGGCCATTGCCTTCGAAGATAAAATGGCACAGATGCACGGCGACGCGCCGGAAGAAGAACTGGTGAGCCGCGAAGTACAAAGTACCTTCGGCCTGTTCACCGGTGTGGTGGTGTACAGCGTATCCCTGGGCGGCATTTTCGCGTTGGTGTTCGCCTACTCCCTGGGCCGCATCGGCAAGGTCGGCCCGCGTGGCCTGGCGGCGCTGCTGGCCTTGGCCGCGTTTGTGACGATCATCGTGGTGCCGGGGCTCAAGTACCCGGCCAACCCGCCTTCGGTGGGCGACCCGGCCACCATCGCACAACGCACCAAGCTGTTCTTCCTGATGCTGCTGGTGTCAGTGACAGCCGCCGTGATTGCGATCAACGCCGCACGCAAGCTGATTGCCAGCCGTGGCGTGTGGGCCGGCGCGATTCTGGGTGTGGCGCTGTACATCGTGATCGTGTCGGTGGCCGGCAATTTGTTCCCGACCATCAATGAAGTGCCTGAGCAATTCTCGGCGGTGTTGCTGTGGAAATTCCGCGTGGCCTCGCTGGGGATTCAACTGGTGCTGTGGACCACTCTGGGCCTGGTGTTCGGCACCGTGGCCGAGCGCAAGTTGAGCCAGCCCCGCGCACGCCTCAACTCCTGATGGCACGCGTAGCCGCCGACGGACCGGCGGCTACCGGCATTCACACCCCCGGCCGCGCCAGGTAAAACACCTCGTATCCACTGCCCGGATGGCTCGCATCCAATGCCTGGCCCGACAAGGTGATGCGCACCAGCTTCCACGCCTGCACATCCAGCGCCAGAAACACGGCAAAGTTATCGCGGCTGTCTGCGATCCGCTGATTACGCGCTTTTTCTGCGACCAGTATGTGCGCCCGGTCGGCCCCCGGCGCCAGTGCCCACTCTTCCCGATACAGGCTCAAGGCGTTTTGCGCCGGGCCTCGCTGCAGATCCAGCGGTAACCAGGACTCAATGTGTGGCTGGCCAAAACTGTCCAACACCTTCTGAAAACGTTCGCCGAGTAAAAAGTCTGCGGCCTGCAGCGGATCGGACCACAGATAAACCGACGCATACAGGTTGCCCACGCCCGGCCCCTGCCCTTGCTCCTGGGCGATAAACGCCTTGAACAGCAAACCCTCGGCGTGATCCCACTGCGGCCCCAACCTGGCGGCGCGCTCACGGATCACCTCCATCGGGTAATCGGCTGGCAAGCGGTGTGAATACTGTTTGGCAAACATCATGGCGCTCCTGTTCAGATGAGTGGCCAGCTTGCGCAGCGGGCATGATTTCAGCAAGATATCACCCGATATAAGTGTGATAAGGATTCGAAATGACCGACGCACTCAAACCGCTGGATATCGACACCGTGCAGGCTTTTGTTCTGGTGGCCGATTTCGCCAGTTTCACCCGAGCGGCCCAGGCCCTGGACACGTCACAGGCGGCCATCAGCCTCAAGCTCAAGCGCCTCGAAGAGCGCCTCGGCTACCGCCTGCTGGTGCGCACGCCGAGGCATGTGCGGCTGTCGCCTCAGGGCGAGCAGTTCATCGTCGCCGCCCGTGCACTGCTCAACGCGCACGAACGCGCTTTGGGTGACATGGGCAACGGCGCGCCACGGCGGCTGGTGATCGGCATCAGCGACCACGTGGCCGGGCCAGACTTGCCGCTGTGGCTCAGTCGCCTCACGGCGTACGACCCGCTGGTGATCCTGGAGGTACGGATTGCCTCGTCGCGGGACCTGGTCGCAGCGTTCGACCGCAATGAACTGGACGCGGTAATCGTGCGCAACGAGGGCGACCGCCAGGACGGTGAGGTGTTGGTGGTTGAGGGCTTTGGCTGGTTCGCCGCACCGACCTGGCAGCACACCCCGGGCACACCGCTGCGCATGGCAACCATGGCCTCGCCCTGCGGCGTGCGCCAACTCGCGGTGCGGGCGCTGGACGAGGCGCGTATTGATTGGACTGAAGTGTTCGTGGGCGGCGGCGTCATGGCAGTGGGCGCGGCGGTCAGCGCCGGCCTGGGCGTGGCGGCGCTGGCCCGGCGAGTGGCGCCGGCAGGCGCGGTGGACGTCAGCGAACAGTACGGGTTGCCGACGTTGCCCGTCAGTGAAATCGTGCTGCACAGCCGGATCAGTGATGGCCGCTCCCGCGAAACGTTGCGGGCCTTGAGTGCAACCTTCAGAGGGGTTCTGGAGCGCCAGGGTGCATCTGGGCGTACCGTCCCCGCACAAACCGCTCCAGCTCATCACCCGGTATTGCCTTGCTGAAATACCAGCCCTGAATGATCAACTCCGAGCCCGACTGAAAAAACGCAAGCTGCTCGGCGGTCTCAACCCCCTCGACCACTACGCCAAGGTTGAGCGCCTCGCAAAACCGCAACATCCCGGTCAACACCTGGGCGCCCTTTGGGTCATGCTGGGCCACCACAAAACTGCGATCGATCTTGATGAAATCCACCGGGAACTGGTGCAAATAACTCAGCGCCGAAAACCCGGTTCCAAAGTCGTCGATATACACCTTGGCACCAATCGCCTGCAGCTTCTCGATCATCTGCCGCGTGCCCTGTATATCCCCCACCAACGCATCCTCGGTGATCTCCACCGACACCTGCCCGTGGGCCTGGGCCAGTATCTCCACCAGCCGGTCGCCATACGCCGGGGTCGTCAGCGTGGCGCTGGAAATATTGATCGTCATCGGCAACGTAAACCCGACCTTCTGCCACCTCTGGTATTGCCGCACGGCCTGGGATGCCACCCACACATCCACGTCGGGCATCAACCTGGCATGGGCCAACCATTGCAGGAACTCCCAGGGCGAATGCACCGTGCCCTCGACATCCCGTGCGCGCATCAACGCTTCACAACCGGTGCACAGCCCGGTCAGGGTAGAAACCTGCGGCTGGAATTCCAGGTAAAACTCATAGTCGCTGATCTGCTGGATATGGCTTAACTCACTGGTCTGGCGCGCCTGGGCTTTATGGGACGCCATCACCGGGTCCAGTTCCAGCAAGCGACCCTTTTCTTCCAGGCCGCGAAAGGTCATGTCCAGCGACTTCAAATACACCGTGCCGCCTTCCGTGGCCTGGCGGTTGATCGCTCGCACATAGGGCGCATAAATCAACGTGCCCACCCCCAGCAGCAGCACCTGCAGCAGCACCGCCGCGAGGTCACCGTGGGTACTCAAATAGGCGTTGAGCAATACCGGCGCGGTAAACGGCACACTGACCACCGCCGGCGACACCCAGCCAATCTGCACCACCGTCAGCGCCAGCATCGCGTTGAACGCCGGCACCAGCAGAAAGGGAATGAACAGACGCGGATTGAGGATAATCGGCAAGCCAAACAACAGCACTTCGCTGACATTGAACAGGGATAGCGGCAGGCTGGCCATCGCCACCAGGCGCATGGACTTGCTCTTGGAACACAGCAGGATCGCCGTCAGCAGGCACAACGCACCACCCGAGCCGCCGATAAACGCGAAACTGCCCAGCAAGCCGCCGTTCAGCAAATATTTGACCGGTTCGCCCGCGGCCATCGCCGCGTTGTTGAGCACAACGGCTTGGTCCAACACGTCAAACAACGGCTGCATGGCGTACACACCATGGATGCCAAAAAACCACAGCAGCGAATTCATCAGCGTCACAAACAGGCCACTGCCATAGGGCGTCTCCAGTGCATCAAGCACTTGTGGCCCCTGAAGCTGCGCCACCTGCGGAACCTGCAACAGCAACGACAACACGAGCACCAGCACGAGCGCCGTGATCGCCCCCGGCACCACCATATTGATGGTGCCCTTGAGGTTGTGTCCCACCAGGTCTTCGTTGATCAACCGGGTCCAGCGACGCCGGTGCAGCCAGCCAATGGCGGGCACATTGATCAGCGGCGAGGCAATGGCGATGAACAACACGAAGGTCGCCGACGCCCGGGGAAAATCGCGCAGCACAAACGTTGCGATCACCACATGGGCCAGGCACAGGAACGCCACCGGCAGTTGCGGCAGGCGGTGCTGGATCGCGAGCATGTAACCGATGGAGGCGGCCACCAGCAACGGAATTACCGAGCTGATCTGGTTGTGCAACCCCGCGAGGAAGGCCACCACCTGCGGGTCGAAACCCAGCACACGGGCGCATTCGGACAGAATCAGGAAACCCGCCGACACCAGCAGGCATGGCAGGATCCACAGCAGCCCCTCGCGTATGGCCCGCAATGACTCGGTACTGGCCAGGGCCGCCAGCCGCTGGGTGAAGAAAAGCTTGAACAGCGTTTGCGCCATCACCTGTCCCTCTGCACATCGCGCTCGATCCCTGGTGCCAGGGGTCGCAAAATAACACCTGGCCGTAGCCCTTATCGCCGGGGGTAACGCTACACGTCCTACTACCGCGAGCGAAAGGCTTTTGCAGCCGCGGGTGCAATTATTCAGAATCACCGTGTGGGCCTGCTGCTTGTCGATTGGTTCGGGTTGGCCCATCCTTTGGCGCACTTGTTGTCGTAAAAAGCGACGCTCTCTTCGAACGGACTCGACCGATGCTGCGATTCTCCCCCCTGATGGCCTGCGCGCTGCTTGGCCTGGCCAGCCCATTGGCCAGTGCCGCCGGCGCAACGTTCCCGGATGCCCAAGCCAGCGACCCGGCCACGTTACAGTGGATGGTCGGCGCGCCGCCGCCGGCAGACCGCACCCTGCGCTTTGAAGACGGTAGCTATTTCCGCTTCCCGGCCATGCGCTGGAGTGTCGCCAACTTTCGCCAACTAATGCCCACAGTGAACGTCTCCCGAGGCCTGGGTGCGCCGTTGGTACTGCCGCGCAAACTTGATCAGGGACTCGATGCAATCTCCGTGCAACCCGTGGGTGCCACCCAGCCACTGACCTGGCGCCAGACCCTGGACGCCACCTACACCGATGGCATCGTGGTGATGCATCGCGGCACGGTGGTGTATGAGCGTTACTTCGGGGTGCTCAAGGACGACGGGCAACACGCGGCCATGTCGGTTACCAAGTCGGTGATCGGCACCCTCGGCGCGATGCTGGTGGCCGATGGCACCCTCGACCCACAGAAAAAGATCGTCGACTACGTGCCCGAACTCGGCCGCGCAGCCTTCGGCAGCGCCACCCTGCGCCAGGTGCTGGACATGACCACGGCCCTGGACTACAGCGAAGATTATGCCGACCCAACAGCCGAAGTCTGGGCCCACGCCCAAGCGGGCAACCCGCTGCCCAAACCCAAGGATTACACCGGGCCGCGCAGCTACTACGAATTCCTGCAAACCGTAAAACAACAGGGCGAACATGGTCGTGCCTTCGGCTACAAGACCGTCAACACCGACGTACTGGGCTGGGTGATCGCCCGCGCGACCGGGCGCAACGTCGCACAACTGCTCAGCGAACGCATCTGGAGCCGGCTCGGCACCGAACAGGACGCCTACTTCACCGTCGACTCCGTCGGCACACCGTTCGCCGGTGGCGGCCTGAACACCGGGCTGCGCGACCTTGCCCGGTTTGCTGAAATGCTGCGCAACGGCGGGCGTTTCAATGGCCAGCAGATCGTGCCTGAAAGCGTGGTGACGGATATTCGCCAAGGCGGCGACAAACAGGCATTCGCCCAGGCTGGCTACAACCAGTTGAAGGGCTGGAGCTATCGCAGCATGTGGTGGGTGACCCACAATCCCGACGGTGCGTTCATGGCGCGTGGGGTGCATGGCCAGAGCATCTACATCGACCCCAAGGCTGAAATGGTGATCGTGCGTTACGCCTCCCATCCTGTGGCGGGCAATGCGGCCAATGATGGCGTGACGTTGCCGGCGTATGCGGCGATGGCGGCCTTTTTAATCAACAAACAAGACTGACACGTGGAGTAAACCTTTGTCCCAACCCGGCGAAAACCACCAGCGAGCCCTGGACAGATTCCTGAGCGAGCACCCGGCCCTGGCCGCAGAGCTGAATACATTGAACCCCCTGGCCGCCCAGGCCAAGGGTGAAACACTCGAGCAGTACCGCGCCGAGCGCTTGCATGAAGCCTTCGAGGCCGAAGCCGAGCAGCAGGGCCTGTTTGCGTGGGAGCTGACGCTTAAATTGACGGCGCAGTCCCCGGAGGAATTCGAGGCCAAACGCCTTGAGGTGCACAGGGAAGTGGCACAAATGGCCGGCCTGAGTTGGGTGGAATATTGTCAGCTGCATGATTTTCCGGGTTAGAACCAGCGGTTCAAGCCCTGGCGGGTATCGCTGAATACCTCATGTAATTCATCAAGGGTGATGGTCCTGCGTTCAGGGTCGATCGCCATAGCCGTGCGCAGTGCCGGCCAACAACGGCGGGGCAATTGCCGCGGCCGGGGCGGCCTCCCACCGGGTTGGCGTCGTCCATGTGCCAGTTCGTAAAGCACACACGCCACTGCGTACAGCTCGGCGCTGGCCGAAAGCGAACCGCCGGCCAGCAACTCCGGCGCGGCGTACGCTGGGGTCCAGGCATTGAAACGACTGCGATTCAACGCCGCCGTACCCGCGCCAACCGGCCCTGAAACCTGGCCCAAACCAAAATCAAACAGGCGCACCCCGTCATCGCCCACCATGACATTGCCGGGTTTTACATCGCCATGCAGCACACCCTGCTGATGGCTATGGCGCAGGGCGTCCAGCAATTGCACAGCGATCCATTGCAACTCCCGCCACGGCAAGCCGCAGGGGCACTCCAGCAGCAGCCGATCCAGGGGCATGCCCTGCAGCAGTTCCATGGTGAAGAAAGCGAGCTGGCTGGGAGCGTCCACGTCAAACGAAAACACACGTACCACCTGTTCATGCCGAAGGGTGCGTGTCAGGGCGAACTCGCTGTAGAGCAATACATGGGCGTCGGCACACTCGCGAATGGCTTCACCCGCCACCTTGATCGCCACGCTGGAACGTGGCTCGCCAAACTGTTCGTGCAAAAGGTCCCGCGCGCGATAGACCACGCCCATGCCGCCCGCACCCAATACGCGCTCGATACGGTATCGCCCGGCCAACAAGGCAGGTGTCACATCGCGCGGCGGGGTTGCCAGCGCCTTGGCAAAGGCAAAGCGGGTCACAGCAGCACTGGACGCCGCGTCATCGCTCATGACTGCACCACCACAGCAGTCAGGTTGTCGCGGGCGGCACCGCGCAATACACCTGCGAACAGTCGATCCAGGACACACCGAGGCTCCCCCAGGCTCAAGGCGTCTCCCATTTCGCCATGGGTAAGCGCCTGGTACAGGCCATCGCTGCACAACAGAAAGACGTCCCCCGCCAACGTCTTGAGTTCCAATACTTGCGGAGTCAACGGGGCCCTGGAGCCAATGGCGCGTGTCAGCGCCCGTGCCTCTGGATGAGCCCTGGCCTGGGCGAGGCTCACCCGCTGATCAATCAATTGCTCAAACAGCGAATGGTCCCGCGACAGCTGGTACAACGTCTGCCCGCGCCACAGGTAGCAACGACTGTCACCCGCCCAGACACAAGCGGCGCGATCGCCCTCAAGCAGCAACGCCACGACGGTGCTCCCCATTGTGCAGCCGGCTCCATGGCTGGCCAACGTCAACTCCTCGCCCAGCCGCCGGTTGAGCCATTGCAGGCAACGGCGAGTCGCCTCGATACGCTCGTCCAGGCAGCCCTGGCCAGGCAGCAACGCCAGGCTATCGACCACCAGTTGGCTGGCAATATCCCCCGCCTGATGCCCGCCCATCCCGTCTGCCACGGCCCAGTAACCTTTGCGGGGGCAATTGAGAAAGGCATCCTCGTTGCGCAAGCGGACCTTTCCACGGTCCGTACGGCCAGCGCTATGCCAGCGATCGAGAGGTTGGCTCACAACTGCTCCGGCAGGCGGAAGGTTCGCCACTGCGCTATCTGGAACGGGTTGGGTGTGCGCCGGCTGGTCAGCAGGTAGTTGGCGCGCAAGCCCGCAAGGTCGGCCTTGAGGATCAGCACATCCTGCCCGCTGGAGGGTTCGCTTTGCATCAGGTCGAACAAACGGAACATCGACCAGGCCCCGGCATTTTTCTCAAGCCCCAACGCCCGCTCGCCGCCCCGTTCCAGCACCAGACTGCTGCGACCATTTTCAGCCTCGATTGGCCATTGCATAGCCATGGGCACAATCGGCCCGTGCCGGTACTCCATCTGCTGCCCACCCAGGCGCAAGACCGCACGACTCACTGCCGAGTCGAGGCTGTAGGGTGCGAGCGTAAACCGAACCTGCAAGTCACCCGATTCATCTGCAAAAAAGCCGCGCCGGATCAGTTGCACCTTCGCTTGCTGGTCGAGCAATGCCCGGGACATCGGCAAGCTGCGGCCATCCAGGCTGCGCAGCCGGTAGCGACCGCCGTCACCGCTGACAAACGGCCTCAAGTAGCTGTCAAAAAAACGCGCCATCACCCCATCTGTCTTGAAGAACTCCTGAAAGTCGTTGAGGGAAACGTCGCTGCTCGCGTGGGCATTGAACGGAAAACGTTGCTTGATTGCCTTGGCGTAAAAACCATACACCTCGCTCTGATAACGCTGGTTTACATGACGATAGGCTTGCTCGAGCAGGCGGCGCCAATGTTCATCGGCCAGGCTTTCAAACCAGCCCGCCAGTGGCAGCGGCAGGCGTGCAGCAACATTACGCAGGTTACCCAGCGCATCCTGCTGACCCTGGATTCGCCGCTTTACCATCTCAAAGGCGGCCGGCTCCGGCGAGCCTTCACGATTCAAGGTCGCCAATTGCAGGTGCAGATCGTTGAGTACCTGCAGCACCTGGGTCAACTCGGTGCCCGGGTTCTGCTGGGCGTCCAGCAACTGATGCAGGGGCTCGAAGCGACGTTGCATTGCACGTCGGGCCGTGTCGGGCAACATGCTGGCCAAGGTGCCTCGAACACCGACGGTGGCGGTCTGCGCTACCTGCCCCCACTCTGCCGCAGGGCCTGGCAGTTTGGCAGTAAGGTCATCCAGGCGTTCATTGGCCGATGGCAGGCGCGTGTTGTCACGAACCTGCTGCAGCAACTGCAACAACGGTGATTGGGCTGACGTCAAGCTGGCGAGCTGCTCGGCGCCTTTCCTGGAGTTATCAATCTCGCGCAGGCGAATCCGGCCAATCGCCTCGCCCCAGGCATTGGCATACTCGCTAAAGTAGCGTTGCTCGAGTTCTACCATCAATCGTTGCAGGTCCATGGTGCTCAGGTCGGAGCCTTCACCCAACACCCAATTGTCCTGGACTATGGTGTTTACCAGACGCGCGCCCTGCTCCTCGAAATGGCGCAGGTAGTTGCGGGTATAGAAACCTGGAATGGAGGGGTCGCCACTCGCAAACACCTGCCCCTGCGCAAGGCGCAAAGGTTCAAGGCCGCGGGCTTGTTCGCGCAGCACGCGGTACACCACATCGACCAGCGACTCGCCCCGCAATACATGGCGCGCATGGGCCACCAAATCGTCATTGAGCGGCTGCACGAACGGCTGTTCAAGCAATCGCGCGAAATGTTCATTCAAGCGACTTTGCACAGAAGGCTCACCGGCAAACCGTAGAGACCAATGCCCCGCCATCCGCTCGCGCAACCAGCCGACATCCCGGCGCTCGCGCAGGTTAAGCATCAGGTACGCACGAAGATTGTCCAGCAGCCGCTCGCGGTCTTCCAGGCTGCTGCGAACCTGCTCTTGCAGCGCCTCACTGACCTGGGACAGCAGCAACTGGCCCAGGGCCTGCTCGTAGGCCTGTTCCAGCACCGGGCGGCTGAGAGTGCCTTGATACAACCCCACGCGTTCAAGCAGGCCGGCCTCGCCCTCTGCTGGGAACACCCGCGTGGCCGCCAGGCGGCTGTCCAGCAGCGGCAGGAGCGCCAGGGTAGCGTCCGAGCCTGGCAGCATGGGCGCAGGCTGTCGCATCAGGTTCTGGACTTGCTCCAGGCGCTGGTGATTGGAAGAGTAGCTGTGGGTCCAAAGCCAGCCCGCCGCCCCGACCACCACGAGTGCGCTCAGGGTCAGCAAACCCTGGCGCCAGCGAATCCGCCGGCGCTCCAGATCATCAAGGCCCGCCAGATCGGCTTGTGCCAGAATCACCCGGCTAAACAAGCCCTGGATAAAGTGCGAGCGCGGTTCAAGCGCCTGCGGATCACCTTGCGCACTGGTGAAGTAGAAACCACGAAATCCATTGGCCCGCTGATAACGCGGGCCGCAGAACGCAACGTCGATGTACAGGCTCAGGCGCTCGCCAATTCGGGCCGCCTGGTGAGGAAAGTCGAGCATTCGGCCGCGCAAGTCGCTGTTGCGCTCCTGGTGCAGGCGCTGCACAAGTTCACCGCTCAAGCGCTGAAGCAGCGCCTCAAACGCCTGGCGTACCTGGGCAACTTCAAGGCCGCCCTTGCCTGGGGCGATATATTCGCCAAGCACCGCGTCATTCCCCTCTCCCAGCGGCCGGTCGAAGAACTCGGCAAATCCATGCAAACGGTCGGCCTGGGTCACTACCAGGTAAATCGGCAGGTCTACGTGCAACGTCTGTTGAATTTCCTGCAGTCGACTCTGGACTGCCAGCGCATCACTTTCCAGATCACGCTCGTTGCCGTGGAGCAATGTATCCATCGACAGGGCCACCACCACACCATTGAGCGGGCGTGCGCGGTGCCGTGCCTTGAGCAGCCCCAACAGCCGCGACCAACCCGCGCCATCCACCAGGCCGTCAGGCTGGGTGAGGTAGCGGCCAGCCGTATCAAGCAACACGCCGTCTTCGGCGAAATGCCAATCACAACAGCGCGTGCCACCGCCGCCGGTCGTCGCCTTCGGCTCGTCCCGGTCCTGAAGCAGTTGCAAACCACTGGCTGCCAACATTCGCGACTTGCCGCTACCGGCCTTGCCAA
The DNA here is from genome assembly GCF_034314165.1 of Pseudomonas sp. Bout1. Taxonomy (GTDB): domain Bacteria; phylum Pseudomonadota; class Gammaproteobacteria; order Pseudomonadales; family Pseudomonadaceae; genus Aquipseudomonas. The sequence goes on along the minus strand of NZ_JAVIWK010000001.1, from coordinate 2,967,364 downwards.
TCAGCACGTACCACGGCAAAGCATTGCGCCAACGCGTGCTTCGTTCGCCATAAATCCCCGAGTTCTTCAGGGTGTGCAGGGCGTCCTTGAAACGGCCGCGCAGATACCGCTGCTCGTTTTCCACCCGCCCTTTGCGCGGACGCCGCTCAACAGGGTCAACGGTTCCTTGCCGGACGATGCTGCGCCAATTGGCATAGACCATTGCCAGGCCCCACGCCAAAAACAGACCGCTGATCGTTAACAAGCGCGCCGCCGCCGCTTGCCAGAATCGATAATCGTCGACGGCCAGCAAGGGCCCGACGAACCACACCACCATCGCGACCGCCAGTACCAGCAACAGGCTCCAGACCCAAATCCTGCCCAGCACGGCGCCCGCGCTCCTGAAGAATGCGCTCATGAGTTGCTCCCTGCGATTAGAGAGGCGTCCGGGAAAGATCCGGCGCCAATAATTGATACGGTTGCAGCGCCGTCTCGCGCTGCTCGCCAAGTACCCAGGCAAACCCCGAATACAGGCCTACGAGGCAGGCCACGACAAACATCGCGACCCAGGATGCCGGCACCATCCTCAGCGACCTCTGGCGCTGTTGACTCGGCCTGGACGGCGGTGCACACGCGGGAGGAGGTTCACCGCGTACATGCCGGATCTGCCGGTAAAGTGCATCCCGAACCTGTTCAAGCTGCATCAACCCACGTTCCATGATCCGGTACTTGCCCTCAAACCCGAGTGACAGGCACAAGTACATCAACTCCAGCATCGCCAAGTGCTTGAAAGGGTCCCTCGACATTCGCTCAAGCAACTGGAAGAACTTTTCGCCGCCGAAGGTTTCATTGTGAAAGCTACTCAGCAGGCTCATCTTCGACCAATCGCTCTGGTTGCCCCATGGTGTTGTGACCACTGCCTCGTCGATCACACTGCACAGCACATACCGCGCCGCCATGACCTCGCTGCTTTGCGCGCCGTCATGCCGCGCCCGGGTCTCGAAAAGCGTGATCGCCGATGACAGCCGTTCGTTGAGTGCCCGCAGGCTTTCCTGAGCGGTACTGCGTTTGAGCCGAACCACCTCGGACAGCAACTCCCAGGCAGGCGCGACTAGATTATTCAGGCCAACGTTGAAGTGCTCCGCGCCCTGCAATCGGGCGGCGTAAATCATCCGGTCGTCCAATTGTTCAAAACGCGGAGGCGATGCAAAGTCGGTTATCGGCCCCTGTACCGGCCCTTGCCCCTGTCGGTCGAGCAGGACGGTTTTCTCGCCCTGCGGGTATTCCCTGTCCATGGTCTCAGTTCCTGATGGCCCAGAACTTCAGTTCCAGTTCGGCAAACTCGCCGCTGACGTGGAAGGCGAACCCTCCTGAATGCTTCAGTTGCTCGATGTCACGCGCACCGAGTTCGAGCAAGAAGTAGGTTTTTGCGGCATGAAACGGAATCTGCCGGGGAGCCACCGGCAGCGGCTTGATCTTGATGCCCGCCAAATGCAGGTTGACCAGTTCGCGAATCCGCTCTACCGGGCCAACCTTGAGGTGTGCCGGAAGCCGGTGGCGCAGCTCCTCGGAGTCACAATGGGCGCTGGCGGCCAGGACGAAGGTTGCTGAACCCAACAAGTTGAGATCACTTACCGGGCACACCAATACGCCGTACTGACGAGGCTGCAACACAAGCTCGACGGCATGCTGCTCAAGCACTCTCGACAGCAGGCTGCGAAGCGGCGCCATCAACTGTCGAAAGCTGGCGCCCTGGTCGCTGTGCCGGTACCGCTCCTCGAAATACGCACGCTTGCTGTCGCTGGCAAACGTTGCGAGTTCACCCAGGATCGACAGCAATGTTTGGTACAGGGCTTCCGGGCTGACCTGCCTCAGCCCCAGGTAATGACGCAACACCAGTTCGCTGCGGTTGATTAATTGCAACATCAGGAAGTCACCGACCTCCGCGCCCGCAGCGCTGCCGTTGGCGCGGATCCGCTCGGCGATGGCATCCCCCCGGCAAGCAAGCAGGCTGATCACCTCCTTGAGGCAAGACAGCAGGTAACCGGAGCCATGCAGGTGGATAAAGGTCGGGGTAAAGTCAGCATCCAGGCTGACGCCCTCCTCAGTGCAACCCAGCACTTGAGCGACCTTGAGTTTCACGTAGTACTGGTCGCTCTGTTGCTCGCCCAGCAGCAGGCGAAAATCCAGCTGCCCGCAAATTACCTGACGAGGAGAGTCTTCTCCGGCGTTGGAGTCACTGACCTCTACCTCAAGGGTCTTGTAGCGTGCCAGAACATCGACCTGCTCGGGTCGGCGAGCTTCAACGCAGTGACGGGTGGCCAATGGCAACGCCAGGTAAACCGCCTGTTTTGCGGTATTGACCGGAACCTCCAGCACCAGCGATTCCGTGGCCCCGCCCAGCTCAAACAGGCTGCCATCGGGCAGTATTCCGCTGGCCTGGTTGACGACTACCTTGCCCATATTCAGGTATTGCACATCGATTTCCAGGGCCAGGAAACCCCAGGCATGACGGCACAACAACAGGGTTCGCCGCTTGAGTTGCTGATCGTGATAACGATCGTTTTGCTGAAAATGCTGGGGGCGCAGCAACATGCCTTCCTGCCAGATGACCTTTTGGCTGTGCATGTCAGTCGCCCGCCCTGGCTGAGTGTGGAGCTGCCAACCGAATACCGGCCTGATCAAGGACCAGTTCGGTATGCGTCAATTGCTGCGCAGTCACTGGCAACACGTAGCGCCATTGCGAGTGCGGCAAATCCCGGTAGGCCGCCAGCACGCCGACGTAGCGACTGCCCGGTTCAAGGCTCAGTTTGAGCTTGGTCTGATCGCCGGGACGCAGCTCCAACTCCTCGAGGTTTACCAGGTCTTTGGGCAGGGCTTGCGCCCCATGGCTGTATAGGCTGAAAAAGTCTGCATGCTCAAATGCTACGGGGTGCCGAAGCTCCATCAGGTGCACCACGATTGGCGATGGCCGACCATGGAGGTCGGGGTTGACCCGCTCGCTGGCCGTCAGTGTCAGGTCCAGCTTGGTCAGCTTCGAAAACGGTGACAATGAGCAGCCACCCAGCAAACCCAGTACAGCGCACAACAATGCAACAGTGACTCGGGACATGATGGTCATCCTGGATAACGGTGAAGGGTTGAGACCAGACGAATCTGCTCCTCGTAGGCCTTGGTGAAGTCGCTGCCTAACAGGCGTTCACTCAACTGCTCGTCTTCGATCAGCGCTTGATAATGGCGCTGATACGCCCGCCAGCGGGCGCCACACCGAGGAATCAGCGGGGGCTTTGCCTGGCGCTCGAAGCACAGGAGCAAATGACCGGGGGCAAAGGCCGTCAGCGTCCCGCGTACTGCCGCACGACAGGCCGCCAGCAGCGCGACCTGGTGCGCCTGTATGTCCCGGTGGGCCCCTGCGACAACCCTCTCGGCGAACACTTGCCCCAACTGGTCGGTGCCCAACAGCAAACCCAGGGCCGTGCTGGCGTCGGCGCTGTCTTTAAGGGCATTGGAACCCTGGAGTGCCGTAAGGGTAAGTGGCAGTTTCAACTCTTGTTTAAGCTCGTTGCGGGTGCTCAGACACTGTTGCAACCCTTCAGTCATTTGCCTGAGCAATCCCGCAGCCTTGATCGCCAGAGCCTCTCTTGCCGGCTCATCAAGGGTGCCCAGGTCGATACCGAGTGCCTGCGCAAACCCCGACCAAAATGGCTCGCAGCCTGGGCTTTGAGGCAACGATTGCAGGGGTTGGGCAACCTCACGCACAGGCTCCACCAGTTCGGGAACCGTCAGATGATCCCTGTCCACCGCTGCGTGGTCGGTCCACTGCAATGCCGCGTGGCTGGTCGTGGCCAGCGCGGCCAACTCCTGCGACTCGTCCCGGGTCTGCAGTTCGCTGGCCAGTGCCCGCACCGGATCCAGTTCGAGGAAGGCATCATCGGGAATCAGCGTGTGCAAGCCGTCCGGGGCCGGCCCCGTGGCCGGGTTGAGCAGCCGTGCGCGAATACTCACCGGCCCCAGTTGAAATACCGTGCCGTCCTCTATCGGGTGCCCCTGCCCTTCACGCAGACGCTCGCCGCTGCTGGCGACGCGGGTTCCATTACTGCTGATGTCGGCCAGGAAGTACCGGCCGTCACGGTAACTGACCACTGCGTGGCGACTGGAAAGCTGGCGGCTGCCGTCAGCAAGGATCCAGTCACAAGCGGCCCCCGGCCTATGACGCCGCCCATGCCGTTGAAGGTCTTGCGCTGGTTCGGCACAGACTCTGGATGCCCCGCAGGGCACACCTCAAACACTAGTTGCATGGCGAGACTCCCTCACGATCACTGGCCACGGCCGGTGGACTTCAGATCACCCAGCGGGCGGTACTCACCGTCGTCGAAGACATGGTTGGTGTTACAGCCACCCAGTAAAAACAACACAAGCGCCAAGGCTTGCCACTGACTAACAGGCATCAGGTATCTCCGATAATTTGAGGGGCGCGCCATTCAGCACTCTCCCTTGACGTCGCCAGAGGGAATCTCCAGACGGGCCAGGCGGTACAGCAGCGTGCGCCGGGCAAGGCCCAGTTCACGGGCGGTACGGGTGCGATTGCCACGGTTCTTGCGTAGGCAGTCGATCAGCACGACCCGCTCGACCCGCTCCATGCGCTGGCGCAGCGTCGCGTCAACAACCGGGGCGGCCAGGCCTGACGAAAGCGAGAGGTGCGCAGGCAGGATGACTTCGTCATCACACAGCAGCACCGCCCGTTCCACCATGCATTTGAGCTCGCGAACATTGCCGGGGAAGCTGTGGCTGGACATTTGATCCAGGGCCGCGCTTGACCAACCCAACGGTGCCCGCCCCAGCATTGCGCAGGCTTTATCGGCGAAGTGCCGGGCCAGTTGCAGCACGTCACCATCGCGTTGACGCAGCGCCGGCAACTCGATAGGAAACTGCGCCAACCGGTAATAAAGATCCTCGCGAAAACTGCCTTCGGCCACCATGCTCGTGAGGTCACGGTGGGTCGCCGCAAGGATCCGTACGTCAACCTTGTGGGCGGTATTGGCACCCAACGGCCGGATCTCGCCTTCCTGGAGCACCCGCAATAACTTGGCCTGCAGTGACAGCGGCATATCACCGATTTCGTCAAGCAGCAGCGTGCCGCCGTGAGCCGTATCAAACAGCCCCGCGTAATCTCTTTCGGCCCCTGTGAACGCGCCCTTGCGGTAGCCGAACAATTCGCTCTCGAGCAAACCCTCGGGAAACGCGGCACAGTTCTGCACCACGAATGCCTTTTTGCTACGTGGCCCCGCAGCATGAATGGCCCGGGCCACCACCTCTTTTCCGGTACCGGTCTCTCCCCGCAACAATACGGTGTAGGGACTGTGCACGACCTTGCCAATCAGGCGGCACGTTTCGTCCATGGCCTTGCTGTTTCCTATCAAGCCATAGGCGCTGGTACCGGGAGTGCCGCGAACTGCCTTCAAAGCACCGGGAGCCCGGCGCGTTCGACGCAACATTGCCAGCTGGTTCACCACAAAACCGCCCAAATGCCCCAAGGAGGCGACGTGGCCAGCCAGTTCCGTTACTCGCTGGCTGGCACACAACAAGGCGCCTGAAACCTGTTTGTGCTGACCCAGCAATGGCAGGCACAGCAGTGACTGCCAGTGTGACGCGACCGCCGGCAGAAAACCCGTGTCATACACACTGCTGCCTGGCCCGGTGAAGTTGAGTACACGGTTCTGTTCCAGAACGTATTGCAACAGTTGCTCGTTCTTGAAATCCGCTCCCGGACTCGCAACGTCATCCGGCAGCAACACGCCCGGCAAATGCTGGGCAGCCAGCTCCAGGCGGCCGGTAGCCTGGTCGAGCAGGTACAACTGGCTAAGCTCGCACCCGCTCAACTGCGCGGCAGCGGCCGAAAAATCCCCGGCCAATGTGGTTTCGTCGCTTTCAATACCCAGTCGGGCAAACCATCCCAGCAAAGCAGCGGCGTAGTCCAGCGGGTTGGGCAGTTGGGCAAACAGATTGTCCGCCATCAGTTGAACTCACAGAGGACGGTGCCGTTGGGAGCCAGCCTGGCGTGGACGAACTGCAGGGAGCTGCCGACGGCCATCGCATCCAGCAGTCGATCCACCACCTGGGGCAGCAGGTTCGCCTCGATCCATTGGTCGACAAACCTCGCGCCACTTTCGCTGTGGCTACAGCGCTCGGCCATGTGTGCGACCAATTCCTCGGTGTGACTGAATGCCAGCTTGCGTTGAAGCAGGCGATGCCCCAGGCGCCGAAGTTTGTGTTCAATCAACTGGTGCAGCACCACACCCGTCACCGGGTAATACGGGACCACTCCCATGCGGGCCAGCAGCGCCGGCTTGAAATGAGCCGTCAGGACCGGACAGATAGCCGCGTGCAGTACCTCGAGATCCGGTCGTTGCCCGTCGGCGCACAGCTCAGTGATACGTTCGCTGCCCAGATTGGAAGTCATCAGGATCAGGGTGTTGCGAAAATCGATTTCCCGGCCTTCGCCATCATTGGCAAGCCCTTTGTCGAACACTTGGTAAAACAGGTTCAGGACGTCCGGATCGGCCTTCTCGACCTCATCGAGCAGCACCACCGAATAGGGCTTTTGTCGCACCGCCTCAGTCAGTACCCCGCCCTCTCCGTAACCGATATAACCCGGCGGCGCACCGATCAACCGGGACAAGGAGTGTTTCTCCTGGTACTCCGACATGTTGATGGTAGTGACGAAGCGCTCGCCACCGTACAAAAGGTTTGCCAGGGCGTGGGCAGTTTCTGTCTTGCCCACTCCGCTGGGGCCCACCAACAGGAATACACCTACGGGAGCATCAGGTCTGTTCACACCGGCGGCGACAGCACGCAGGCAGCGATCGAGGACCTGCACGGCGCCCTCCTGGCCGAGGATGCGAGCGCGTAAATCCGCGGCAAAGTTCAGGATCTTTGCGCGGTGTTCAAGGGCCAATTGCTCCAGCGGGATACCCGTCCAGGCGCTGATCACCTGCGCCACCAACCGTGGGCACACTTCGAAACTGACCAGTCGCTGCTCGTGCGACACCGCCTGCAAGGCTTGATGGTTTTCGGCAAGTTGCCGCTCGAGACCTTCGATGTCTTCACCGGCGTTGCGGGCTTCGGCCAGTTGCTGGCGTAGCGAGACCACGTTCCCGGCCAGGTCGCACTGGTGGGCCCAGCGCTGTTCGAGTTCTAACTGTGCGGTTTCCAAGTCTTCCAGGCGCAGTGTCAGTTGCTGCAACGCTGGCTCATCGATGGTCAGCCCCGCGTCGGCATCGCGGCGCACGGCGAGTTGCTGACGGGTGCCCTCGGCCAGCTCGGCACGCAACCGTTGCAGTTCCTCGGGCGCCGCGACCAGACTGATCCGCACCCGGGCACAAGCGGTGTCCAACACGTCCACCGCCTTGTCAGGCAACTGGCGGCCAGTCAAGTAGCGAGCGCTCAACTGCGCTGCCGCAACCACGGCATCATCACGCACGTAAACCCCATGACTGGCCTCATACACCGGGGCCAACCCACGCAAGATCGTCACGGCATCGTCAACCGTCGGTTCGTGCACCAGCACCGGCTGGAAACGCCGCGCCAACGCCGGGTCTTTCTCGAAGTATTTTTTGTACTCCGACCAGGTCGTCGCCGCAATGGTGCGCAGCTCACCCCGTGCCAACGCGGGCTTGAGCAGGTTGGCAGCATCGGAACTGCCGGCCTGGCCGCCTGCGCCGACCAGGGTGTGGGCCTCGTCGACAAACAGGATGACCGGTTGCAGCGAGGCGCCAACCTCGTCGATCAAGCCTTTCAAACGACGTTCGAACTCGCCCTTGATGCTGGCACCGGCTTGCAGCAAACCCATGTCCAGGGTCAGCAGACGCACGTCCCTGAGCACCTGCGGCACTTGGTCGTTCACGATCCGCAGGGCCAGGCCCTCGACTATGGCGGTTTTCCCCACACCCGCCTCGCCCACAAGAATAGGGTTGTTCTTGCGCCGCCGAGCAAGGGTGTCGATCAACTGCCCAATCTCGTTATCGCGACAAAGCACGGGGTCGAGCTTTTTGTCCCGAGCCTGTCGAGTCAGATCATGGGTAAAGCGCTCCAGCAACGAACTCCCCACGTCAGCTAGCGGCGTCCGAGTGCTTTCACTCAAGAGAAACCCGAGCACGCGCTGCACATCAAGCTTGCTCAACACCACCTGGTAATGGCTGCCCGCGTGCTGCAGCGGATTGCGCAACAACGCGAGCAGCAAGGCACCGTGCTCCACGTCTCGTCGGCCCAACTCCAGATGGGCAACCAGCAACGCCTGCTGCAACCATTGCACCAGGGCGGGCGAAAACACCGGGTTGCGCGAAGCGCTCAGGTCGGTCCGGGGTTGCAGAACTGCCTGCAATTCGCCGGCATCCACGCCCGCATCCTGCAGCGCACGTTTCAGTACACCTTCGGGATGCTCCAGGAGGGTCAACAGCAGGTCTTCCACCAGGACTTCGCCACCTCCACGGGTGACACAACGTTCGGCGCAGCGCTCCAGGTCGCGCCGTGTGGGTGCCGTCAATGCCTGGATAAGTTGTTGCAGATCCACGTTCATCATATCCATCAATCCCTAATGAGTTTTACTGGCCAAGGTGACTACGCCGTCTGCCCGCTCATGCCCCAGCCAACTGGTCCAGCCCAGGCGGCAGACATTGTGTTCGCCGATGTGCAACGGGCGGACCTCGCCCTGCGCCAGCGCCAATCGCACGTCATATTCCAGGGGGTCGCGGGCGGTAAAACGTACGAGCGCACACAAGGGCTGGTAACCCGCCCCGGTGGGCAGGAAATCGTGAAACCGCTCCCAGCCCAATGCCAGCACATGCACCCTGAACATGCCGCTGCGGTCGATGATGCTGTCCCCCAGGACCAGATCAGAACCCAGCGTGCTATAGGTGCGACCAAGGTCATTACGCTGCTCTTGGGCGATCACTACCCTGCGCTCGACCCACTGCTCGATCACCAGCCGACTGTGCTTGAAGTAATAACGCAGCACGCTCTCAATCAGTGCGGCGGAATGAGCACGCAGACTCAGCAGCCCCAGGTACGGCAGCAGACGCTTCCAGTCGAGTTGAGCGGCGCTGCGAATCGCATTGCCGCCCAGGCCCACCAGCGCAAACATCTGCTCGGAAAATGGGTCGCGGGCGCCCGTCTTAAAACGCGCCTGATAACGATATTTTCGCCAGATCGGCACGATCAGCCGGTGCAGGCGATGATGAAAAAGGTCCAGGAAGTCACGCGTCGGATTACCGCCCGCTACCTCGGTAAAGGCTTGCTCGCCATAGAACGCCGGCAGCGGTGATCCTGTGCCAAACAGTCCCAGTACGTTGAGGCGAAGCCGTGCCCGCAATTGGCCGTGTTCTGTAAAAAACTCCACATGATCAATATCGTTGCCGGGAAACCCAAAACCGGGATTGGCCTGGAACTCCAATTGGTCATAGAGCGCCTCCTCGTCAAGCGAAGGGTGTGCCGTGCGTAAACGCTCGATGATCTGCGCGACCGCCTGAAACACCGAGTACTCGCGAATCCCTCTGTATAATGCAGTTAAAGCAGGGGCTGCTGGCCCATCCGGGGTGGCCATAGGTACACGTCTCCTTGTGTGCTGATGACTCGTAGCTCGTGGTACGAGTTGAGGCTTGCGTACAGTGCGAAAAACTCATTCAGTACCGAGGCAAAGACAAACACATCGCCCTCCCCCAGATAGCCTTCTGGATCGATGGTGAGGTCAACCCGCAAGCCGCGAAATGGCAAGCCACGGTGCAATCGGTCCACCGGCTGATGGCTGATCGACTGGAGTGCGGCAAGCCTCCTCCTGCTGATTTTCTCCACCTGTCGGTCGTGATAACGCGGCAGGTCGTAGGTTTCGAGAATGACTCTCAAGGCGTTGATATCGGTCAGTGACAAATAGTTGAGCGACATGTTGCTGATCAGTCGCCACAGGAAGTCAGTGTCCAGCGGTGGCGCAAAGCTTGGGGTTGCCGCCGTTATGTTGCGAAACGAAAGAAACTCGGGCGTCTGCTCGCAGGCCTGGTTGATGTCTGCGACCTGCAGCAAGCGAGGTAGATTGTGGTTGGTGCAGGTCAGCTCCACCGACAGGGTTTCCGGATCATGCGCCCGGCGCTGATTTACACTCAGCCAAGTGTCCATGCCGGTAGAGTGCAGTGATGCCCGCTGGCGAACGCCATAGCTGGGAGAACCGCTGCCTAGGTCATGCTCGAACGACTCGAACGGCACATATTCCTGGTAACCCAGGCCTCCTGGCCGCCATCCGGTGACCTTGTCGACGGAAAATACACTGCAGTTACCCCTGGCATATTCGCCGGGCAACAACAGGTATTCGTCCTGCTTGCCGTCCAGACGAATCGGCACGCCGTCGTGCTTGAACAGATTGACGATAGGCGTGCAATACAACTTCACGTTATCCAGGGTGGGCATCAATCGCTCAAGCCCGCGCCCACGCATGTTGAAGCGCAACTCCAGGCCGCGTACCTGCTTGAGCAGCTCCACCGGCGATCGGTTGAGCGCGCCTAGACCGCCTACCTCAACAAACAGGTATTTGTCGGGAAAGGCGAAGTACTCCTGCAAATGGCGATAGCCACGGAAGGTATTCAATGGATAAGGGATCAGTGCCTCATCCTCGGAAAAACCCACTGGGCTGATCTGGTCAGTGGGCAGATGCAACGCAATAGCCTCACCGTCGGCGCCGACAATCGGCAGCCCATCGCCCCCCAAAGGCAGCAGCTCGACTCCTTCCAGGTGACGCAACAGGCCCAGGTAAAGCGCCTGGCTGACGGCTTTCTCGCCCGCCAGATGCAGACGCAAACAGTCCAATGCCAACTCACCGATGTTCCCTTCTGCCGTCATTTCCAGACGTAGGCAAAGCAAAGCCCCCTCACCCTGTACCGAATACCCCAGGGCGGCCAGTTGCAGCGGCAGGACATCCGTCGGATAACAGGTACGAAAACGGCAACGCTCACCGTTGATCGCAACACTTTCCACCGGTGTATCCCGTTCGACCCTGATGGCAGGGCCTGTGCGCCTGAGCGGATCAAACTGCAGCATGCTGAACGCCGGCAGCGGCCGCATATAATTGGGCCACAGCAAATGCATCAATGAGTGGCTCAACTCCGGCAGCTGGTCATCAAGCTTCTGACGCAAGCGACCGGTGAGGAATGCAAACCCCTCAAGCAACCGCTCCACATCCGGATCCTGGCTGGCGTCACCAAGAAACGGTGCGAGTGCCGGGTTGCGCTCGCAGAAGCGTTTGCCCAACTGCCGCAGTGCACTCAGCTCGCCCTGGTAATAGCGGTTAAACGACATTGGGTTTGACCTCAACCTGTGCGCCGTGAGCCAGGCTTGCGCAGAAGGCCACCGCTTGCGTCAGGCCATCGACTTGCATTTCGCCCTCGATGGAAAAAGCCAGGGCCAGCGGGTCATGACTGCCGGGCAATGCCTTGACACATACATCCTTTAGGCGTGGTTCATAGGCCTGGATAAAGCGCTCGATCAGGAACCGCGCCTGGCTCAACGAGTCATGCAGGCTCAGGCGCATGTCGTTCAGGTCCGGCAACCCGTAATCCGGTAGCGTTTGCACGCTGCCCACACGGGTACTGAGCATTTTCGCCAGGTGGTTGGCCACGGACTCCACGACGCAGCCCTGCTGGCTACGTCCCACGCCGGACTCCAGGCGTTCGAACAGGCTGAGATTTTGGGTAGTCACGTGGCCTCGGCTCATTCTTTATCGAGCTTGCCGACAAGAGACAGGGTGAAGTCTGCCCCCATGTACTTGAAATGCGGGCGAACACTCAGGTTGACGCGGTACCAGCCGGGCTCCCCGTCGACATCACTGACCACAATGCGTGCGGCCCTAAGCGGGCGCCGACCACGCACTTCGGCGCTGGGGTTATCCTGGTCGGCCACGTATTGGCGAATCCACCTGTTGAGTTCCAGTTCCAGGTCGGTGCGTTCTTTCCACGACCCCAACTGTTCACGCTGCAGTACCTTGAGGTAGTGAGCCAGGCGATTGACGATCATCATGTAAGGCAGTTGGGTGCCCAGCCGGTAGTTCAGCTCGGCAGCCTTGCCTTCGGCGCTGATTCCAAACGACTTGGGTTTCTGAACCGAACTGGCGGAAAAGAACGCTGCATTGTCACTGCCCTTGCGCATGGTCAGGGCAATGAAGCCCTCTTGCGCCAGTTCGTATTCACGTCGATCGGACACCAGTACTTCGGTGGGAATCTTGGTTTCGATCTCGCCCATGCTGTGGAAGTGATGCAGCGGCAAGTCTTCCACCGCGCCGCCACTTTGCGGGCCGATAATGTTCGGGCACCAGCGAAAACGGGCGAAGCTGTCGGTCAAGCGGGTAGCAAACGCATACGCTGTGTTTCCCCACAAATAGTGCTCGTGGCTGTTGGCAACGTCTTCCTGATAGGCGAAAGTCTTGACCGGACAATCAATCGGGTCGTACGGGGTACGCAGCAGGAAACGCGGCAGCGTAAGGCCGATGTAACGGGCATCCTCGCTCTGGCGAAAGCTCTGCCATTTGGCAAACTGCGGCCCCTCGAAATGGTCTTTCAGGTCTTTCAAGTCTGGCAGGCCCGTGAAGCTTTCCAGGCCAAAGAATCCTGGGCCCGCCGCCGCAATGAACGGCGCGTGGGCCATGCAGGCCACGCTGGAAGCGTACTGCATCAGCCTGACATCTGGTGCACTGGGGGAAAGGAAATAATTGGCGATGATTGCGCCTACCGGCTGGCCGCCGAACTGGCCGTATTCGGCACTGTAGATGTGTTTGTAAAGCCCGGACTGAGTCACCTCCGGTGAGTCTTCGAAGTCGTCCAGCAAGTCTTGCCGGGACACGCTCAGCATCTCGATCTTGATGTTTTCACGAAAGTCGGTGCGCTCAACCAGCAATTGCAAGCCGCGCCAAGATGCCTCCAGCGACTGGAATTCAGGATGATGAAGAATTTCATCCATTTGCTGGCTGAGCCGCGCATCAATCTCGGCAATCATCCGGTCAACCAGGCGTTTTTTGACTGGCTCGTCCTTGTTTTGCGGCTTGATCAGTTCCTCGATGAATGCCGCGACTCCGCGTTTTGCGATGCCGTAGGCCTCATCGTCTGCGCTGAGGCGGGTCTGGGCAATGATGTTATCGAGAATGCTGTATTCATCCGCTGATGGAACATGCAACGGGCTTTGGCGAGTAGTCATGGTGTCAGTGTCCTTTTACTGAGGGAGTCATACGGCAGGGCTGCCCAGCCCCAATTCAGCCAATACCCGGGCGCGGGATTCGTCATCGGCGAGGGCGTTTTCAATGGCTTTGCGAAAGCTCGGCGTGTTGCCCAGCGGCCCCTTGAGCGCCACAAGGGCATCACGTAGCTCCATGAGTTTTTTCAGCTCGGGTATTTGCTCAACCAACTGCGCGGGGTTGAAGTCCTTCATCGAATTGATCCTGACCTGAATGGCCAGCTCATCGAGTTCGGTAGAGTCCTGGAGCCGGTTGGGGACGCTTATGGTCAAGTTCAACGCCTGCTTGGCCAGTACCTCATCGAGGCTGTTCCTGTCGATGCCCACGGGCTTGCGGTCTTCGAGCTTGCGCAGGTCTTCACGCTGAGTGAAGTCGCCAAGCACCAACAGTTTCAACGGCAGCTCGACTTCCTCCTGCGCAGTGCCGACGGCAGGTTTGAACGTGATATTGATACGTTCCTTGGGGGCTACCGAACCTTCTTTGGCCATGGTGTTTCTCCTTTTTCGGGTGGCTCGAAAGCCTATTCAAGTACCGCTTCAAGATCGAAGTGGCACAGCCTGCGATGGACATCTTCCTTGCGCTCACGCACGGCATGATTTTGTGGCAGGACGTCACAACAGCCGTACAAGAGTTGCAGCACTTCAACCGCCAGCTCGGGCTCCCAGCGTTGCAATCCCGAGTGATGCAGTTCGTGGTCCAGATGGTCGAGTTGGACTTTGGCAAGGTCATGCTTGCCCGCCAGCACACACAACCTGGCCAGGCCAAGCCGCCAATGAAACCGGGCACGATCACCCGTCGCGGTTTGCATGCCTTGCTTGAGGGATCGCACGGCGGCCTTGAAGCCCTCCTTGCGCAGCATGGGCATAACGTCCTGCAATGCCTCGTCCCAAGGCGCAGCCTGGGCATCAAGCGCAGACTTGGCCGGTGCCGGGGAATGCAGATGGCGGACAACCTGGGTGTTGATCCAGCCGCGCGTGGCGGAATCAGCAAACGGCGTTCCATCATGGAAGCGCAGCTGGACAAGCCCGGGCAAACGCTGGAGCAGCAGGGCGAAGTGCACCTCCAGCTCGTTCATTGCCAGATCGGCCTGCAGCGCCTGCAGGCACTCCCAAGCCCTGTGCAAACCGTCAAACCAGAAAGGTGCACAGGCCAGGCTGGCCTCCAGCTCCAGTAACAGGTCGGCGAATTGCCCTTGGGCAAAGCGCTCCTGGTAACGCTTGAGTTTCTCCGGCGTCGGGCCTCGCAAAGGCGTGACCTGTTCGTTGTCACAGTCCGGGAGGCGAGTGATAGCCAGCCAGGTCAACGTTCGGTTCAGGCGCAGCGCCCGCAGGTCGGTGGCATTCTGGCGCTGCCACCAGGCAGACAAGGGCCGGGCATTCTCCTGCAGTGTGCGCAGCAGTTTGTGGGCATCCTTTTCGTTATCCACCACCGGCTCGGGCGCCAGCAATTGAGCTGCCACCTGCTTGATCTGGGCGATCACCCCCACGGTATTGCCGGATGCAGGATCGCTTTGAGTCGCCTGCTGCAACCTGTCCGCCAACTGCCGGCGAATCGGCAGCAACAAGGGCGCTTCTTCGCACAGGTGCTCGGTCCACAGCTCATCCAGGCGGGCCAGGTGCTCGAGCATGCAATGGAACAAGGGCCGCTGGTCCTTGATCGAAAAGTTCTGTGCAAGCACCTGATCGAGGCGTGGGACCATCCAGCCGAATGCGGCACTTCGGGTCCGTAGCTTGCCCGGATACACGACCGCCCAATGATGCTCGCAGAGGTAGCGCAACAGGCCGAGGCCTGCGAGCAACCCGGGGAAGGATTCGCGCTGATGCAATGCCCAGGTCAACCAGACAGCAACCCGCAAGTCCTTGGAGTGGTGGCGTAAAAGAGTCTCGCTTTTTTCCACAACCCATTGCCAGTCAGGCTGACTGTTACCATGTATGGAGTGCGCTTTGCCCAGCTCGGTTTCAAGCGCTTCATATTCAGTAGAAAAACGCATATCAGCGCCCGCATAACTTGCTTTCGAGCATGAGGCCTGTGCAAGTTCCAAGTAATAATCGGAAAGCCTGTCTGAATAAACCATGGTGGGCCGCACTTTTACTTTCCTGGAAATATTCAGCGAACTAATGAAAACTCAAGCACGCATTAGAACACTGTTTAAAGTTTGCCTTCCCGGCGAGAAGACACGAACCTTATCCATGAAAAAAGCATTATTCAAGCCACGGAGCGCCGGTTAAGGAATGTCCTACAAAAATAAAAACCTGAGTAATGCGCAACAACTTGCACACCCAGAACAAACAATTTTGTTGTATATCACGCCAAATCCACAGATAAAAACGTGCAACAACATGAGCAACTAACTGCGCACCACTGCGCAAATAAAATCAACTAAACTCAACTACAAACCGCCAACACCGATTATAAAACCCACCAACAAAACCTTAACCCCCTATTTTCATTAGCTGTTTAACTTTCCGGCACGTTTCTTGATAACCAGCATCACCCAGCCGGCAACTCCGCCGACTGGAGCGACCTCATTTATCAGGCAAGGAAACCAGTCATGCCAACACCCGCGTATCTCTCCATCACCGGCACCAAGCAAGGCTTGATTACGGCTGGCACGTTCACCCAGGACTCGGTCGGCAACATCTATCAGGAAGGTCACGAAGACCAGATCCTGGTAGAGGCATTCCAGCATCAAGTGATCATCCCCCGTGACCCGCAATCCGGTCAGCCCACCGGCCAACGCGTGCACAAACCGCTGATGATCAGCAAGGTCTTCGATAAGTCTTCGCCACTGCTGTTCAGCGCATTGACCTCAGGAGAGATGGTCAAGTGCCGCCTTGAGTGGTACCGCACCTCTTCCGCCGGCACCCAGGAGCACTACTTCACCATCGAGTTGGAAGACGCGATTTTGGTGGACATCCAGTCACGGATGCCCAACTGCCAAGACCCGAACAACGCGCACTTCACGCACCTGGAAGATGTGTATTTCACTTACCGGAAAATTGTCTGGACCCACGAGGTGTCCGGCACCTCGGGCTCCGATGATTGGCGCAGCCCGGTAGCCGGCTAAACCCGGTCGAAACAGAAACGGCAATGCCATGGACGGCGCCGTTTCTGTGGGGTGCTAGACCATCGCCAGCGGATGCTTGCGTTTGGGCGCACCAAACACCCGGTCAATCGCGTCCAGGTCGTGCTCATCCAGCACCAGCTTCGCCGCCGCAGCGTTGAGCCGCACATGCTCGGGCGTCACAGCCTTGGGAATGGCGATCACACCGTCCTGACGCAATACCCAGGCCAGGGAAACCTGGGCCGGTGTGACCTCGTGACGACGGGCAATCTGCTTGAGCGTCGGGCTGGCCAACAGCTCGCCGCCCTGGGCGATGGGGCAATAGGCCATCAATGGCAAATTGTGTTGCTGCCACCACGGCAGCAAGTCGAATTCGATACCGCGCTCTTCGATGTTGTAGAGCACTTGATTGGTGGCACAGGCCGAGGAAGCCAGTTCTTGCAGGTCGGCCACATCAAAGTTGGACACGCCCCAACGACCGATCTTGCCCGCCTCGCGCAGGCGTTCGAAGGCCTCCACTGTTTCTTCAAGCGGATATTGGCCACGCCAGTGCAATAGATACAGGTCGATGTAGTCGGTGCCAAGGCGCTGGAGACTGGCTTCACAGGCCCGTGGAACACCTTTGCGGCTGGCGTTGTGCGGGTACACCTTGCTGACCAGGAACACCTGGTCACGCTTGCCTCGAATCGCCTCGCCGACGACCTCTTCGGCGCCGCCCTCGCCATACATTTCAGCGGTATCGATCAGGGTCAAGCCCTCGTCGATGCCCAGTTGCAACGCGGCCACCTCGGCGCTGCGTTGGGCGGGATTTTCGCCCATGCGCCAGGTCCCTTGGCCGATGACAGGGACGGGGACGCCGGCCAGATCAATGGTGCGCATGACAACCTCCTGATGAATTCGCGAATTAACAGTGTGGCACCGACTGGACAAAAGGGTTCAATCGAAGGATGGTGGCGCTTTCCATCCTAGCCAAACAAAGGACGCGCGATGCTGTTTGTGGTCATGCTTGGGGGCAAGCATCCCCGGGCGAAAATCGAAGTGCACGACGTGGTCTTTGCCGTCGCCGACACCCTGGAAGCCGCCTACCCGCAACTGCGCGAGGGCTGGTTTGGCAGCCAGAAAGGTGTGCATATCGATTCGTGGATGACGGTCGACGGCATCGACGGCTGGAAAGTCCAACTCAGCCACCTGGCGCCTAACGCCGGGGCACCACGCCTGTATTTCATCAACCTGGGCGGCTATGAATCGAACATCTTTGGCGAAGCCCATCACTACGTGCTGGTGGTTGCGCGAACGCCTAAGGAAGCCGCAACCCAAGGCAAACGACAGATGCTCTCGCACTGGAGCCAATCCCATACCGACGGCGTGCTGGATATCGACGACTGCCTGCCCATCGACTTGGTAGACGGCCGTTATATTCACCTGGAGCAAGGCGCACACCGCCCCGTCGTCACGCAAAACGACTACATCGTGCTGCCCTGACCCATCCCCTACCCGAACGGGGTATGGCGCCCACCTGCTACCTGCCTGAAAGTGCAATCAGCCCCTCGGCCTGACAACACGCACAACTTCAAGGTGGGTTCGCCATGCATAAAGCCGTTATCGCCCTGTTCAGCGCTGTCTTGCTTGCATCAACGCCTCTCAGCCAGGCCGCTGACGACCCAGGCAACACCTTGCGCATCTACAACTGGGCCGATTACATCGGGGAACACACCCTCGCCGACTTCGAGAAGGCCACCGGCATCAAGGTGATCTACGACACCTACGACTCTTACGAAACCGTGCAAGGCAAGCTGCTCTCGGGGCGCTCGGGTTATGACCTGGTGGTGCTCAATGCTTCACTCGTGCCGCTGCTGATCAAGGCCAAAGCCTTTCAGCCCCTCAATAAAACACTGCTGCCCGACTGGAACAACCTCGACCCGCAAGTGCTTAAAAGCCTGGAAACCCACGACCCGGGCGTGACCTATTCGGCGCCCTACACCTGGGGTAGCAACGGCGTGACCTACAACATCGACAAGATCAAGGAGCGCATGCCGGATGCACCCATCGGTTCGCTGGCGATGATTTTCGATCCCAAGATCATTTCGCGCTTCGCCGATTGCGGCATCACCTTCATCGACTCCCCCACCGACATGATCCCGCTGGCCCTGACCTACCTCGGCCTGGACCCGAACAGTGTGGCGCCCAAAGACCTCAAGGCCGCCCAGGATGTGCTGATGGCGGTGCGCCCCTACATTCGAAAATTCGACTCCAGTGGGTTTATCAACGGCCTGGCCAACGGCGAGCTGTGCATGGCCACCACTTGGTCCGGCGATTACGCCACCTCCCAGGCCCGGGCGACGGAAGCCGGGGCCAAGGTCAACATGGGTTACTTCATCCCCAAGGAAGGCTCGCTGATCTGGTTCGATAACTTTTACATCCCGGCCGACGCCCCCCATGTGGCGAATGCCCACAAGTTCATCGAATTCCTCCTGCAGCCCGCGGTGATCGCCGGTGTCAGCAACACCACTCACTACGCCAACAGCAACCTGGCCTCCAAGCCCTTGCTCGACGCCTCGGTTCGCGACAACCCGGCCATCTACCCCGACGCGGCAACGATGCAGCGCTTGTTCACCCAGAAAAGCCAGTCCCAGGCCGCCGTGCGCCTGATCACCCGTACCTGGAATGCCGTGAAGACCGGCAAGTGAAACCCAGCCATCAAAGGTAACTGCCATGACGCTGCCAAATCCCGCTTTTTTCGCCCAGTTCGACCATGACCAACTGGACGCCGCCGACAAGGCCCATTACATGCACGGCTTCCACATGTTCGACGAACACCGAGAACAAGGCTCGCTGAACATCGCAGCGGGTGACGGCGCCTATATCTACGACACCGCCGGCAACCGTTACCTGGATGCAGTCGGCGGCATGTGGTGCACAAATATCGGCTTGGGCCGCGAGGAAATGGCCGATGCCATCGCCAACCAGGTTCGCCAGTTGGCGTACTCCAACCCGTTCTGCGACATGGCCAACGTCACCGCCATTGAACTGTGCGCCAAGCTTGCCAGCCTGGCCCCGGGCGACCTCGACCATGTGTTTCTGACTACCGGCGGGTCCACGGCGGTCGATACCGCCTACCGCCTGGTGCAGTTCTATCAAAACAGTCGCGGCAAGCATGAGAAGAAACACATCATCTCGCGCTTCAGCGCGTACCACGGCTCCACGTTCCTGACGATGTCCATCGGCAACAAGGCCGCCGACCGCGCGCCGGAATTCGATTTCATGAGCGACCTGTTCCACCACATCTCGTGCCCCAACTATTACCGGGCGCCGGAAGGCATGAGCGAAGCGCAATTTCTCGACTTCCTGGTGGATGAATTCGAAGACAAGATCCTGACGATTGGTGCCGACAAGGTCGCAGCGTTCTTTGCCGAGCCGATCATGGGCTCGGGCGGCGTGATCATTGCGCCGAAGGGTTATCACCGGCGTATGTGGGAAGTCTGCCAACGCCATGACCTGCTGTACGTGGCGGATGAGGTGGTGACGTCCTTCGGCCGGCTGGGAAAATTCTTCGCCTCCCAAGACGTGTTCGACATGCAGCCGGATATCATCACCACCGCCAAGGGCCTGACTTCCGGCTACTTGCCCCTGGGTGCGTGTATTTTTTCAGACCGTATCTGGCAAGTCATCGGCGAGCCGGGCAAGGGCCGCTGCTTTACCCACGGTTTCACCTACAGCGGGCACCCGGTCAGTTGCGTAGCGGCGCTGAAGAACATCGAGATCATCGAGCGGGAAAACCTGCTGGCCCACGTCGAAGACGTCGGCGTGTACCTCGAACAGCGCCTGCAAACCCTGGCCAGCCTGCCATTGGTGGGCGACGTGCGCTGCCAGCGCTTGATGGCGTGCATTGAGTTTGTTGCCGACAAACAGACTAAGGTGTTGTTTGCGGATGCGGTAAATATCGGCGAGAAGATCCACCTCCGGGCCCAGGCCAAAGGCTTGCTGGTACGGCCCATCGGCCACCTGAATGTGATGTCGCCGCCGCTGATCATCACCCATGCCCAGGTGGATGAAGTGGTGGAGATTCTGCGCCAGTGCATCCTCGACACCGCCGAAGAGCTGCGCCAGAGCGGCGAGTATCAAGGCCGATGAGCCTCGGCGCCCCGGTGCTTTTGCCGGGGCCCTGGCCGGCGGGTAGACTGGCCGGCATGAGCCAGAACACCGATCACTGCCCTGCCCCGTCGTTCCAGGTGCTTGAAGCCTGGAATGGAGCGTTGGCCCACGCCTTTGCCAGCGTCGACGAAGCGTCATTTCTTGAACACCTGGCCTGCGCCCTCAGTGCCCTGACCCCCATCGAATCGATGATGATCAGCCTGGAGCGCCAGGGCGAGGCGCCACACTTGCTCTACCAGCAAGGCATCCCCCGGCCGCACTACGAAGAAATCATCAACCGCTACTTTTCCCGGGGCTACCTGCTCGACCCGTTCTGCCTGGCGGTGGACAAGGGCCTGGCCGAAGGTTTCTACCACCTGGCGCAAATCGCCCCGGACGACTTCTTCAGCAGCGAGTACTACAAGACCTACTACCTGCGCAGCGGCGGTGCCCAAGAGAGCTACTACATCGTCGACCTGTGCCCCAACAGCAAGATTTCCCTGTGCATGTTCCAGGGCCTGAGTGCCGGCCAGTTCAGCGACGATCAACTGGCGCTGCTGCGAACCGCACAACCGATCGTGCGAGAACTGCTGCGCCGCTTCGGCACCACGGGCGGGCTGTGCAAGGTGATCAGCGATGAGGCGTTCACCCAGACTCAGGTTCACCAGCAGATTGAAGCGGCGTTCATGCATTTTGGCAGCGGCGTATTGACCGTGCGCGAGCGGGAAATTGCCCACCTGATCCTGCGTGGGCACTCGGTTAAATCCACTGCGCAGGTACTGGGTATCTCCCCGGAAACCGTGCGCATGCACCGCAAGCATTTGTATACCAAGCTTGAGATCAACTCCCAGGCGGAGCTGTTTGCGCTGTTTATCGACTGGCTGACCCACAGCGGCGTGATGGCCCGCCACACCTGACCCGCCCCCCGTAGCAGCTGTCGAGCCCCAGCGAGGCTGCGTCAGCCGCACCACCGCTGATGCGCCAGGCACGAGATCGGGTCGCTCCCAACGCAGCCTCGCTGGGGCTCGACAGCTGCTACGGGGGGCGGCGCTCGTGAGGCTACGGTTCACTCTTGGGGAACTTTGCCAGGAAATAACCACCTGAATCCGGTACGCTCACCGTTTTTACCCAAGGAGTTACCCCTCATGGCCAAAGCCACCGCCCGTCACATCCTGGTTGCCACCGAAGACAAGTGCAACGAACTCAAAACGCAAATCGAAGGCGGCGCCGATTTCGCCGAAGTTGCCAAAGCCAACTCGTCTTGCCCATCCAGCCGTCAAGGCGGTGACCTGGGTTCGTTCGGCCCGGGCCAAATGGTCAAGGAATTCGACGCCGTCGTATTCAGCGCCCCTGTCAACACCGTGCAAGGCCCGGTGAAAACCCAGTTCGGCTACCACCTGCTGGAAGTGACCAGCCGTCAGGACTGATCCGGTCCGCACCTATGCTTGAAACAACGGCCCGCCCTTTGGTGGGCCGTTGTGCATCTGTGACAGTGTGATGACTGGCGGGGCGTACGCGCATAGCGTACAAACCCCTTTACCTCTTCACCCGGCGCCCAAGGCTGATAATGCGAGTCGCTTTTTCTACCCTGTTTTGCTCCACCCTGGCCCTGCTGCTGGCCAGCACCGCCGTGATCGCCGCGCCGCAATCGGCGCTGACCGTGTACGGCGAACCGGCCAAATACCAACCCGGCTTCACCCACTTCGACTACGCCAACCCGAATGCGCCCAAAGGCGGCAGCTTGCGGCGTTCGGCTATCGAAATCGGGCGCTATGACCATGTGCTGCCCTATGGCGACAAAGGCATCGGTGTCAGCCAGGTCGACGGTTGGTTGTATTCGCCCCTGGCCCAGCGCTCGCTGGACGAGCCCTACACGGTCTACGGCCTGGTGGCGGAAAAGATGGAGCGGTCAGACGACGGTCTGTCCCTGCGTTTTTACCTGAACCCCAAGGCCCGTTTTGCCGATGGCCAACCGATCACCGCCGAAGACGTGCGTTACTCCTTCGACCTGCTGATGACCCAGGGCAGCCTGCGCTACCGCACGCTGTTCGCCGACGTCAAACACGTCGAAGTCGAAGGCCCGCGCCAGGTGCGTTTCGATTTCGCAAGCAACGAAAACCGCACCCTGCCCCTGGATGTCGCCACCCTGCCGGTGTTCCCGGAACACTGGTGGAAGACCCGCGACTTCGCCGACGGCGGCGGCTACGAGATTCCCCTCGGCAGCGGCCCCTACACCATCAGCAAGGTGGATGCCGGCAACACCATCACCTTCAAGCGTGACCCGAACTGGTGGGGCAAAGACCTGCCCATCAGCCGCGGCCTGTATAATTTCGATCACCTGAGCCTGGAATACTTCGGCGACACCGAAGTGGCGCGCCAGGTCCTGCGCGGCGGTGCCTACGACTTCAACCGCGAATTCTCCGCCACCGGCTACTCCATCGGCTACAACGGCCCCGCCCTTGATGATGGCCGCCTGCAACGCGCGCACCTGGCCAAAGAGGCACCGCAGCCGGCCCAGGGCTACGTGTTCAACGTGCAAAAACCGATGTTCAAGGACCGCCGCGTGCGCCAGGCCCTGGCGATGCTGTGGGACTTTGAGTGGGCCAACCGGCAGATGATGCGCAATATGTACATCCGCCAGCAAAGCTTCTTTTCCAACAGCCCGCTGGCGGCGACCCAACTGCCGGACGCCCAGGAGTTGGCGATACTTGAACCCCTGCGCGGGCAGATTCCCGACGAAGTGTTCACCAAGGTGTTCAAGGCACCGACTACCGACGGCACCGGAATGATCCGCGACAAGCAACTGCAAGCCCTGGCGCTGCTGGAGCAAGCTGGCTGGAAACCCGACGGTGACAAGTTGGTAAACGCAGAAGGCGAGCCGCTGGAGTTCACTTTCCTCAACGCCCAGAACGGCCTGGAACGGTTGTTGTTGCCGTACAAACGCAACCTGGCGCAGATCGGCATTACCCTCAACATCCGCCGTATCGACTCCTCGCAATACGTCAACCGCCTGATGTCCCGGGACTACGACATGATCGTCACCGGCTTTCCGGTCACCACCTCGCCAGGGATGGAGCTGTACAACTATTTCGGCTCGGCCGCCGCGTTTGATACAGGCGCCAACAACTACATGGTGCTCAAAGACCCGGCCGTCGACAGCCTGATCAACGGCCTGGTCAAGGCCAATACCCAGTCGCAAATGCTCAACTACGCCCACGCCCTGGACCGTGTGCTGCAATGGAACTACCTGTGGATTCCCAACTACTACCCGCCGGGCACCTCGGCCGCGTGGTGGAACCGCTTTGGCCGGCCGGCCGTCGAAGCCAAGACGGACGAAGCCCTGGAAACCTGGTGGGAAATCAGCCCCACGCCATTGACCAATGAACAGATGAAAGCCGAACTGACCAAACGCCCGGGAGCCCGCTGATGTTTGCCTATATCGTGCGGCGCTTGCTGCTGATCATTCCCACCCTGGTGATTATCCTGCTGGTGAACTTCGTCATCGTGCAGGCCGCGCCCGGCGGGCCGGTGGAGCAGGCCATTGCCCACTTACAGGGCATCGGTGGCGGTGGCGTCGGCGGCTCGTCTGCCGAAAGCCTCAGCAGTGGCTCGCGGGCCAGCCGTGGCCTGGACCCGAAGCTGATCAAGGACATCGAGAAACAATACGGCTTCGACAAGCCCGCGCCGGAGCGCCTGTGGCTGATGCTCAAGAGTTACGCCCAGCTGGATTTCGGCAACAGCTTCTTCCGCGGCAAAAGCGTGACCGACCTGATCCTGGAAAAGATGCCGGTGACCATTTCCCTTGGGCTGTGGGCCACGCTGATCACCTACCTGGTGTCGATCCCGCTGGGGATTCGCAAGGCGGTGCGCCATGGCAGCAGTTTTGATGTGTGGAGCAGCACCGCGATCGTGATCGGTTATGCGATGCCGGCGTTCCTGTTTGCGATGTTTCTGATCGTGGTCTTCGCCGGCGGCACCTCGCTGAACTGGTTCCCGGTGCGCGGGCTGGTCTCGGAAAACTTCGACCAGTTGGGCACCGTGGGCAAGATCGCCGATTACTTCTGGCATTTGGTTTTGCCGGTCAGCGCCCTGGTGATCGGTGGGTTCGCCACCTTGACCATCCTCACCAAAAACTCGTTCCTCAATGAAATCACCCGCCAGTATGTGGTCACCGCGCGGGCCAAAGGCTTGAGCGAGCGCCGAGTGCTGTATGGGCATGTGTTTCGCAACGCCATGCTGCTGGTGATTTCGGGAATCCCCCAGGCCTTCATCGCGGTGTTCTTCGCCGGTTCGCTGCTGATCGAGGTGATCTTCTCCCTCGATGGCCTGGGCCGCATGAGCTACGAAGCCGCGGTTTCACGGGACTATCCGGTGGTGTTCGGTTCGTTGTTTATCTTCACGCTGTTTGGCCTTTTGATAAAACTCATCGGTGACCTCTGCTACACCCTGGTGGACCCGCGTATCGACTTCGCCGCGAGGAACGCCTGATGCTCAAGCTCTCTCCCGTGGCCCGTCGGCGCTTTGAACGCTTCAAGAAAAACCGCCGTGGCTGGTGGTCGCTGTGGTTGTTTATCGGCCTGTTTATCCTGACCCTCGGCGGCGAGCTGATCGCCAATGACAAACCCTTGGTGCTCAGTTACCAGAACCAGCTGTATTTCCCGGTGTTCAAGCGCTACACCGAGCAGGCGTTCGGCGGGCAGTTGCCATTCCAGGCGGACTACCGCAGTGAATACGTGCAGAACCTGATCAAGAAAGATGGCGGCTGGATGCTATTCCCGCCGATCCCGTTCAGCGACGACACGCCCAACTATGAACTGACCCGCCCTGCCCCCAGCCCGCCATCGAGCGTGAACTGGCTGGGCACCGATGACCAGTCCCGCGATGTGCTGGCGCGGGTGATCTTTGGCGCAAGGGTGTCGATTCTGTTTGCCCTGGCACTCACCGCCATCAGCGCCGCCATCGGCATCGCTGCCGGGGCCTTGCAGGGTTACTACGGTGGCTGGGTGGACCTGCTCGGGCAACGAATCCTGGAAGTGTGGTCCGGGCTGCCGGTGCTGTACCTGCTGATCATCCTGTCGGGGTTTGTCGAGCCGAATTTCTGGTGGCTGCTGGGGATCATGGCGCTGTTTTCGTGGCTGGCGCTGGTGGACGTGGTGCGCGCCGAGTTCCTGCGGGGGCGCAACCTGGAGTACGTCAAGGCCGCCCGGGCGTTAGGCCTGGGGGACGGCAAGATCATCCGCCGGCACATCCTGCCGAACGCGATGACCGCCACCCTGAGCTATTTGCCGTTCATTCTGACCGGGGCGATTTCCACCTTGAGTGCCCTGGACTTCCTCGGCTTCGGCATGCCCGCCGGCAGCGCCTCCTTGGGTGAACTGATCGGCCAGGGCAAGCAGAACCTGCAAGCGCCGTGGCTGGGGCTTACGGCGTTTTTCACCCTGGCGCTGATCCTGTCGTTGCTGGTGTTTATCGGCGAGGCGTTGCGTGACGCCTTCGACCCACGCTCATGAAGGGCTTTGAGATGACTGAAAACCTGATCGAGATTCGCGATCTGAGCGTCGCCTTCAACGGCCAGACCGTGGTGCGCAACCTGTGCCTGGACGTACGCCCCGGCGAGTGCCTGGCGCTGGTGGGCGAGTCGGGTTCGGGCAAGTCGGTGACCGCCCATTCGATCCTGCAACTGCTGCCCGAAGCCGGCACCGACACCACCGGCTCGGTACGTTATCGCGGCCAGGAACTGCTCGGCGCCTCGCCCGCCACCCTGCAAAAGCTGCGGGGCAACCGGATTGCAATGATTTTCCAGGAGCCGATGACCTCCCTCAATCCGTTGCACAGCATCGAGAAACAGATCGGCGAAACCCTGCTGCTGCATAAGGGCCTGGGCGGCAAACAGGCGCAGGCGCGGATCCTTGAATTGCTCGAACTGGTGGGCATCCAGAAGCCCCGGGAGCGCCTCAAGGCTTACCCCCACCAACTCTCCGGCGGCCAGCGCCAGCGGGTGATGATTGCCATGGCCCTGGCCTGCGAGCCGGAACTGTTGATCGCCGACGAACCCACCACCGCACTGGATGTGACCGTGCAGCGCAAGATCTTGCTGCTGCTCAAGTCCCTGCAACAACGCCTGGGCATGTCGCTGCTATTGATCAGCCACGACCTCAACCTGGTGCGCAGCATTGCCCAGCGGGTGTGCGTGATGAAGGCCGGGGAGATTGTCGAGCAGGCAGAGTGCGAAACCCTGTTCTGCGCCCCCAGGCACCCTTACAGCCGCTTGCTGCTGGATGCCGAACCGGCGGGCATCGCCCTGAGCCACGACACGCGCGAAACGGTGTTGCAGGTGGATGACCTGAGCGTGCAGTTCCCGTTGGGTGGCGGGCTGTTGCGCCGCAAGCAGTACCTGCAGGCCGTGGACGGCATCAGCCTGACGGTGCAGCGCGGCAAGACCTTGGGGATTGTCGGCGAGTCCGGCTCGGGCAAATCGACGCTGGGCCAGGCGATTTTGCGCTTGCTGGATTCCAGCGGCACGATTCGTTTCCAGGGTGCGGCCCTCGAGGGCCTGACGCAAAAGCAGATGCAGCCGTGGCGCAAGCAGATGCAGGTGGTATTCCAGGACCCGTTCGGCAGCCTCAGCCCGCGAATGTCGGTGGCGCAGATCATCAGCGAAGGCCTGGAAGTGCATGCCCCGTGCAGCCTCAAGGACCGCGAAGCCCAAGTGATCCGCGTGCTGGAAGACGTGGGCCTGGACCCCGCCAGCCGCCATCGCTACCCCCACGAATTCTCCGGGGGCCAGCGCCAGCGCATCGCCATTGCCCGCGCGTTGGTGCTCAAGCCGGCACTGATGCTGCTGGATGAACCCACCTCGGCGCTGGACCGTACCGTGCAAAAACAGGTGGTGGCCTTGTTGCTTGAGCTACAGGAAAAGTACGGCCTGACCTACCTGTTTATCAGCCATGACCTGGCGGTGGTGCGGGCCCTGGCCCACGACATGATCGTGATCAAGGACGGCAAGGTGGTGGAACGCGGGCCGAGCGATGAAGTGTTTGCCGCGCCGCAACACCCCTACACCCAGGAACTCCTCGCGGCGGCGCACCCATGAACACCACCGGCAGCCTCAAGGATTACCCATACGTTCGTGGCCTGGCGATCCAGTCATTGTTCCAGATCATCGAGCAGTCCAGCGAAGGCACGGTGATTGTCGACGGCGACGCGAATATTGTCTGGATGAACGAGCGCTACGCCAAGCGTTTCGGCCTGAAAAGCGCCAATGAGGCCATCGGCCAACCCTGTGAACAGGTGATATCCAACAGCCTGTTGCGCCAGGTGGTACGCAACGACCAGCCCATTTTGCTGGACATCCAGGACACCCCCAAAGGCCCGCTGGTGGTGATGCGCCTGCCGATTCACGACGATGCCGGCAAGGTGATCGGCGCGATCGGGTTTGCGCTGTTTGATGAGCTGCGCAACCTGTCGCCGCTGATCGAGCGCTACCTGAGCATGCAGCAGGAACTGGCTTCCACCCGGTCGTTATTGAGGTCGCGGCAGAGCAAGTACAACTTCGCGCACTTTATCGGTACCAGCGCGGCCAGCCTGGAAGTCAAACGCCGGGCGCGGCGCAGTGCGAGCGCGGATTCGCCGGTGTTGCTGCTGGGAGAAACCGGCACCGGCAAGGAATTGCTGGCCCAGGCGATTCACGGTGCATCGCCTCGCGCCCACAAAGCCTTTGTGAGCATCAACAGCGCGGCCATTCCGCATGATTTGCTGGAAGCTGAATTCTTCGGCACCGCCCCCGGCGCGTTTACCGGCGCCGACCGCAAGGGTCGCCCCGGCAAGCTGCAAATTGCCCAGGGCGGCACGCTGTTTCTCGATGAGATCGGCGACATGCCGCTGCCGCTGCAAAGCAAGTTGCTGCGCGTGTTGCAGGAGAAAGAGTACGAGCCGGTGGGTTCCAACGAGATGATCCACAGTGATGTACGGGTAATTGCTGCCACGTCGATGGATCTGGAAGCGGCGATCAAGCGCGGCGAGTTTCGGGCAGACCTGTATTACCGGCTGAATGTGCTGCCGATCCAGGTGCCGCCGTTGCGTGAGCGGCTGGATGACTTACCGGCGCTGAGTGAGGCGATTCTGGAGGAGTTGCGCAGCCAGCATGAACTGGACCGCGAGGCGTTGGCGTTGCTAGCGCAGCATGCGTGGCCGGGGAATATCCGCGAACTGCGCAATGTGCTGGAGCGGGCGGCGTTGTTGAGTGATGACCTGGTGCTGGATGCCCGTGAAATTCGCGCGGCGATTGGTACGTTCAGCCCGGTGGGGCACAGTTCGGTGCAGACCGTTGAGGGCGAGCGTTTCAGTGCGGCCAGGGAGCGCTTTGACCGCCAGGTGATTGGCGCGGCGTTGAAGGCGTGTGAGGGCAATGTGGTGGAAGCGGCGAAGCGTCTGGGGCTGGGTCGGTCGACTTTGTACAAGAAAATGGTCGCGCTGGGCATCGCTTAGTCTCATATATGAGACATAAATCTCACATCAAAGACAATCTACTGTGGGAGCTGGCTTGCCTGCGATAGCGGCCGGCCAGCCGACACATTCTTCAGCTGAAAAACCGCCATCGCAGGCAAGCCAGCTCCCACATTTGATCAGCACCAGTCTCAAATCAGAGACAAACTTCAAAATCCATAACCAATAAAAAAATATTATCCTTATATTTCAACAAGTTAACCACTTGGCACACATCTCGCTATAGCCCCTCCCTACTGCCTCACCCCCACAAAAATAACAATCAGATGGAGACACACCATGAGTGTGATCATTGCCCTCGCGGCCCTGGCGCTGCTGATGCTGGCCGCCTACCGTGGCTACAGCGTCATCCTGTTCGCCCCCATCGCCGCCCTCAGCGCCGTGCTGCTCACCGACCCTTCCGCCGTCGCACCTGCCTTCACCGGGGTGTTCATGGAAAAAATGGTCGGCTTTCTCAAACTGTACTTCCCGGTGTTCCTGCTCGGCGCAGTGTTCGGCAAGCTGATTGAAATTTCCGGCTTCTCGCGCTCCATCGTCGCCGCCGCCATCCAGTTGCTCGGCACCCGCCAGGCGATGCTGGTGATCGTGCTGGTGTGCGCTCTGCTGACCTACGGCGGCGTATCGCTGTTCGTGGTGGTGTTCGCGGTGTACCCGTTCGCCGCCGAGATGTTCCGCCAGAGCAATATCCCCAAGCGCCTGCTGCCGGCGACCATCGCCCTCGGCGCGTTCTCGTTCACCATGGACGCCCTGCCCGGTACGCCACAGATCCAGAACATCATCCCCAGCACCTTCTTCAACACCACCGCCTGGGCCGCGCCGTGGCTGGGACTGATCGGCACCATTTTTGTGTTCTGCGCCGGCATGCTGTACCTGGCCCGCCAGCGCAACAAGGCCCAGCGTGCCGGTGAAGGCTATGGCACCGAGCTGCGCAACGAGCCGCAGACCGCCGAAGACATCAAGTTGCCCAACCCGTGGATCGCCCTGTCGCCACTGCTGCTGGTGGGCATCATGAACCTGTTGTTCACCCATTGGATTCCACTGTGGTACGGCAAGACCCACACCCTGAGCCTGCCGGGCATGAGCGCGCCGGTGCAGACCGAAGTCGCCAAGCTGACGGCCATCTGGGCGGTGCAGGCGGCGTTGCTGGTGGGGATTATCGTGGTGCTGGTGTTTGGCTTCTCGGCGATTCGCAGCAAGCTCGCCGAGGGCAGTAAAAGCGCAGTCAGCGGTGCGTTGCTGGCGGCGATGAACACCGCTTCGGAATATGGTTTTGGCGCGGTGATCGCCTCCTTGCCAGGCTTCCTGGTGCTGGCGGACTGGCTCAAGGGCATCCCCAACCCGCTGGTCAACGAAGCAATTACCGTGACCCTGCTGGCCGGTATCACAGGCTCCGCCTCGGGCGGCATGAGCATTGCGCTGGCGGCCATGTCGCAGAGCTTTATTTCAGCGGCCCATGCGGCCAATATCCCTCTTGAAGTGCTGCACCGGGTCGCAGCCATGGCCAGCGGCGGTATGGACACCCTGCCCCACAACGGCGCCGTGATCACGCTGCTGGCGGTCACCGGGCTGACCCACCGCGAAGCCTATAAGGATATTTTCGGCATCACGATCATCAAGACCCTCGCGGTGTTCGTGGTGATTGGTACTTTCTACGCCACCGGCATTGTGTGAGGTTGATATGACGACATTGAACGGCAAGACCGCCCTGGTCACCGGCTCCACCAGCGGCATCGGCCTGGGCATCGCCCTGAGCCTGGCCAAGGCCGGCGCCAACCTGATCCTCAACGGTTTCGGCGATGCCAGCGCGGCGATCGCCCAGGTGCAGGCCTTTGGCGGCAAGGTCGGGCATCACCCCGCCGACGTCAGTGACCCGGCGCAGATCGCTGAGATGATCGCCTACGCCGAGCGCGAGTTTGGCGGCATCGACATTCTGGTGAACAACGCCGGGATCCAGCATGTGGCGCCGGTGGATGCGTTCCCGGTGGAGCGCTGGGACTCGATCATTGCGATCAACCTGTCGTCGGTGTTCCACAGCACCCGCCTGAGTTTGCCAGGCATGAAGGCCAAAGGCTGGGGGCGCATCGTCAACATTGCCTCGGTGCACGGCTTGGTGGGTTCGGTGGGCAAGGCGGCCTACGTCGCTGCCAAGCACGGGGTGATCGGGCTGACCAAGGTGGTGGGCCTGGAGACGGCCCAGAGTAATGTCACCTGCAACGCCATTTGCCCGGGCTGGGTATTGACGCCACTGGTGCAGAAGCAGATTGACGATCGCATCGCCACCGGGGTTGACCCGCAGCAGGCGCAGCAGGATCTGCTGGCCGAGAAGCAGCCGTCGCTGGAGTTCGTGACGCCACCGCAACTGGGGGAACTGGTGTTGTTCCTGTGCAGCGAAGCCGGCAGCCAGGTGCGTGGCGCGGCGTGGAATATCGACGGCGGCTGGCTGGCCCAGTAAGTATTCATCAGTGACGCTTTTGTGGCGAGGGAGCTTGCTCCCGCTGGGCTGCGCAGCAGCCCCAAAACCTGCAACCGCGCTTTATCTGAAAGACCGCATGAGCATTGCTGGGGCGGCTTCGCCACCCAACGGGAGCAAGCTCCCTAGCCACCTTTAGAGCATCTTTGCTGTCGATACATAACAAGAGGCGAATAATGTCCGACATCCTCTGGCAACCTTCCCCCGAGCGCATCCACACCACCCGGATGGACCAGTTCCGGCGCTTTATCAATGATCGCCATGCCTTGCAGATCAGCGACTACCCGGCCCTGCACCAGTGGAGCATCGATCAGCGGCCAGACTTCTGGCAGGCGATTGTCGAATTCTTCGACGTGCAGTTCCGCACGCCACCCAGCGCGGTGTTGATCGAAGGCGCCGAGATGCCCAGCGCCCAGTGGTTTCCCGGCGCGACCCTGAACTTTGCCGAACACCTGCTGCGCCGCCGCGACGATCACCCCGCCGTGGTCGCCATCAGCGAAGACGGCCAACGCGAACAACTGACCTACGCCGAACTGGCCCGCCACGTTGCCGGCCTGCAACGCAGCCTGCGGGCAGCCGGTGTGGGCGTGGGTGACCGGGTGGCCGCGTGCATGCCCAACACCTGGCAAACCCTGGTGGGCATGCTCGCCACCACCAGCCTCGGCGCAATCTGGTCATGCTCCTCGCCCGACTTTGGCACCCAGGGCGTGATCGACCGCTTCGGCCAGATAGAACCCAAGGTGCTGATCACCTGCGCCGGCTACCGCTATGCCGGCAAGGTTATCGACCAGAGCACCAAGCTCAATGAAATCCTCGACCGCCTGCCGTCCCTGCAACAGCTGATCATCGTGCCGTACGCCCGCCCGCAAGCGCGTCCCGAGGATTATCAGACCCGGGCCGCGGTTGCACTCTGGGACGACTTCTACAGCCCCGGCGACCAGCCCGACTTCGTCGCCGTGCCGTTCGATCATCCGCTGTACATCCTGTATTCCAGCGGCACCACCGGCGTGCCCAAGTGCATCATCCACGGCACCGGCGGCGTTCTGCTTACCCACCTCAAGGAACACGGCCTGCACGCCGACCTGTCGCGCGATGACTGCCTGTTCTACTACACCACCTGTGGCTGGATGATGTGGAACTGGCTGGTGTCGGTGCTGGCCATCGGCGCCACCGCCGTGCTGTATGACGGCTCACCCTTTCACCCCGGCCCGGAACGCCTGATGGACCTGATCGATGAGGAAAACATCAGCGTATTTGGCACCAGTCCGAAATTCCTCGCGACCCTGGAAAAAGCCGGCCTGCAACCGCGCCTGAGCCATGACCTGGGCAGCCTCAAAGGCTTGATCTCCACCGGCTCACCGCTGTCGCCCCAGAGCTACGACTACGTGTACCGCGAGATCAAGCCCGAGCTGTGTCTGTCGTCGATGTCTGGCGGTACCGACATCGTCTCCTGCTTCGTGATCGGCAACCCGGTATTGCCGGTGCGCCGCGGTGAGATGCAGTGCAAGAGCCTGGCGATGGCCATCGAAGTGTGGGACGACCAGGGCCGCCCGCTGGTCGGCGAAAAGGGCGAGTTGGTGTGCACCCGACACTTCCCGGCAATGCCCATCGGCTTTTGGAATGACCCGCATCAGGAAAAGCTGCGCGCCTCGTATTTCAGCCAGTTCCCCGGCGTGTGGTGCCAGGGTGACTACGCCGAACAAAGGCCCAACGCCAGCTTGTTGATCCATGGCCGCTCGGACGCCGTGCTCAACCCCGGCGGCGTACGCATCGGCACCGCCGAGATTTATCGTCAGGTAGAAAAGGTGCCGCAGGTACTGGAAAGCCTGGCTATCGGGCAGCGCTGGCAAGACGACGTGCGGGTGGTACTGTTTGTGCGCCTCAACGACGGTGTAGAACTCGACGACGCCCTGGAGCAGCAGATTCGCCAGGTGATTCGCGCCAACACCACACCGCGCCATGTACCGGCGAAGATCCTGGCGGTGACGGACATTCCGCGCACTATCAGCGGCAAGATTGTCGAACTGGCGGTGCGCAACGTGGTGCATGGCGAGGCGGTCAAAAACACCGACGCCCTGGCCAACCCCGAAGCCCTGGAGCAATTTCGTGATCGCCGGGAACTGACAGAAAGATGAAACGTTTTAGCCCTTAAGCACTCACTTTGAAGACAAACCCCTCAAGCATGCTATTTTTCGAGGGTGGATAGCCGTTCCCCACTCGCGGGATAATCGGTTTTTGTCATTCTTCAAGCGTAACGCGCAGGGCATTTACATGAACGTATCACCCACCGGCAGCGAAGCCGCGGCACTGATTGCGCGGCTGGACTGGGCACGAAGCCCCCTCGGTGACGCCATTGATTGGCCGCAGAGCCTGCGTACAGCCGTCGACATCGTGATTCATTCACCCATGCCGATGCTGTTGCTGTGGGGCGCCGAACTCACCCAGATCTACAATGACGGCTTTGCAATGCTGGCCGGCAACAAGCACCCTGGTGCCTTCGGCCAGCCTGCCGACCTGGTCTGGCCGGAAATGAAACCCTTTACCGACCCGATCTACAGCGCCGTGCTCACGGGCCAGGTGCGCACCTTCACCGAACAGCGCTTCGTGCTGCAGCGCAACCACCGCGACACCGAGATCTGGCTCGACCTGACCTACAGCCCGATCCGCGACGAGCGTAGCGAGGTGGCCGGGATCCTGATCACCGCCATCGAAACCAACGAGCGCCGGCGCGTTGCCCTTGAACTGCAACAACGTACCGAAAACAGCCTCCAGGCCCAGCGCAACACCGAGCAACGCCTGCAACTGGCCTTGTCCGCCACTGACGCCGTGGGTACCTGGGATTGGGACATTGGCGAAGACCGCTTTATCGCCGACGCGCATTTCGCCCAACTGCACGGCGTTGGCCCCTGCGATGCCGGCCTGTTGCCGATCAGCGACTACCTGCAAGGCGTGCACCCCGAAGACCGTGGCATGGTGGCCCGCAGCATCAAGCACTGCATCACCCACGGCACTGAATACGCCGAGGAATACCGCCTGCTGCAAGCCGATGGCGAAGTGCGTTGGGTGTTTGCCCGGGGCCGTTGCTACAAGGATCATCAGGGCCGGCCGGCGCGGTTTCTCGGCGCCGCCCTGGACCTGACCGAACGCAAGCACACCGAACAGGCCCTGCGCCAAAGCCAGACCGAGCTGCAGTTGATCATCAACGCGATGCCGGTGCTGATCGGCTACGTCGACCATGAGCAACGCTTTCGCTTGAACAACAGCGCCTACCTGGACTGGTACGGCATGACCCCGCAGGAGCTGTTCGGCAAGTCCATCCGCGAGGTGCTGGGCGATGAAGTGTATGCCGGGCGCGTCGATAAGATCGAAGCGGCGCTCAAGGGCAAGGCCTGCAGTTTTTTCACCGTCACGCCTCATCATGACGGGCGGCCACGGCACGCGCTGATGAAGTACCTGCCGCGCTTCAGCGCCGACGGTTCGGTCAATGGCTTCTACATTTTTGTGATCGACGAAACCGAGCGCAAACTCACCGAAGAAGCCCTGCGCCACCTTAACGAAAACCTGGAAGAGCGCGTAAGCCAGCGCACCCAGGCGCTGGCCGAAGCCAACCAGCGCCTGCAAAACGAAATGTTCGAACGCGAGCGCGCCGAAGACGCCCTGCGCCACGCCCAGAAAATGGAAGCGGTTGGCCAGCTCACCGGCGGCATCGCCCATGACTTCAACAACATGCTCACCGGGATCATCGGCAGCCTGGACTTGATGCAACGCTACATCGCCGCCGGGCGCAGCGATGAGATCGGCCGCTTCACCGACGCGGCAGTGTCCTCGGCCCATCGCGCCGCCGCGCTGACCCACCGCCTGCTGGCGTTCTCGCGGCGCCAGTCGCTGGACCGCAAGCCGGTGGACCCGAACCAGTTGGTGGCTTCCCTGGAGGACCTGTTCCGCCGCACCAAGGGCGCGCACATCGAACTCAAGGTGCACCTTGGCACCGACGTGTGGCCGGTGAATACCGACGCCAGCCAGTTGGAAAATGCCTTGCTCAACCTGGTGATCAACGCCCGCGATGCCATGCCCGACGGTGGGCAATTGTGCATCGAGACCGCCAACAGCTACCTGGACGGCACTGACATCACCACCCTGGAGCCGGTCAAGGCCGGCGACTATGTGATGCTCGGCGTGAGCGACAACGGCGCCGGCATGACCGCCAAGATCCTCGCCAAGGCCTTCGACCCGTTTTTCACCACCAAACCCATCGGCCAGGGCACCGGCCTTGGGCTGTCGATGATTTATGGGTTCGCCCAGCAATCGGGTGGCCACGTCACGATTCAAAGTCAGCCGGGCCAGGGCACTTGCGTGCGCCTGTACCTGCCGCGCCTGCATGGCACAGCACTGGAACGGAGCGTGCCCGCCAGCCAGGGCGAAGCCCCTGTCGCATTGGAAGGTGAAGCGGTGGTGGTGGTAGAGGACGACCCGGCGGTGCGGATGTTGGTGGTGAATGTGCTGGATGAACTGGGCTACACCGCGCACCAGGCGGCAGACGCCCGGGCGGCATTGCCGTTGCTGGAGTCCGATTTGCGCGTGGACTTGCTGGTGACCGACGTGGGTTTACCGGGGATGAACGGCCGGCAACTGGCGGAAATCGCCCGGCAGCATCGGCCCGAACTCAAGGTACTGTTCATGACCGGATATGCCGAGAAAGCCGCTGAACGCCGGGGGTTCCTGGAGGAAGGTATGGACATGGTGGCCAAGCCGTTTTCGATTGACCTGCTGGCTAATAAAATCCGCAGCATGATCAATGCAGCGACTTAACTTCAGGCATAATCGCGCGCCGTTTCACCCGAGGACCGTTCAATGAAAGCCCAAGCCCGTCACATTCTGGTGAAAACCAGTGAGGAAGCCGAACAGCTCAAGCAGCGTATTGCCAAGGGCGAAGCGTTTGATGTGCTGGCCAAGAAGTACTCCACCTGCCCGTCTGCCAAGCGCGGCGGCGATTTGGGTGAAGTGCGCCCGGGGCAGATGGTGGGGGTGATTGATGCGGTGATCTTCAAGAAGCCCGTGAAGGTGGTTCATGGGCCGATCAAGAGCAAGTTCGGGTACCACCTGGTGCAGGTGTTTTATCGGGATTGATAAGCTTGTCGTGGCGAGGGAGCTTGCTCCCGCTGGAGTGCGAAGCGCTCCCGGCTTTTTTGGGGCCGCTACGCAGCCCAGCGGGAGCAAGCTCCCTCACCACAATAGATAGCGTCAGTCTCTAGGGATCAGTGCACCGTGCACCTGAATCACCCGGCTCGCGAGCCGATGCCCGGCCAATGCGGCCTCTTCGGGCGAACCGCCCTTGAGCCGACTGGCCAGATAAGCTGCACTGAACGAATCCCCCGCCGCCGTAGTGTCGACCACCTTCTCCACTACCAGCGCCGGCACCTCGAATCGCTCACCTGCACAACGAATAAAACACGCATCCGCCCCACGCTTGAGCACCACTTCGCCAATCTGCGGGTACGCCGAGAACACCCGTTCGCTGTCTTCATACCCAAACAACGCACGCTCGTCATCTTCCGTCAGCAAGGCGATATCCACCTCGGCCAACACCGCGTGATACGCCGCGCGTGCCGCCTCTACACTGGCCCACAAACGTGGCCGGTAGTTGTTGTCGAACACCACCTTGCCGCCGCGCTTGCGGGTTTCGATCAGGGTTTCCAGCAGGCGCGCACGGCCCACTTCGCCTAGCACCGCCAGGGTGATGCCGCTGAAATACACCACGTCGTACGTCGGCAACGCCGCCAGGATCGGCTCGGCCGCCGGTGTGGTGAAGCAGTCGCGCACGGCCGCTTCGTTGCGCCAGTAGAGGAATTTGCGCTCTCCATTGGCATCGGTCTGGATGCAGTACAAACCCGGCAGGCGCCCCGGCAGGCGCTGGACCATGCCCAGGCCCAGGCCCTCTGCGGCCCAATGTTTGCACATGGCGTCGCTGAAACTGTCGTCGC
Source organism: Pseudomonas sp. Bout1 (assembly GCF_034314165.1). Classification (GTDB taxonomy): domain Bacteria; phylum Pseudomonadota; class Gammaproteobacteria; order Pseudomonadales; family Pseudomonadaceae; genus Aquipseudomonas. Next base: position 2,929,973 of record NZ_JAVIWK010000001.1, on the reverse strand, counting down.
CCAGGGCGGTGACGTAGTCGACGGCGCTGGCGCCACCCAGTTCGCGGCGCAGGTAGACGGCGGCGTTCAGGGTGTCGCCGCCAAAGCTTTGTTGCAGGCTGCCATCGGCGCGGTGTTGCAGTTCGATCATGCATTCGCCGATGAGGGCGATGCGCGGTTTTGTATTCATGTCTGGGGCTCTCGGTGTACTTGAGGGCCTCATCGCGGGCAAGCCCGGCTCCCACAGTTGACCGTGTTGTACCTGAAGGAACACGCTCGATGTGGGAGCTGGCTTGCCTGCGATGGGCGCGACTCGGTCTAGAAGCAGGTATGCAGGCTTTCGATCACCTGCAACTGCTCATCCACCAGATTACCCACTTGCCATTTGTCGAAGGTCAGGCACGGGTGGGAAGTACCGAACGAGATGATGTCGCCGATGCGCAACTCAACGCCTGGGGCCACCACCATGAATGCATGCTGGTCCATCACGGCGGTGACCTTGCAGGCGGTCACGTCATCGCCCACTGCCGGCAGCACGCCAGCCTTGTAGCGCTTGAGTGGCACCGGCAGGCCGGCGTCGTAGGCAACGTCGCGCTTGCCCAAGGCGATCACCGCGAAGCCCGGCTCCGGCAGGGACTGCACATGGGCCCAGACTTCCAGCGCCGGGCGCAGGCCTTCGTTGAGGTCGCTGCGACGGTCCAGCACACAGCACTGCGCTTCTTTGTAGATGCCGTGGTCGTGGGCCACGTAGCTGCCCGGGCGCAGCACGCTGAGGAAGCGGCCAGCGGCGTTCTGGGCTTCGAAGGATTCGGCGATCAAGTCGTACCAGGCCGAGCCCGAGGCGGTGATGATCGGTTTGCCGAGGTCGAAGGCACCGCTGTTTTGCAGGTCGACGGCCAGGCGCACCAGGGAGGCAGCGAATTCGCGGATACCGCTGATGGCGTGTTCGCCGTGGATCACTCCTTCGTAGCCTTCGATGCCGGTGAGGGCCAGCGCAGGCTGGGCCTTGATCGCCCTGGCCAGGTCGAGCACCTGTTGTTCCGTGCGGCAACCGCAGCGCCCGCCAACCACGCCGTATTCGATCATCACGTTGAGGCGCAGGCCACGGGCGGCGAAAAATACGCCCAGGTCGGCGACGTTGTCCGGGTGGTCGACCATGCAATGGAAGTCGAATTCCGGGTCAGCCAGCAAGTCGGCGATCAACGCCATGTTCGGCGCGCCCACCAGTTGGTTGGCCATCAACACCCGACGAATACCACCGGCATACGCGGCGCGGGTCTGCACCGCGTTGGCCAGGGTAATGCCCCAGGCGCCCTGCTCGATCTGCCGTTGGAACAGCGCTGGCATCATGCTGGTCTTGCCGTGGGGCGCCAGCTGCGCGCCGCTGTTGCTGACAAAATCCTGCATCCAGCGGATGTTGTGTTCCAGGGCATCGCGGTGCAGTACCAGAGCCGGCAGGCTGACGTCACGGACCAGATGCGCACCGACTGCAGCGGCACCTTTTTCAACGGCATTGAAGGCAGTCATAGCAGTTTTCCTATTCGTTTTATGCGGCGTCGTTAATGCGACGGCCCAGGTTGTTGGCGCTGTCGATCAGCACCCGGCGATAGTCGTTGTAGTTTTTGATGGCATCGGCCCGTGGGGCCACGATGCACAAGGTCGCGATGCTAATGCCTTGGGCGTCCCGAACCGGGGCGGCAAAGCAATGGGTAAAGGTGTCGGCGACGCTGTCGAAGGAGAAGAATCCGTCGAGGGTGGCCTGGCGAATTTGCCCGAGAAAGGTTTCCAAAGGCAGACGTTGACCGTCCGGGAGGATGTAGTCGTCGTAGTCAATCAGGTCGATGATTTGCTGGTCGCTCAGGTGGCCCAGCAGCAGGCGGCCAGAGGCGGTCCAGGGAATCGGGGCGTTCTCGCCGATATCGGAGGAAATGCGGAAATGCCGCTCGCCTTCGCGCATCAGGGCCACGGTGTATTTGCGCCCATTGAGCAGGCACATCTGGGCGGTTTCGTGGGTCTGGCTGACGATTTCCTGCAGGGCGTGGTCGGCCTCGCGGGTCAGGTCGAAATGGCGCAGGTGGGCCTGGCCGAGGAAGTACAGCTGACGGCCGAGGTAGACGTGACCGTCCTTGCCGACGGTTTCGAGGATGCGCCGCTCGAGCAGCGAGGCCACCAGTTCGTAGACCGTGGACTTGGGGCTGCCAATGCCGCTGGCGATATCATTCGGGCGCAGGGGCTGGCCGATTTCCTTGAGGAAATCGAGGATATCGAACGCCCGGTCGAGGCCTTTGGCGCGGCGCTTGATGGTGTCTTCGGTCATGGCAGTTTCGGGTCCCGTCAAAGTCGTGTTACTTGGCTAAATGCATCATTTGGGCTAGCTGGATTCAATGTGGGAGCTGTCGAGCCCTGGCGAGGCTGCGATGCAGGCGCTGCGGTCTGACAGGCCACCGAGGTGATCCCATCGCAGCCTCGCCGGGGCTCGACAGCTCCTACGCTGGACTGGCTCTGGCCCCTGGCATTTAGCCTTTTTTCTTGTAGGCCACGCAATCAATCTCAACCTTGCAATCGACCATCATATTCGCCTGTACGCACGCCCGTGCCGGGGCGTGTTCGGGGTTGAAGTATTCGCCGAACACCTTGTTGAAACTCCAGAAGTCCCGTGGGTCTTCCAGCCATACACCTACGCGCACCACGTCTTCCAGCGCGTAGCCGGCTTCTTCAAGGATGGCCACGACGTTTTTCATGGTCTGGTGGGTTTGCTCAACGATCCCGCCGGTGATGATTTCACCGTCCACCGCCGGCACCTGGCCCGACACGTACAACCAGCCATCCGCTTCCACCGCGCGAGCGAAAGGACGAGGCTGGCCACCGCCTGCGGTGGCGCCGGTGCCGTAACGAGTAATGCTCATAAAAATTCTCCTGAAGGTGATGAATTAAAAACGAATGTTCTTGAGAAATTCCGCCAGTCGCGGTGACTGCGGGCGCTCGAAGATATCTTTCGGCGGCCCCTGCTCTTCAATGCGGCCCTGGTTCATGAAGACGATCTTGTCCGAGACTTCATAGGCAAAACGCATTTCGTGGGTGACCAGCAACATGGTCATGCCCTCTTCCGCCAACCCTTTGATCACACTGAGCACTTCGCCTACCAGCTCCGGGTCGAGCGCCGAGGTGACTTCGTCGAACAGCATCAGGCTCGGGTTCATCGCAATCGCCCGGGCGATCGCCACGCGCTGTTGCTGGCCGCCCGATAGCTGGCCGGGGAAGTGGTTGCGCCGTTCCAGCAGGCCGACACGGTCCAGCCATTTTTCGGCCAGTGCAACCGCCTCGTCCTTGCCCATTTTCTTGACCTTGAGCAGGCCCAGGGTGACGTTCTGCAAGGCGGTCAGGTGCGGGAACAGGTTGAATTGCTGAAACGCCATGCCGGTCATCGCACGGTGCCGGGAAATCACGCGTTCCGGGTGGCGTACGCGCTTGCCGCCGACGTCGCTGTAGCCGATGGACTCGCCGTCGAGGGTGATCTGCCCACCCTGGAACTCTTCCAGCAGGTTGACGCAGCGAAGCAGCGTGGTCTTGCCCGAGCCGCTGGAGCCGATCAATGTCACGACGTTGCCGCGCTGCATGCTCAGGTCGACACCCTTGAGCACTTCGACCGGGCCGTACTGTTTACGCAGGCCGCGAATGTTCAGCAGTGGTTGGCTGTTGTTTATGGATTGATTCATGGCAAAGCCACCCGCTTTTCAATGTAACGCCCCAACAATTCGATGGCGTAGTTGATGACAAAAAACATAAAGCCTGCGAACAGGTAGAACTCCAGGGTCATGAAGGTCCGGGCAATGACCTGTTGGGTACTGAGGAGCAGCTCGGCCACGCCGATCACCGACAGCAAGGTAGAAGCCTTGACGATTTCGGTGGACGAGTTGACCCAGGTCGGCAAGATCTGCCGCAGGGCCTGAGGCAGCAGCACGTAACCCAGGGATTGGTAAAACGTCAGGCCAATGGCCTTGCCCGCTTCCAGTTGCCCTTTGGGAATGGCTTGCAGCGCGCCGCGCACAATCTCGGACACGTGGGAGCCACAGAACAGCGTCAGGCCCACGGCGCCGGCCTGGAACGCGCTGATCTGCCAGCCAAGCGCCGGCAGCATGTAGAAGCACGCCAACACCAGCACAAACACCGGCGTACCGCGGATCAGGTCGACGTACAGCCGAAACGGCGCACGCATCCAGAATTTGCCGTAGGTCAGCACCAACCCGGCGACAATGCCGATCAAGGTGCCGAAGATAATGGCCAGGGCCGAGCAGTAAACGCTGGTCTGGAACCCCGCCCAGAGGGTTTCCCGGGCGATCCACAACTCATGCAGCCAGCTGGGGGATTCGTACATGGGCGCTCCTTAGCGGCGAATCGCCAAACGCTGTTCCAGGTAACGGAGCAGCATGGCAATGAGGTAACAGGCAGCCACGTAGAGCGCGGTCGTGACCATCCAGGTTTCAATCACCCGGTAGCTTTCGACGTTGATCTTGCGGGCGTAATAGGTCAGCTCCGGCACCGCGATCGCGGCGGCCAGGGAGGTGTCCTTGAACAGCGAGATGAAGTTGTTCGACAGCGCCGGCAGCACGTTGCGCAGCATCACCGGCACGGTGATGTACGCGCGGATGCGCCATTCGCCCAGGCCGATGGCCAGGCCCGCCTCACGCAACCCCTTGGGAATGTTCAGCAAACCTGCGCGGAATACTTCGGTCAGGTACGCACCGGCGTACAGCGACAGGGTGATGATGAACGAGGGGATCTTGTCCAACCGGATACCCAGGCTTGGCAAGGCGAAGTAGATCAACAGGATCAGTACAAGAATCGGGGTGTTGCGGATCACCGTCACATACACCGAGGCCAGGATGCGCAGCGCACGGTGTTTGGACAGCATGGCAAACGCCATCAACAGGCCAATCACGCACCCGATGGCGATGGACAGCAGTGCCAGTTCAAGGCCCAGGCCGAGCCCCGCCAGCAAGCTGGGGAAGTCGCGCCAAACAGCGGCAAAGTTCAACTGATAGTTCATGGTCAGCAGTACCTGATTGGGGCGCCGTCAGCGACGCCCCAGCGTTTACGAATTACTTGAACTCAACCGGGAAACCAATCGCAGGCTCTGGCAGATCCACACCGAACCATTGCTTGAACGAGGCCTTGTACATCGGGAATTCCACGCCGGTCATGGCTTCGTGCAGCGCGGTGTTGACGAAGTTCAGCCAGTCCTGGTCGCCACGCTTGACGGCGCACGCGTAGGTTTGCGGGCTCCAGGCGTAGCTCGGGCTGCGGTAGCGGCCCGGGTTTTGCACCATCAGGTACTTGACCGAGGACTGGTCGGTGGCGGCGGTGTCGGCACGGCCGGAGTTCACGGCCTGGTACATCAGGTCGACGCTGTCGTACTGGTCGACCTTGGCTTTAGGCAAAGCCTGGTGCACCAGTTCTTCGGCATAGACGTTTTGCAGCACGGCCACGGTGACGCTGTCGCCGGCGGCTTGCAGGTCTTCGATCTCTTTGTATTTGCTGTTGGCCGGCAGCAGCAGGCCCACGCCTTCGCGGTAGTACGGCAGGGTAAAGGCCACTTGCTGCGCACGGCTGGCGGTGACGGTGATGAACTGGCAGCTCATGTCGACCTTGTCGGTCAACAGGTTGGGAATGCGGGCGTCGGAGGACTGCACCACGTACTCGACTTTGCTTGGGTCGTTGAACAAGCCTTTGGCCACGATGTGGCCGATGTCGATATCAAAACCCTGCAACTTGCCATCCGCTCCCTGGAAGTGCCACGGCGCATTGGTACTGCCTGTACCCACGATCAGGTGCCCACGCTTGAGCACTGTATCGAGCTTGCTGTCCGCCGCATGCACTGCGCTTGCGAGGGAAGCCGATGCGGCGAAGAGAAAAACACACGCTTTAAACACGGAAGGTCGGTGATGCATGACAGGCACTCCAGGAATTGTGTATTCCGCTATACCGGAACTTGGTATGTAACAACGGAATAGACAGCAGAAAGTGTGCCATACGCGGTAACAGAAAAATATTGCAGGATTAATTTCTTTTTAAATCAATGAGATAAAAGTTTATCGCAGATAAGGCATTGGGCCACTCGGTGCGAGCAGATTGCTACCGTTGGCCACATACCGGGTGACAGGCCACATTTGGGTGCGGGCGCGGTTCGTTACCGTGCACAAAAGCGGTGCAGTGACAGAATGGAAAAATCTCGTGCCTGGGCTAGCCTTGGCTGATGATCGGCCCCCAAGGAATGCATGCAGATGAAGATCAGCCTTGTACTTTTGTTGTTGTCGCTGGCGTTTGCCAGCAATGCCTTTGCCAAGGATGACCGGCGCGAATGCAAGGCCGAGCTGGCCAAGCTCAAGGCGGCGTTTGCAACTGACTACATGAGCCAGAACCACCATGGTTATCGCCGCGCCAAGGACGCCAAGGAGAATGGGGACTACAAGCAGTGCGTGGGGCTGGCGAAGAAGGCTCGGGAGCGGGCGGAGCGTTGAGGGCTACCTGTTAATTCTGACAGTAGACCGTGTTGATCAACTGGCTTAGCGTGGGCCATGCCCTTTTTCCAGAGGAGATCATCATGGGAATTGCAACGGAGGTGATTACCAATGCCAAGGAATATCAGCGGGTGCTTAAGTCGCACAAGACGGTGTTTATGCTGTTTGTTTCGCAGCATTGCCCGGCCTGCGGGGAGGCCGGGCCACTGTTTGAACGCATTGCCAGGAAATACGCTCGCATCGTGAAAAGCCTGGTGCTCGATACCGCCCAAACCCCAAGGCACCCCGAGGTAACTGGCACTCCCACCCTGCTGGTTTTTCAGAATGGCAAGATGATCAATAAGCTGAAGGGGTTCGACGAAAAAACCCTGAGGGAGACGTTCGCCAAGACCAGAATCATTCCAGCAACACCTGCGTGACCCGCCGCTCCTCCACTGCCACCACGGTCAGGCGCCAGCCTTCATGTTCCAGGCTGTCACCGACCACCGGCAGTCGATCCAGCAGGCTCATCACCATACCCGCCAGGGTTTGGTAATCCTGCGTCGCCACCGCCTGGAAGCCAGTGCGTTGGCGGATCAGGTTAAGGTTCAAGGCACCATTGATCCGGAAACCACCCTCCTCCTCAACAATATCCGGCCCCTCGACCTCACTCGCATCCGGCAACTCACCGGCGATGGACTCGAGGATGTCGGTCATGCTCAACACCCCGATAAAGTCGCCAAATTCGTTGATGACGAAGGCAATGTGAGTCGACTCCTGACGCATCTGCTCCAGGGCATTGAGGATCGAAAAACTTTCCAGCAGGTTGATTGCACGACGCGCCAAGTGCTCCAGATTCGGCTCATTACCGGCCAGGTATTCCTTGAGCAACTCCTTCTTGTGCACGAAACCCAATGGCTCGTCGACAGCACCGTTGCGGACCAAGGGCAGCCGCGAGTAAGACGAATGCATTAGTTTCAGGCGGATAGTGTCGGGATCGTCCGACAGATCGATAGAGTCCACTTTAGCCCGGGGCGTCATAAGCGTGCGGATCGGCCGCTCGGCCAATTGCAACACACCGCTGATCATCACCCGCTCACGCCGGTCGAACAGCGGCCCGCCGCTGGCATCGGGGTTGTCCAGCAGGTCGGCGACCTCTTCGCCTACTTCCTCCACTGCCAAATTACGCCCGCCGAGCAAACGCATCACCGCATGGGCCGTACGCTCACGCCTCGGCAGCGTGCCCTGGGCCGACTTCTTGCGGCGCGACCGGGCGATCTGGTTGAACAGCTCGATCAGGATCGAGAAGCCGATGGCCGCGTACAGATAGCCTTTGGGAATATGAAAGCCCAGGCCTTCGGCCGTCAGGGCAAAACCGATCATCATCAAAAAGCCCAGGCACAGCATGATCACCGTCGGGTGGGCGTTGACGAAACGGGTCAGCGGCTTGCTGGCAATGATCATCACGCCGATGGAAATGATCACCGCGATCATCATCACCGCCAGCTCATCCACCATGCCCACGGCGGTAATCACCGCATCGAGGGAGAACACCGCATCCAATACCACAATCTGCGCAACGATCGGCCAGAACATCGCATAAGCCACATTGCCAGTGCGCTGCGCCACATGCCCCTCAAGGCGCTCATGCAATTCCATGGTGGCCTTGAACAACAGGAACACACCACCAAACAGCATGATCAAGTCACGGCCCGAAAAACTCTTGTCGAACACCTCGAACAGCGGTTGGGTAAGGGTCACCAACCACGAAATACTCGCCAGCAAGCCCAGGCGCATCAGCAGGGCCAGGGACAAACCGATCAGGCGCGCACGGTCACGCTGTTCCGGCGGCAGCTTGTCCGCCAGGATCGCAATAAACACCAGGTTGTCGATGCCCAGCACCAGCTCCAGCACAATCAAAGTCAACAGGCCGAGCCAGGCCGTTGGATCCGCTAACCATTCCATTTTTCAGTATCTCTTCAAGTTTTTCAGAATGCCGGGCACGGCAACGCACGGTCGAGGGACCGGGTAAGGGTAGGCAATCGAAAAACGGGATGCTTGGCCTGGAGGCAGGCGATCAGCGGGAACGGCGGCAGCGAATGTCTTGGGGAAAGACGACTGGGAGGCTCCGAGAGGGTGTTCATGTAGGTCCTGTTGTGGAAAAAGGACTTAAATCGTACAGGTGAAACAGCAATTTCCTACAATGCAAAACTATTACAAGATCTGTAGCAAGTGGCCCGTTCAGAACGGCCCTTTCGTCATCACCCGCTCATCAATAAAGCTACGCAGCATCGCAATCCGCTGGACATAGGCTTTGCTCAGGCAACTGACTTGAGTCCCACACGTATGCCGCTTCTTAAGCCAGGCAGCCTGATCATCCATCAACGACCCGCGGCCACCCATGGCCATAAAGTGCCGATTAAGGTCATAGAGCAGCGCCATGGTCACGTCCTGATCATTCAGGGAGCGCGTGGCACAGATAGTTTTCTCGTCAGCCGCCTTCGCCTGGCCACAATCAAAACTGGCCGCCAGGCTTGCGGGGCTGAACCACAACCCGGAAAACCCGGCGAGCACTGCGAACACCGCCGGCCCAATCAAACGAACTACCATCAAAACACCTCCTGTAGGAGCAAGCTTGCTCGCGATGGACGTTAACGATGACACAAGCACCCTGACACCCAACGGCGCCCTCAAATTCTTCGCGAGCAAGCCCGCTCCTACAGAGGGCTACGCGCCACACCCTGCCCAAACCGATAAATCGCCAAGCAATACCCAATCAGCGCCACCGCCGCAAGCAACCCGCCCGCCGCGCCAATCCAGGCAAACCCAAAATGGCTGCCCACCCAGCTCCCCATCAACGCCCCACCGCCAATCCCAATGTTATAGATCCCGGAAAACATCGCCATCGCCACATCCGTGGCGTCCGGCGCCAGCACCAACACCTTCGATTGCAGCGCCAGGCCAAAGCCCATAATGGCCATGCCCCAGAACACACTCAGGGTCACCAGGTACGACACCTCGCCACTCAACGGCAGCAACAACGCCAGGCACAACGCCAGAATGGTCACGGCGGTGATCAGGAAACGATGCGGGTTAAAGCGATGCACCAGGCTGAACAACAACGAACCGATGATCCCCGCACCGCCGAACACCAGCAGAATCAGGGTCACCGTATTGCCACTCATACCAGCAACACCTTCAACAAACGGCTCAACATAACTGTAGGCAGTGAACTGCGCCGTCACCACCATCGCCGTCAGCACATACAACGCCACCAGCGCCGGGCGCTTGAACAGCAGTGGCAAGCTGCGCAACGAACCGGAGTTCTGGCTTGGCAGCCGCGGCAAGGTGCGCGCCAGCCAGAACACCAGCCCGGCCGCGAACGCGCCAATCACCAAAAACGTGGTACGCCAGCCCATGGCTTCGCCCAGCAGGCGGCCCAGAGGGATACCCAACACCATCGCCAGCGAGGTGCCGGTAGCCAGCAACCCAAGGGCTTGCACCTGCTTGCCCTCCGGCGCCAGACGCACCGCGAGCGAGGCCGTAATCGACCAGAACAACGCATGGGACAGCGCAATACCCACCCGACTGAGCATCAAAATGCCAAAGCTGGTGGCCACGCTGGACAGGATATGGCTGGCGATAAACATGCCGAACAGCACGATCAACAGCTTGCGCCGCTCGACGTTGCGGGTCAGCAGCATCACCGGCAGCGAGGTCAGGGACACGATCCACGCATAGATGGTCAGCATCAGGCCGACGCTGGCGATGGGCATGTCGAAGCTCGCGCCGATGGCACTCAGCAGGCCGACCGGCACAAATTCAGTGGTATTGAACACGAAAGCGGCCAACGCGAGGGCGAAGACCGGTTGCCAGTTGGCTTGAGGTGTTGCGGCGCAAATGCTCATTTACAGGTCGTCGTACTCATGTGCGCGCGGATCTTGCCGGCCCGATGCCGCCCCTTGAGCCGCGCGCAAAAAATAGTAACACGACGGTTCAGGGATCGACTTGCCCCATCAACTCCGGAATCGATTCCGGACGCTTGGCATACCGCTGGGCCAACGCTGCGCAGACCATCAACTGGATCTGGTGAAACAGCATCAGCGGCAAAATCAGCACCCCCATGCTTGCCCCGGCAAACAACACCTGTGCCATCGGCACACCGGTGGCCAGGCTTTTCTTCGAGCCGCAGAACAGGATGGTGATACGGTCTTCCTGGCTGAACCCGAACGCCTTGCCCAGCACCGTGGACGCCACCAGCACCAGCGCCAGCAACACGCAGCATGCCACCACCAGGCCACCCAGTTCCCACAACGGGATCTGGTGCCAGATACCTTCATTGACGGCTTCGCTGAACGCGCCGTACACCACCAGCAAAATCGAGCCTTGGTCGACGAACTTCAGCCAGGCCTTGTTACGCCCTACCCACTCACCGATCCAGCGGCGGGCGATTTGCCCGGCGACGAACGGCAGCAACAGTTGCACGCTGATTTTCAGGATCGCATCAACCGTGGAGCCGCCATCGCCATGCACGTTAAGCAGCAAGGTCACCAGCAACGGCGTAAGGAAGATCCCGAACAGGCTCGACGCCGCCGCGCTGCAAATCGCCGCCGGGATGTTGCCGCGAGCCAGCGAGGTAAAGGCAATCGCCGACTGCACGGTGGCGGGCAACGCACAGAGGTAGAGCATGCCCATGTACAGGTCTTTGCCGATCAGCGGCGACAGCACCGGCTTGAGCGCCAGGCCCAGCAACGGGAACAGCACGAAGGTCAGGCTGAACACCAGCAGGTGCAGGCGCCAGTGGCCGGCACCGGCGACGATGGCCTGGCGCGACAGCTTGGCCCCGTGCAGGAAAAACAGCAGCGCGATGGCCAGGTTAGTCACCCAGCCAAAGGCCACGGCGGTCTGGCCGCTGGCAGGCAGCAGGGACGCGAGGAGCACCGTGGCCACCAGAGTGAGGGTGAAGTTGTCAGGTAAAAAGCGTGGGCGGGTCATAAGCCAATCTTCCAGGGGTTGCCAAGAGCATCGTCGCGACTCTAACGTAACGGCTTGTTACCGACTAACGCCAATGAGCCAGTAAATGCCGCCTAAAGGACATGACAAAACCGTGCGCCGCAGCGTGCCCGGGCTTTCCAGCCTGCCGAGGCCGGTGTATGGCCGTACCGAATCCCTGCCCAACCGCGCGCTGACGCGGCGGCACAGTCACCCGTGGGTGCAGTTGTCATACGCGATTTCCGGGGTGTTGGAGATCCAGACCAGTGTAGGACGCTTCGTGGCGCCGCCCCAACGGGCCGTGTGGATACCGGCAGGCATGCCGCACCGGGTATTCAGTTCGCCGCATACCGAGATGCGCAGTTTGTACCTTGATTGCAGCGTCACCGGCTGGGCGGCCAACCGCTGCCAGGTGCTGGCGGTGAGCAGCCTGTTACGGGAGTTGATTCGCAGCTTCAGCGAGTTGCCGGTGGAATATGCCGAGGACGGCCCGGACGGAAGGCTGGCCCAGGTGGTGCTGGACCAACTGGCCGCTGCGCCCCAGGTCGACCTGATGTTGCCGCTGCCATCTGACAGCCGCCTGCGCCAGATTTACCGCAGCCTGAACTTGCATCCGGAGCAGCAAACCACACTTGGGCAATGGAGCCAGAAACTGGCGGTGAGCGAGAAAACCCTCAGCCGGCTATTCCTGAGCGACACCGGCCTGACCTTCCGCGCCTGGCGCCAGCGCCTGCGATTGCTCAGTGCCCTGCCCGCGCTGGAGCAAGGCGAACGGGTGACCGATGTGGCATTGGCCTGCGGCTACGAATCCACCTCGGCCTTCATCAACGCCTTCCGCCAGCAGTTCGACGCCACACCGGGTGAGTTCTTCCGCTGATCCTCTGTGGGAGCATTTTTGGGTGCATTTCAATTCGAGACGGTGTCAGCTCCCGCCATGTGGGGTAATGGCAGCGAGCGTAGCGGTGATTTCTAAGGCCGGAGAAGAATATCGGGATCTCTTGATATTCGAAAAAAGCTGATCAAAGGCGCGCCTGCCCAGACGTAGTTGGATGCACCACGCCTTCCAGTAACCGCACTGTTATATTGCCCGCCCTGCCCTTTTCCACCGTGCCCGGAGCTCTGTGCATGCTGCGCACCAACCTCAACGAAATGCTGATCTTCATGGCCGTGGTCGATGGCGCCAGCTTTGTCGCTGGAGGCCAGGCCATGGGCCTGACCCGCTCGGCTGCCGGCAAGGCCGTGGCGCGCCTGGAAGACAGCCTTGGCGTGCGCCTGCTGAACCGCACCACCCGCACCCTGAGCCTCACCGACGAAGGCCGGGCGCTGTATGACCAGGGGCTGGAGATCCTCGCTGCGGTGGACAACGCCCAAAGCCGTATCGGCCAGCCCACCGGCGTACCGCGCGGCTTGTTGCGGCTCACGGTGCCGGACGCGTTCGGGCGCAAGGTGTTGCTGCCGTTATTAAAAAAGTACCTGCACGCCTGGCCCGACGTGCAGGTGGAAGTCAGCTTTACCGACCGCACCGCCGATATCGTCGAGGACGGCTTCGACCTGGCCATCCGCATCGGCAGCGCCAACACCGACCGCCAGCTGGTTTCCCGGGTGGTGGCCCACTATCAAGCACTGCTGTGCGCCGCGCCGGGCTATCTCGCCGAGCATGGCACGCCACGGGACATGGACGCCCTCGCCCACCACGACTGCCTGTATTTCAGCAGCCGCACGCGCAAGCAAAGCTGGCGCTTTCGCGAGGCGGACGGCACCTGGGTCAAGGCTTACGGGCGCAGCCGCCTGCGCCTGGACAGCGGCGAAGCGCTGCGTGACGCCGCCGTGTCCGGGCTGGGCATCGCCTTGCTGCCGGATTTCGTGGTGGCCGAGGACCTGGCCGCCGGGCGCCTGATGCAGGTGCTGCCCGGCCTGGACGCCGGGGATGTGGAGATTCTAGCGATGTACCCGAGCAAGCGTTTTCTGGAACCCCGGGTAAGGCGCTTTATCGACCTGATGGTGGATGAACTGGCGGGCTGATCAGTCGGCGTGGGCGATCACCTTGATCTCGACGATCTGCGCATCGGACGCCAGGTAATTCACCCCGATCAGGGTTGCGGCCGGGCGATGCGCGCCAATGTAGTCCTTCCACACAGCCACCACCGCGTCAAAATCGCGCTTGGCGTGTACCAGGAAAAAATCCACCGCAGCGATGTTTGAACGGCCGACGCCAAAACCTGCCAGCACATGGTCGAGGTTCTGTAGGGTCTGGCGCGTCTGGGCGGCCGCATCACCGTCAACGAACTCGCCTTCCAGGGTGTGAGAGAACTGCCCGGCAATGTAGATCGTGCCATTGATGCGATAGCCCTGGCTGACACTGTTGCCCTCTTCCCATGAAACGCCGTGGTTGTAGATCGTGGGTTTGCTGCTCATGTCGGTGTCCTTTTAGGGGTAATGATTGAGGAAACCTTAACAAGAGCATTGGCGAATGGACGTCCCCACTGAAGCGACCAAAAATTACCCGCCCACGGCCTTCGGCTGGTATCGTGCCGCCCTTGAAAAAACCGCTGCGAGGAAATCGACCTTGAACACTGACGAAAAAATGACCGGGGACCTGTTCGAGGTAGACAAGCGCCTGTCACTCAAGCCCGTGGTGGACTTCAACAACTACCTGCGCAGCGCCTTCGGTGATGGCCCCTGCACCTGCATTCGCTGCGTCGCCAGCGCAGGCAACGAGGCCGGCTACGAGTTCCAGCACACCTTCGATTTCGACGGCAAGAAAGTCCATCGCCGCTTCGCCTCCACCGCAGGCGGCGACGTGCTGTTGATGCTGAAAAAAGCCTGGCTGTCCTACACCAAGGCCGAGCTGCCGTTGAGCGGCATGCTGGCGCTGGACACGGTGAAAGAGTTTGTCGAGCCGCAGTTGCACAAACGCGTGGCGCCGTTGTTTGTGGCCAGTGGGTTGGTCAAGGATGTGGAAGGTGAGTTGCGGATGCAGCCGCAGGCCGCCTGATCCGTCCTACGTTGATCAATAACCCACGCCACGCACCCCACCCGAAGCGCGGATGGACTCGCCGGTGACCCAATGGGCATCGCCGGACGCCAGGAACACTGCAAGCGGCGCGATATCTTCCGGCTCGCCAAAACGCCCCAGTGGGGTGCCTGCAATACGCTGCTGGCCAAATTCACCCGCGAAGTTACCGTCGGTGGCAGGCGTGTTTGTATGCCCAGGCAGTATGCAATTGACCCGAATCCCCTTCGACCCCAACTCACGCGCCAAGGCGAAGGTCAACGTATCCACCGCGCCCTTGGTCGCCGAATAGACACTGGAAGCCAGATAGGGATCGGTGCTGAGGATCGAGCTGATGTTAATGATGCTGCCTCCTGGGCCAAGCAGCTTGACGGCTTCGCGAACAGCCAACAGGTAACCCAGCACATTGAGGTTGAACTGGCGATGGAACGCCTCTTCGATCATCTGGAACACCGCGACACCGGCGTTATTGACCAGAATGTCCAGGCGCCCGTATTCGCTTCTGACCGTGTCGAACAGCTGTGGCACGTCGACTGCCTGGCTCATGTCGGCGCGCTCGATCATCGGCGCCAATACGGCGACTTCGCTGGGCCGCGATGCCGCCAGGTTCAAGGCGCCTGCCGGGTGATGCGTAGCCAGTGACTGGCTTACAGGTCGATAATCGTGGTGCCCCGAATGGTTTCGGCAAACCCCGCACCCCACACTTGCCCAGGCGTTGCAAACCCCGGTCGGCGCTCACCATCGAGCACCCGACGCGCTGCTTCCACCGCCACCAAAGGGGTGTAGGTGTAACCGTTGACGGTTTCGATCACTGAGCGAACCACGCGGCCATCGGCTCCTGTGGCCTCTGCCACCGCCCGGGCAGGATGGGCCTCGCGCTGTTGGAGACTGGGGCCATCGGGCAGTTGTGACAGGTCACCCTCGGGAAACGCATCGCCGCCGATGTGCACGAACATGGCGATATTCGGGATGCCCGTGGAGTGCCACGCCGTGACCAGGTCACCAAAGGACAGCGGTGCGCACAATACCGGACCATCGCCAAAATCCAGGGGCTGTGGCTGGGCATCCGGGGTAGCGATGAGCTGCCCGTCCACCCGCGCCAGCAGTCCCGCACCGATGATTTCGCCGACGCTCATGGCCGAGCCCCGGGACATGGAACCGGCGACCTGCAACCCTACTTTCAGCGACTGCGGGTGCTGCACGCGACGCGCCACGTGCATCGCCAGGCAATCTGTCGGCACCACGTCCCAGCCTACCCCGGGCAACAACATGACGTCCGCCTCGGCTGCCTGCGCACCCAGTTGCTCTGCCAAGCGGTAAACGTTGATTTCGGCAGTGATGTCCAGGTAGTCGACGCCTGCCGCGATACACGCCTGCATCAGCGCGCCTGCTGTCTGCGCGAACGGTCCGGCGAAGTTCAACAGCACGTCGATACCCTCCAGGGCATCCCTGGCAAGGGTATCCGGGGAGAACACGCGATACGGCACATCCAGTTGCGCAGCCAGCGGTGCCAGGCGTCGGCTATTGCGCCCGGCGATCACCAGGTCCAGCCCTTGTGCCTTGGCGTTTTCGGCCGCCATGCGTCCGGTGTAGCCCGTGGCGCCGTAGATCATTAAGGTCTTCATTGAGCGTGCTGCCAATTCTTGTAGACGAATTCCAGGCTGTAGCCGTCCGGGTCCAGCACATTGGCGGCGTAGTAGTTCGGGTCGTAGTGCAAACGCGCGCCCGGCGCGCCGTTGTCGACGGCGCCGGCACTCATCGCCGCCTGGTAGGCCGCATCGACCTCGGCGCGGCTGCTGGCAACGAAACCCACGTGCACCGTCCGGCCCTCAACCACGCCCTCGCGCAGCCAGAAGAATATCCGCCCGTTGGCGCCGAAACCCTTGAGGTCCGGATGGCCCGGTGGGCCGTCCTTGCCGTCGTAGTCATGGCGCGTGGTGATGCCCAGCGGTGTCAGTGCGGCGCGGTAGAAATCAATCGAGCGTTGTATGTCGCTGACCGACAAAAACAGATGATCCAGCATTATTCAGCCTCGCTTTTCAGATGATGTAACCGCCCGCGACCTCGATCGTCTGGGCATTGATCCAGCGACCGTCTTCCGAGAGCAACATGGCGATCACACGCGCCACATCCTCAGGTTCGCCCACGCGTCCCAGGGCCGTTTGTGAAGCCAGCAGCGCTTCGAACTCATCATTGAGCCCGCCGCCCAGCTCGGTGCGAATGGCACCCGGGGAGACGGCGTTCGCACGGATCTGCCGCTCGCCGAACTCCTTGGCCATGTAGCGGGTGAGCACATCCAATGCGCCCTTGAAGGCCGCGTAAGGCGCTACGCCAGCGGTGGCCACGCGGGTGGTCGCGCTGGTCAGGTTGACGATGCAGGCATGGGCTTGCAGCAACGGCAGCAAGGCTTGCGTCAGGAAGAACGGGCCTTTGAGGTGCACATTCAACAGCCCGTCGAACTGCGCCTCGGTGACCGAGGCCAGGGGATTAAAGAGGCCGAAACCTGCGTTATTCACCAGGCCACTCAAGCCGCCCACGCCCCAGGTTGCCGATAAGGTCCGTTTTACCGTCTCGCTAAACCCCTCAAACGAACGGACGTCAGCCACATCCAGTGGCAGCGCAACCGCCTGGCCGCCCGCCGACTCGATCCGCTGCACCACCGCCTGGGCGGCTTGCGGATGACTGTTGTAGGTCAGGATCACACCCATGCCTTTACGGGCACACAACTCTGCAGTGCTGGCACCAATGCCACGGCTGCCGCCGGTGATGAGGATAACGCCCATGTGTGGCTCCACTGCTTGCTCAAATGAGTCACCACAGTAGGCGTTCGCGCTCGCGCCGACGCAGCCGTTCGTACTCGAAACCTGCCTGTTTGTGCTTTTCGCTTGCACAAGACACACCCGGACGTTCAGCATGCCCGGCATGAACACACAGCTGATCGAACTGCGCGCCCTGGCCGCCAAGGCCGAAAACCGCCGCACCGAAACGGGCATCCCGCGCGTGGCCATGGTTCAGGGCGCGATTCCCGAGCACCTGCTGGCCGCCGTGTATGACCCGATGATCAACCTGATCCTGCAGGGCAGCAAATCCATGACCGTGGGTGATCGCACGCTGCGGTATGACCCGGCGACGTATTTTGTGATGTCCATCGAGTTGCCTGCCGTGGGCACCGTGCACCCGGCGGCCACCGGCGAACCCTATTTGGCAGTCAGCCTGACACTGGACCCGACGGTACTCACGACGCTGCTGAGTGACTTGCCCAAACCTGCCGGGCGTTACGACCACGAGGCAGGATTTTCAGTGGCCGCCGTCACCCCGGAACTGATGGACGCCTGGCTGCGCCTGCTGCGGTTGATGGGCAACCCTGAAGCGATAGCCGCCCTCGCACCGGCTTACGAGCGCGAGATTCTCTACCGTGTGCTGCAAGGGCCCCACGGCTGGATGCTGCGGGAAATAGCCGCACCCGACACCGCCATGGCCCGGGTGAGCCAGGCCATCCAGTGGATCCGCCGGGACTTCGCCAAGCCGATCCGAGTAGAGGCCCTGGCGCAGAAAGCCGCGATGAGCGTGTCGGCCTTCCACCGGCACTTCAAGGCCGTCACCAACCTGAGCCCGTTGCAGTATCAAAAACGCGTGCGCTTGCTGCAGGCCCGCACACTGATGGTTGCCAGCGCCAAAAATGTCACCAGCGCCGCCTTCGAAGTCGGCTATGAAAGCGCGACCCAGTTCAGCCGCGATTACGCCCGGGTGTTCGGCCTGCCGCCGGCGCGGGATGCGGCGAGGATCCTGGGGGAAAACCGGGGCGCCAAGGCGAAGTGAGTACAACGTGCTAGCCTGCCACCGCACGCCCGCACGACAAGGAGTTGCCGATGGCCGAGCCAAGCAAGAAGATGAGCCTGATGGGCCTGACCACCCTGGTGGCGATCAATATGATGGGCTCGGGCATCATCATGTTGCCCGCCAGCTTGGCGCAGTTGGGCGCCATCTCGCTGCTGTCGTGGGTGATCACCGCCGTAGGCTCGATGGCGATCGCGTACTGCTTTGCCCAATGCGGCCTCTTCTGTACACGCACCGGCGGCATGTCGGCTTATACCGAAGAAGCCCATGGCAAGTCGGGGTTTTTCCTGTGCTCATTCCTGTATTTCCTGTCGCTGATCATCGCCAACGTGGCGATTGCGATTTCGGCGGTGGGCTATCTGTCGTCCTTCATCCCGTGGTTGGGCAGCGGGCCGATTCCGTTGTTTATCGGCACCCTGGGCCTGATCTGGCTGACCACCGCGGCCAACTTCGGCGGCCCGCGCCTGACCGGCCGGATCGGTGTAATCACGGTGTGGGGCGTGATCATTCCCGTGGCGGGGCTGAGTGTGCTCGGCTGGTTCTACTTCAAGGCCGAGGTGTTCAGCGATGCCTGGAACCCCAACCAACTGCAACTGTGGGACGCGATTGGCGCGAGTATCCCGCTGACCCTCTGGGCCTTTCTTGGCATGGAGTCCGCCGCCCAGGGCTATGACGCCGTCGAAGACCCCAAGCGCACCGTGCCGTTGGCCTGCCTGTTCGGCACTCTCGGCGCGGCGCTGGTGTATGTGCTCTCGACCACGGTGATCCAGGGCATTGTGCCCAACGCTGAATTGGCCGAGTCTTCAGCGCCGTTTGCCCTGGTGTATGCGCAGATCTTCACGCCGCTGGTGGGCGACATCATCATGGCGCTGGCGGTGGTGGCGTGCATTGGCTCGCTGCTGGGCTGGCAATTCACCCTGGCGCAAACGGCCAAGATGTCGGCGGACCAGCGCCTGTTTCCACGGTTCTTCAGTCGTGTAACCGGCGCCCAGGCCCCCGTGCTGGGGCTGATCGCCTGCGCGACGTTGCAGAGCCTGATTGCCTTGTCGACCATCTCACCCACCGCCAGCGCCCAGTTCAGCAAGCTGGTGAACCTGGCGGTGGTGACCAACCTGATCCCTTACGTCACTGCGCTTACCGGGTTACTGGTGATGATGCACAAGGCGCGGGTGACGGCTTCGATTTATGCGCGCAACACCACGGTGCTGCTGGTTGCCGTGGGGTACTCGCTGTACGCGATCTATGCCTGTGGTGAGGAAGCGGTGTTTGGTGCGACGTTGGTGTTGGCATTTGGATACCTGTTGTACGGGTTTCTGGCCCGGCGGTTTATCACCGCCGCAGAGGGTGCCTGATAGCGCTGCCTGCCGGGCGGTATGGGCCAGGGGCATCACACGGCGCACCTGCGCCGAATCGGCTAGCGGCTCTTGTCCCCCCTTGTGTACCCACGCGCAAAAAAAGCCATTGTGTTATCGCGATTGCCGATGTTATGTTTCTAACAGAAATTAAAAACACGACATTCGAGTAACATCAATGACCGGTAGCCGCGAAAACGTCATGGACAAAAACAGCTTCCAGCGCACGCTGGAACAGCAGTTCGCGACGCTGACGCCCACCGGCAAACGCATCGCCACCTACCTGCTGGGCAACCTCCAACAGTTGCCGTTTGAAACCGCCGACAGCATTGCCCACCAGGCCGGCACCACCGGGATTTCGGTGGGGCGGTTTTTGCGAACCCTGGGTTATCGCAACCTCGATGACGTCAAGCAAGGCCTGCGCGGCGACCCGCAAGCGTCCTGGCTGATCACCGACCGTCTTGGCGCATTTCGCCAGGAAAACGATCAGGAAGACGCGCTCGACCGCTCCCTCACCCGCGAGATCGAAGCGATCCAGCACGTCTACGGCCTGGCCCGCAGCCAGGGTTTCGCCGACATCGTGCAACACATCGTCGACGCCGACGCCGTGTTCATCCTCGGCATCCAGTCCACCCGTGGCATCCTCAACGCATTCCACAGTCACCTGGAATACATTCGGCCCAAGGTCTACTACGTCGACGGCCTGTCGGGGATCTACGCCGAGACCCTGAACTCCGGCTTTGAAAAACCCTACGCCATCACTGCCGATTTTCGCGCTTATTCCAGCATCACCCCAACATTTTGCGAGACCGCCAATGCCCATGGTCTACCCTTGGCGCTGATCACTGACTTGCAATGCCCCTGGGCCCGGGACTACGACCTGGACCTGCTGCAACTGAAAACCGATGTCGGCCAATTCTGGGACTCCATGGCGCCTTTGACGTGCCTGTTCAACCTGATAGTGTCTGCCGTCGCCGAGCGCTACGGCGAGCGCCTGGATGCCCGCCTGGCGAAAAACCGCGCCCTGCAACAGGCCTTCGGCCAGTTCGAATCCTGACCCTAGAAAGGAAATGCTTGAGTGAATACCAGCCCATTGGTAGAAATCGCCCCACCGGACTACCCGGTACAGGTCGACCTGATCTACGCCAGTGCCGACAACCTGGCAGGCACCGTGATCTATCGCAACGCGCGCTGCCTGCTGCACACCGAAGCGGCGGCCTGCCTGCGCAAGGCCAGCCTTCTGGCACGCCAGGCCGGCATGACCCTGCTGATCTATGACGCTTATCGCCCTGCCTACGCCCAGCAACTGTTGTGGCAAGCCCTGCCCAACCCGGACTACGTGCGCGACCCGCGCCTGGGCTCGCACCACACCCGTGGCGTGGCCGTCGACCTGACACTGCTTGACGAGCACGGCACGCCATTGGACATGGGCACGGCGTTTGATGCCATGGAGCCCAAGTCCCACCAGTTCTACCCCGACTTGCCACCGCAGGTGCAGCGCAATCGCCTGCTGCTGCTGGGCATCATGCTCGGCGCCGGCTTCAAGGCGATTGCCACCGAGTGGTGGCATTACGAATTGCCGGATGCCGAACTTTTCCCATTAATTGAGGAGTCGCACTGACCCTGAGGACCGTACCATCACAATAATTAGCTGCACCCTTTAGCTCCAACTGCCCGGTTATAGATTTCATAAAAATAAACCAACCCGCTTTTTCCTCTAAATAATCAAGGAAACCGGCATGACCCCAAGCAATCGCAAGACCCTCGCACTCTCCCTGCTGTGCGCCGCCCTGAGCCTGGGCGCCTGGCAATCGGCAAGTGCCGCAGCGCCCAAAGACACCCTGATGATTGGCAAGGCCGCCGACCCGCAAACGCTCGACCCGGCCGTGACCATCGACAATAACGATTGGGCGGTGACCTACCCGGCGTACCAGAAACTGGTGGCCTATAAAGTCGAAAACGGCAAGGGCAGCACCGACGTCAAGGGCGACCTGGCCGACAGCTGGAACACCTCGGCCGACGGCCTGGTGTGGGACTTCAAACTCAAGCCCGGCAACAAGTTCGATGACGGCGCCGAGGTCGACGCCAATGCGGTGAAGTTTTCCTTCGACCGCGTGATGCAACTCAAGCAAGGCCCGTCGGGCGCGTTCCCGGATGACATGAAAGTCACCGTGGTCGACCCGCTGACCGTGCGCTTCACCCTGACCAAACCCTATGCGCCGTTCCTCTACACCCTGGCCCACAACGGCGCCGGCATCATCAACCCGGATGTGGTGAAACAGGGCGACGTCAACGCCTACCTGTCTACCCACACCGCTGGCTCCGGCGCGTTTCGCCTGACCAACTGGCAGAAGGGCCAGAGCCTGACCCTGGAACCCAACACCTACTACGCAGGCCCCAAGCCGGCGCTGAACAAGGTGGTGATCAAGATCATCAGCGAAGCCTCGGTACGCCGCCTGCAACTGGAACGCGGTGACCTGGACATCGCCGAAGACATGCCCCAGGACCAGCTCACCAACCTGGCCAAAAAGAAAGACGTGGTGATCAAGGTGTTCCCGTCGCTGCGGGTGACCTACCTGTACCTGAACAACCAGAAAGCCCCGCTGAACAACCAGAACGCCCGCCAGGCGATCGTGGATGCGGTGGACTATAAAGGCATTGTCGACGGCATCCTCAAGGGCCAGGCCAAGTTGATGAACGGGCCGATCCCCGCGGGCATGTGGGCCAATGACCCGAGCCTGCCATTGATGAAGCAAAACCTGGACGGCGCCGGCGCCGCCCTGAAGAAACTCCCCGAAAAAATCACCAACCTGAACTACATGTACTCCGACAAGGACCCGGACTGGGAATCCATCGGCCTGACCCTGCAAGCCAGCCTGGCGCCGCTGGGGATCAACCTGAAGATGGAAAAATTGGCCAACGCCACCATGCGCGAGCGCCTGGGCAAGGGTGACTTCGACGTGTCAATCGGCTCGTGGGCGCCGGACTTCTCCGACCCCTACATGTACATGAACTTCTGGTTTGACTCCTCCCTGCAAGGGCTGCCGGGCAACCGCTCGTTCTACAGCAACCCGGTGGTAGACAAGCTGATTCGCGACGCAGCCGCCAACAACGACACAGCCAAACGCACCGAGCTGTACCAGCAAGCGCAGAAGATCGTGCTCAAGGACAGCGTGTACGCCTACCTGTATCAGAAGAACTACACCTTGCCGATGCGTGATTCGGTGAAGGGTTATGTGTTCCATCCGATGCTGGAGCAGGTGTTCAACGTGGCTGAGATCAGCAAATAGAAACTGCTGAGGCGCAACGGTTGTTTGCGCCTGGCCCTTTCTATGTGGCGAGGGAGCTTGCTCCCGCTGGGCTGCGAAGCGGCCCCAAAAAAAGCCAGGACCGCTTCGCGCCCCAGCGGGAGCAAGCTCCCTCGCCACGACAAGCCTGCTCTCCACCCGAGGTGCCTCATGGCCTTCCTGAATATGTTGCGCAAACGCCTGTTCGGCCTGATTTTGGTCGTGGTTGGCGTTTCGCTGATTACCTTTTGCATCTCCCACCTGATCCCGGGTGACCCGGCGCGCCTGATTGCCGGCGACCGGGCCAGCGACGCGATCGTCGAAAACATTCGCCATCAACTGGGCCTCGACCTGCCGTTGTACCAGCAATACGGCCGCTACATGAGCGACCTGCTGCACGGCGACCTCGGCACCTCGATCCGCACCAGCCGCCCGGTACTGGAAGACCTGAAAGCGTTTTTCCCAGCGACCCTGGAACTGGCGGTTGCCGCCCTGCTGCTCTCGGTGCTGGTCGGCGTGCCGCTTGGCGTGCTGTCGGCGGTGTATCACAACCGCGCCATCGACCAAGTTGCCCGAACGCTCGCGGTCACCGGCATTTCCACCCCGGCCTTCTGGCTCGGCCTGGGTTTGATCGTATTGTTCTACGGCCAACTCGGCTGGCTGCCCGGCAGCGGGCGGCTGGACGAAGGCCTTGAACCGCCGCGCACCCTCACCGGGTTCTACCTGATCGATTCGCTGCTGGCCGGCGATATCCCGCTGTTCCTGAATGCCCTGGAACACCTGATCCTGCCCGCCGTGACCCTGGGATTCGTCAACCTCGGCGTGGTCGCCCGGCAGATCCGCTCGGCGATGCTCGACCAGTTGGGCGAGGACTACATTCGCACTGCCCGCGCCTACGGTTTGTCGCGTTGGGCAGTAATCTTGCGCCATGCCCTGCCCAACGCGCTGATCCCGTCGATCACCGTGCTCGGTTTGACCCTTGGTGACCTGCTCTACGGCGCCGTGCTCACCGAAACCGTGTTCGCCTGGCCAGGCATGGGCGCCTACGTGGTGAAGTCGATCCAGTCTTTGGATTTCCCGGCGGTGATGGGCTTCGCGATCATGGTGTCGTTTATTTATGTACTGCTGAACATGCTGATCGACCTGCTCTACCGCGTGGTCGACCCCCGCATCGGCGAGGTGAATTGAGATGACCGCTCCCGTGACCATGCCCGTACCGGTGCCCCTGGAGCAGCGCCCCACCTGGCGCGCGCGACTGGAATACCTGGGCTACCAAATACGCCGCAGCCCGCTGACCATCGCCGGCTTGACCATCACCCTGATCGTGCTGATCTGCATGGCCTTCGCGCCCTGGCTGGCCAGCCATGATCCCAACGCCCTGAACCTGGCCCAGCGTCTGGCCGAGCCTTCGGCCGAGCATTGGTTCGGCACCGATGAAGTCGGCCGCGACCTGTTCAGCCGGGTGCTGTACGGCAGCCGCCAGTCGGTGGGCGTCGGCCTGTTCGTGGCGTTTTCTTCGTGCCTGGTGGGCGGCCTGCTGGGCTGCCTGTCGGGGATTATCGGCGGGCGTTTCGACAGCCTGATCATGCGCCTGATGGACATCATGCTGTCGGTGCCGTCCCTGGTGCTGATCATGGCCCTGGCCGCTGCCCTGGGCCCGAGCCTGTTCAATGCGATGCTGGCGATCACCGTGGTGCGTATTCCATTCTACGTACGCCTGGCCCGCGGCCAAGCGTTGAGCATTCGCCAGATGGGCTACGTCAAGGCGGCGCAGACCTTCGGCGCCGGGCGCTGGCACATCGTGTCGTGGCACGTAGGCCGCAACGCTATGCCGCCGTTGCTGGTGCAATTGAGCCTGGACATCGGCAGCGCGATCCTCATGGCCTCGGCCTTGGGTTTCATCGGCCTGGGCGCGCAACAACCCACCGCCGAATGGGGCGCAATGGTTGCCACCGGGCGCAATTTCATTCTCGACAACTGGTGGTATTCGACCTTTCCGGGGCTGGCGATCCTGGTCACCGCGACCGGTTTCAACCTGCTGGGTGACGGTGTGCGTGACCTGCTCGACCCACGGCAACAGGGGAAATGACCATGCCCAGTTCACCCGTTCTTGCCATCGACAACCTAAGCCTGGAATTCCCGGCTTACCGCAACAACGTGCAGGCGCTCAATGGCGTGTCGTTACACGTCAACCCCGGCGAAGTCGTCGGCGTGGTGGGAGAGTCCGGTTCCGGAAAATCGGTGACCGCCATGCTCAGCCTGCGCCTGTTGCCGGAGCGCAGTTACCGGATCACCGCCGGCAGCTTGCAGATGCTCGGCCGCGACATGCTCGGTGCCAGCGAGAAGGAGCTGTTGCAGATTCGTGGGCGTGACGCGGCGATGATCTTCCAGGAGCCGATGACCGCACTCAACCCCACCCGGCGCATCGGCCGGCAGATGCTCGACGTGATCATCCATCACCAGCGCCTGAGCAAGGCCGCCGCCCGCGCCAAGGCCATTGCCCTGCTGCGGGACATGCACATTGCCGACCCCGAGCAAGTGCTCGACAGCTACCCCTTTGAACTCTCCGGCGGCATGCGCCAGCGGGTGATGATCGCGTTGGCGTTTTCCTGCGACCCGCAGTTGCTGATCGCCGACGAACCCACCACCGCCCTCGACGTGACCGTGCAACGCCAGGTGCTGTTGCTGCTGCGGGAAAAAGCCCGCGAGCGTGGCACCGCGATTTTGCTGATCACCCACGATATGGCCGTGGTCTCGCAGTTCTGTGACCGGGTCTACGTGATGTACACCGGCGCGGTGGTGGAAGAAGGCCCGACGGCCCAAGTGATGAGCGACCCACGCCATCCCTACACCCAAGGCTTGCTCAACGGCCTGCCGGAACAGGTCAAACCCGGCGACGACCTGCTGACTATCCCCGGCCAGGTACCCAACCTGGCCGCCCTGCCCTTGGGCTGCACCTTTCGCGAACGCTGCCCGCAGGCCATGAGCCAATGCATCGAGCGCCCGCGCCTGAACCTCATCAACCCTGCCGGTTCCCGCAAAAGCGCGTGCTGGCTGACTGCCGGGGAGTCGTTATGACAGTGCCTCAGGATTCACTGCTGGCCCTGCGGGATGTGCGGGTCAAGTTCCCGGTCAAGACCGACTGGCTGGGCCGCCCTCGCGGCTACGCCCACGCCCTCAACGGCATCGACCTGCAGGTTCGCCGTGGCGAGACCCTGGGAATCGTCGGCGAGTCCGGCTGCGGCAAAAGCACCCTCGCCCAACTGCTGATGGGCCTGGTAAAGCCCAGCGACGGCGAAGTCGACTGGGTCTACGAAAGCGCGCGGGAACGTCACCGCCATGTGCAGATCGTGTTCCAGGACCCGCAATCGTCCCTCGACCCGCGCCTGCCCATCTGGAAAATCATCACCGAACCACTGTTTGCCCTCGGCGACACGCCCAAGGGCGAAATGCGCACCATCGCTGCCAGGGTCGCCGCGCAAGTTGGCATCCGCGCCGAATACCTGGACCGCTACCCGCACCAGTTTTCCGGTGGCCAGCGCCAACGCATCGCCATCGCCCGCGCGCTGGCCTCCAACCCGAGCATCCTGGTGCTGGACGAACCGACCTCGGCGCTGGACATCTCGGTGCAGGCACAAATCCTCAACCTGCTGGCCGAGCTGCAACGGCGGCTGGGGCTGACCTACATCCTGATCTCCCACAACGTCTCGGTGGTGCGGCACATGGCCGACCGGGTGGCGGTGATGTACCTGGGGCAAATCGTCGAACTGGGGTGCGCCGAGCAAGTCCTGGAACAGCCCAAGCACCCGTATACCCAGCTGCTGCTGGAGGCAGTGCCTAAGCTTGGGGTGGCGCTGGATGACGCCTACGTCAGTGCGCCGACGGAGCTGCCGGGAAACCGGGTGTTGCCGGGCGGGTGCTTTTTCCTGGATCGCTGCCCGCGGCGTACAAAAGGGTGTGAGCGGCCGCAGCGGTTGACGGGGGGGATGAGTCAGCAGGTGCGGTGTCATCTGGAGCATCCGTGAGGCCCGTTTAACAAAATTTTCATGTGACCATGGCTAAGATCCGCCACCTCGTTGGGGAGTAGCCTGCTTCGGATTCTCGGAGCGTTCGTATCAACATTCTCGGCAACATGCCGTGGTGCGAACACCATTTTGGTTGGTGAGACCAGCGACACATCCATGCCTAAAGTCGGGCGTGTGGGTGTGTCGTTGACTCATATAGCCCGACTGGAAGTCTTACCGTGAACCCCATTTCCCTCATCCTTCTCGCCCTTGCCATGTCCACGGACGCCTTTGCGGCGGCTATCGGCAAAGGCTCCAGCCTGCACAAACCACGTTTGACCGAAGCCCTGCGGGCCGGCCTGATCTTTGGTGTGATTGAAGCCATCACGCCGATTATCGGCTGGGCCATCGGCCAGGCTGCCACTCGCTGGGTGCAGGACTGGGACCACTGGATCGCCTTCACCCTGCTGGTCGGCCTGGGCCTGCACATGGTTTACAACGGCTTGAAGGCCGATGACCCAGAGGAACAGAGACCAAGCCAGCACTCGTTCATGATCCTTGCCGTGACCGCGTTTGCCACCAGCATTGATGCACTGGCCGTCGGCGTGGGCCTGGCGTTTGTCGACGTGAATATCCTGGTGGCCGCTGCGGCGATCGGCTTGGCGACGATGACCATGGTGACCATCGGCATGATGCTCGGCCGGGTGCTGGGCACGGTGGTGGGCAAGCGCGCCGAGATGGTCGGCGGCGTGGTGTTGATGCTGGTGGGTGCGACGATTTTGTATGAGCACCTGTCGGCCTGATCGACGCATAACAAATGTGGGAGCTGGCTTGCCTGCTCCCACACTGGATCTACTGGAACTTATGGAACGTATTTCAGGCCGCGTGTTTTTCTTTCTTCAGGCTGTCGATGTCGATCACAAACCGATACTTCACATCGCCCTTGAGCATGCGCTCGTAGGCTTCGTTGATGTTCTGGATGTCGATCATCTCGATGTCCGACAAAATCCCGTGCTTGGCGCAGAAATCCAGCATGTCCTGGGTTTCCTGGATGCCACCGATCAATGATCCGGCCAGGCTGCGGCGCTTGAAGATCAGGTTGAACACGGTCGGTGACGGATGCGGGCTGTCCGGCGCGCCGACCAGGGTCATGGTGCCGTCGCGCTTGAGCAGGTTGAGGAACGCATCCAAATTGTGCGACGCGGCCACGGTGTTGAGGATGAAGTCCAGGGAGTTGGCGACCTTGGCCATTTCATCCTGGTTCTTCGACACCACCACTTCATCGGCGCCCAGGCGCAGGCCGTCTTCGCGCTTGTTCGGCGAGGTGGTGAACAGCACCACATAGGCGCCCATGGCGTGGGCGATTTTCACCGCCATATGGCCCAGGCCACCCAGGCCGACGACGCCAACGCGCTTGCCCGGCCCGACTTTCCAGTGGTGCAGAGGTGAATAGGTGGTGATGCCGGCGCACAGCAGCGGGGCGACCGCCGCCAGGTCGCTCTCGTCGTGGGAGATGCGCAGCACGAACTTCTCCTTGACCACGATGTTGTCCGAGTAGCCGCCAAAGGTATTTTCGCCGCCAAACGCCGGGCCGTTGTAGGTGCCGGTGAACCCGTTCTCGCAGTATTGCTCCTCGCCCTCGGCACAGGACTCGCAATGCTGGCAGCTGTCGACCATGCAACCGACACCGGCCAGGTCGCCCACCTTGAACTTGCTCACATTGGCGCCCACCGCCGTCACCCGTCCGACGATTTCATGGCCCGGCACCGACGGGTACAGGGTGTTGTTCCACTCGTTGCGCACGGTGTGCAGGTCCGAGTGGCAGACGCCGCAATAGAGGATGTCGATCTGCACGTCATCGGCCCCGGGGGCGCGACGTTCGAAGGTGAAGGGTTTGAGTGAATCCTTGGAGTCACGAGCGGCGTAGCTGTAAGTCTTGGCCATTTCGTTCACCTGTGTGTTCGGACGGTTGAAGTCAGTTGACCAGCATAGACGCTGAACCGTTCAACCCAGCACAGGCATACAAGTCCCCCGTCCGATTCTGCGCCTATAGTCTTTGCTGCCCTCTCACCCAAGGAGTTTCGCCATGAGCACACTACGCACACAAGACGGTACCGAGCTCTATTACAAGGACTGGGGCACCGGTAAACCGGTGCTGTTCAGCCACGGCTGGCCGCTGGATGCCGACATGTGGGAGTACCAGATGCAATACCTGAGCAGTCGCGGCTACCGCACCATCGCCTTCGACCGACGAGGCTTCGGGCGTTCTGACCAGCCGTGGACCGGGAACGACTACGACACCTTTGCCGACGATATCGCCCAGTTGATCAACCATCTGGATCTGCAGGACGTGACACTGGTGGGCTTCTCGATGGGCGGCGGCGATGTCACCCGCTATATCGCCCGCCATGGCAGTGCGCGGGTGGCCGCACTGGTGCTGCTGGGGGCGGTGACGCCGCTGTTCGGGCAAAAGCCGGATTACCCACAGGGCGTCGAAACGTCGGTGTTTGACGGGATCAAGGCCGGCCTGCTGAAGGATCGGGCGCAATTCATAGCCGATTTCAATACGCCGTTCTATGGCATCAACAAAGGCCAGCAGGTCTCCAACGGCGTGCTGACCCAAACGCTGAACATCGCCCTGCTCGCCTCGCTCAAGGCGACGGTGGATTGCGTCACGGCATTTTCGCAGACTGACTTCAGGCCCGACATGGCAAAAATCGACGTGCCGACGCTGGTTATCCACGGTGATGGCGACCAGATTGTGCCGTTTGAAACCACCGGCAAGGTCGCCGCCCAGATGATCAAAGGCGCACAGTTGAAGGTGTACAAGGATGCGCCTCATGGTTTTGCGGTGACCCACCAGCAAGCCTTGAACGAAGATTTGCTGGCTTTCCTGCAACGCTGACCGCGGCCGTCACTCCCCCGTGCCGGCGAACTGCGCGACAATCTCGTCGATCACCACCCGCACCCGCGCGGTGTGCTGCAAGTCGGCATGGGTTACCAGCCATACATCGTAAGGCAGCGGTCGCGTGCGGTCCGGCCACAGGCGTACCAGAGCGTCCCGCTCGCCGCAGATCAGCGGAATCTCACCAATGCCAAGGCCCGCAGCGATGGACCGGCGCACCAGCAGGCTGGAACTCAAGGCCGCGACAATACGTCCGCGCCCCAATGGCTCGCAGGCCAGGGTCATGTCTTTCTGGCTTTGCAGGTGCGGCGCGTACACCACCAGGTCGTGCCCATCGAACAGGCTGCCTGGCGCCGGTGCACCGTGGCGGTCGACATAGGCTTGCGACGCAAACAGCCCCACCGGCCAGCGCGCGACTCGACGGGCGATCAGGTCGGGATTGTCCGGGCGGGTATTGCGCACGGCGATATCCGCTTCGCGCTTGGCCAGGCTGAGGATCTGGGTGGAGGCGTCCAATTGCACGCGCACGTCGGGGTGGGTGTGGTGCAGGCGCGCAATTGCCGGGATCAGGAAGTCGATGGCCAGGGAGTCGGTGGTAGTGATCCGCACGGTGCCGGTCAGGCGGTCATCCAACCCCTGGATCTGACGCTCCAGGTCCAGCGCCGAGCGCTCCATTTTCTCCACGCTGTGCAATGCCGCTTCGCCAACGGCCGTCAGTGCATAGCCCTCGGAGGTACGCAGGAACAACGTCGCATTCAACGACTTTTCCAGGGCGTTGACCCGCCGCCCCACGGTGGCCTGATCCACTCCCAGCACCCGCGCGGCCCCTCGTAGCGTGGACTCGCGGCACACCGCGAGGAACACCCGCGCATCGTCCCAATTCATGGTTTCCCCCCTTGATGAATTTATGCATCAGAGTGACGTGTAATCGCAGCATTATTGCATCACTCATCACCGATATGCTGGGCACCCGGGAAAACACTCAGGACCGTCAGCCTGCTTGCGGCTGAACCGCCCGGCCCCAGCAACGGTCCCAACCCATACGTTCATTGCTACAGGTGCGCTCAAATGAATTTGCCCCACGAAATGACCCTGATCGAAATCACCACCCCTGGTGGCCCCGAGGTCCTGCAACCGCGCCAGGAGCCCATGCCTGTCGCGGGCCCCGGCGACGTGCTGATCCACGTGCACGCCGCCGGCGTCAATCGCCCGGACGCCCTGCAACGCGCCGGCAAGTACCCGATGAAGCCGGGCATGAGCCCGTTCCCCGGGCTGGAAGTGGCCGGTGTGGTGGTCGCGCTGGGCGAAGGCGTCAGTGAGTACGCGCTGGGCGACAAGGTGTGCGCCCTGACCAATGGCGGTGGTTATGCGCAGTACTGCGTGGCACCGGCGAGCCAGACCTTGCCGGTGCCCGATGGCATGGACTGGATTCAGGCGGCCGCCATTCCGGAAACGTTCTTTACCGTATGGGCCAACCTGTTTGGCATTGGCGGTGCACATAAAGGCCAGCGCGTGCTGATCCACGGCGGCACCAGCGGCATCGGCACCACCGCGCTGATGCTCTGCCGCGAGTTCGGGATCGAGGCGTTCGCCACCGCCGGCAGCGCCGAAAAATGCGCCGCCATCCGCGAACTGGGGGCCGAGCCGATCAACTACCGTGAACAGGATTTCGCCCAGGTCATCGCTGAAAAAACCGCGGGCAAGGGCGTCAACGTGATCCTCGACATCATGGGTGGCTCCTACCTGAACAACAACATCAGCGCCCTGGCCATGGAAGGCCGGCTGGTGATGCTCGGCTTCCTCGGTGGTGCCCATGCCAAGGACATCGACCTGCTGGCGATCCTCGGCAAGCGCGCGATCGTCACTGGCTCATTGCTGCGTTCACGCACCCGGGAAGAAAAGGCTGCGATTGCCGCGCAACTGCGCGAACACGTATGGCCGGTGCTGTCGGCCGGGCACTGCCTGCCGATGATCGATAAGGTGTATGCCTATACCGACGCTGCACAGGCGCATGCGCGGATGGAAGGCGGTGATCACATAGGCAAGATTGTGTTGCGGGTGGTTTGAGCCAGCAACGCAGGCACCCGCGCGTGCCAGGGATTTGCGAGCGACCGGGCAACATCCGGCGCTCGCCAGGTACCCGATCGAGTAGCCGTGCTTACCCGGCGTACACCGGGTAATCGGTGAAGCCCACTTCGGTGCCGCCATACAGGCCGGCAGCGTTCAACGGGTTCAGCGGCCAACCATTGAGAATACGCTGGGGCAAGTCGGGGTTGGCGATGTATGGGCGGCCAAACGCGATCAAGTCTGCCAGCCCCGCCTCCACCAGCCGCACGCCGCGCTCTGCGGTGTAGCGGCCGGCGTAAATGATGCGGCCGGTGAAACTGTCGCGCACCGCCTGGCGGAACGACTCGGGCAACTCGGGCGCGTTGTCCCAGTCGGCCTCGGCAATCGACACATAGGCGATGCCGGCAGCCTCAAGCATTTTGATCGCCTCGATGTAGGTGTGATGCGGGTCTTCTTCCACCAGCCCGATATAAACCCGGTCCTGGTCGGTGCCGCTGAACAACGGCGCAAAGCGCACACCCAGGCGTTCGGGGCCGACCACTTCGGCCACCGCCGCGACGATTTCCCGCAGGAATCGCAGGCGATTGTGCAGCGAACCGCCGTACTCATCGTCACGCTGGTTGGAATGCG
Organism: Pseudomonas sp. Bout1; assembly: GCF_034314165.1. Taxonomy (GTDB): domain Bacteria; phylum Pseudomonadota; class Gammaproteobacteria; order Pseudomonadales; family Pseudomonadaceae; genus Aquipseudomonas. The sequence continues at coordinate 2,897,410 of NZ_JAVIWK010000001.1, read as the reverse complement.
CCGAGATGAACTGGTTGACCAGGTAGCCGTTGGCCGAATGAATTTCCACCCCATCGAAGCCTGCGGCCAAGGCATTTTTTGCAGCTTGGGCGTAAAGCCCCACCAACTCTTTGACTTCAGCGGTCGCCAGGGCGCGAGGCTCTGGCGGCTGCACCAACTCACCGGTACCCGGCCCTGTTTCAATGAACGCCTTGACTTGCTGCGGCTGGATCGCCGACGGCGCGATGGGCGCTGCGCCGTCAGGTTGCAAGTCGTGATGAGACACACGGCCCACGTGCCAAAGCTGGGCGAAGATCACCCCGCCCTCGGCATGTACCGCATCGGTCACTGTGCGCCAGCCGTCTACCTGCGCCGGGGTGTAGATGCCCGGAGTCCAGGCATAACCCTGGCCACGCGGCTCGATCTGCGTGCCCTCGCTGACCATGAAGCCGGCCGTGGCGCGCTGGCGGTAATAGAGCGCCATCAAGTCCGTGGCGATGTCGCCGGGCTGGGCGCTGCGCTGGCGCGTGAGTGGCGGCAGGACGATGCGGTTTTTCAGGGTGTGGTGCCCCAGTTTGATCGGAGTACCTAAAGCGCTGTTACTCATGAAGTGGGTTCCTGGGTTGAATTTCGGGCGAGCAGAAGCTGCCGGCTCCCGGTTAAGGGAGCCGCCAACAACATGCTTGTGGGGGATTTAGCGGGTTAGGCGGTGAGCTTCAACAGCGCTTTGGCAACGTCGCTTGAGCTGGCAGGGTTCTGCCCGGTAACCAGCAGGCCATCTTCAATCACAAAGGACTGCCAGTCGGCGCCTTTCTCATACTTGCCGCCCAGCGCCTTGAAATCATCTTCGATCAAAAACGGCACCACGTCAGTCAGGCCAACCGCTGCTTCTTCGGAGTTGGAGAAGCCGGTGACGCGTCGGCCCTTGACCAGCGGCTCGCCGTTGACCGCCTTGACGTGGCGCAAGGCGCCCGGGGCGTGGCACACAAAGCCAATCGGCTTGCCAGCTCGTTCGAAGGCCTCGATCAGGGCGATGGAGGTTTTCGACTCTGCCAGGTCCCACAGCGGGCCATGGCCGCCTGGGTAGAAGACGGTGTCGAAGTCGTCAGCGTTGACCGCGTCCAGCTTCAGCGTGGTGGCCAAGGCCTGCTGTGCTGCCGGGTCGGTGGCGAAGCGGCGGGTCTGGTCGGTTTGCGAATCCGGCAGGTCACTGACCGGGTCCAGCGGCGGTTGCCCACCGGCGGGCGAGGCCAGGGTCACGTCGGCCCCGGCGTCCTTGAATGCGTAGTACGGTGCAGCAAATTCTTCGAGCCAGAACCCGGTCTTGCGGCCGGTGTCGCCAAGCTGGTCGTGAGAAGTCAAAACCATCAATACTTTCATGTGCCAGTGCCTCGGGGTGATGTGGTTGGAATGGAGTGAAGCTTAGGAGCCGGGCCAACACCGCACAATGTCATGTGCGCAAGGATTCCGGACATTGCACCAAGCCGGTTGCCGTTTGCCCGGTACACGCCGACAATCATCGCTGCGCGCCCCCTGGAGAGATGAGATGCACAGCATTGCGCTGATGATTTACCCGAACTTTCAATCCCTCAGCCTTAGCCTGGGCTCGGTGTTTGAGTGCGCAAACCTGCTGCGTGGCGAGCAGGCGTATGAGTTTCACCTGGTGTCGGAAAGTGGCGGCCCGATCATGACGTCCCAGGGGTTCTCGGTGAACAGCACGCCGATCCGGCCCGAGGGCTATGACACATTGATCGTCAGCGGTTACCTGGAGTTCCAACTGCCTGACGCCAACCTGCTGAAGCTGGTGCAGGCCGCCTCGAAGCAGTCCCGGCGCATCGCCTCGCTGTGCATGGGCATCTTCGTGCTGGCCGAGGCCGGGTTGCTTGAGGGCAAGCGCGCCACCACCCACTGGCTGCATGCACCGGCCTTTGCCAAGCGTTACCCGCAGATTCGTCTGGAGGAAGACAAACTGTTTGTCGTCGACGGCCAGATCTGGACCGGCGCCGGCATGAGCGCCGGGGTGGACCTGGCGTTGGCGATGGTGGAGAACGACCTGGGCAGCGACCTCGCCCGCCGCATCGCGCGCAAGCTGGTGATTGCCCAGCGGCGTGGCAGCGAGCAGTCGCAGCTGTCGGCGCTGCTGGAGTTGGACCCTAAATCCGACCGGGTGCAATTGGCCTTGGGCTACGCCCGGGAAAACCTGACCCACGACCTTTCAGTCGAAGCGCTGGCGGCGGTTGCCAGGCTCAGCCCGCGCCAGTTCAGCCGGGTGTTTCGCGAGGAGACCGGGCAAACCCCGGCCAAGGCCATCGAGTCGCTGCGGGTGGAAGCGGCCCGGGCGATGATGGAAACCAGCCGGCATCCCGTGGAAGTAGTCGCCCGCGAGACCGGGTTCGGTGATCGCGAGCGCATGCGCCAGGCGTTTCTGCGGGCGTTCGGGCAGCCGCCACAGGTGATGCAGGCGGCGCTGTTCAGTGCAGGGGCTGGCGCGGCTTTCAACTGATGGCTTAGTGCAACGCCGCCCGGGTCACCAGGAAACTCAGCAGGTTCGGCTCGTCATCCAGCTCGATGGCCTGCACCGGGCGCGGCAGGTTATCCAGCACTGTGCGCCAGAACGCCTGGCTCACTTCATCCTGGTCATAGAACCGCACCAGCCAATTTGCCTCGCTACTGCTCAACACCTGAGTGGCAATGGCGCGGCCAATGCCCTTGCGGCGGTAGCGTTTCAGGATGAACAGGTCTGCCAGTTCCAGCGCGTCGATCCCCGGTAATTCGCTGCCTTCGATCAGCAGGAAGCCTGCGATAAAGCCGTCGACCAACAGCAGGTTGGCGCTCCACCGCGGGTCTTGCCAGTAGCGGGCCAGGTGTTCCTCATGAATGTAGAAGCGGCCGTCCACCTCGACGTCTTCCTGCTCCCAATCCGAGGATTCGTAGGCGTAGAACTGGTAAAGGTTGGCGATCAACGCGGCGTGTTCCGGGCCGGTCTCGATCAATTCGACGGTGGTATCGGGAATGACAGGCATGGGCATCTCGGCAAAAAAACAGGGCGACATTGTCAACAAAAGCCAGCAGCAATGCCAATACAACGGTCAAGCTTTCTGCTTGCTGAATCAATTGCGCTTTTCTCATGTCAACGACAAAATCATTACAAAGTTAGACTAAACTCCGCAGCACTTCCCTCCCCTTGTTTTCAGGATAAGTACTTTGACAAACGTCTGCACCAGCGGCCTCGATGTCGGCTTTGCGTCCCTGGATTACCTGCAAATCGGCATCCTGGGCATCATTCAGGGCATTACCGAGTTGTTGCCTGTGTCTTCCACCGCCCACATGCGCATCGTGCCTGCCCTGCTCGGCTGGCCGGACCCGGGCTCGGCATTTTCCGCGGCCATGCAGTTGGCCGCACTGGCGGCGGTGGTCAGCTACTTCTGGAAGGATGTACGCCAGGTCACGGTCGGCAGCATCAGCGCGGTGCGCCAGGGTGACTACAACAACCAGTGGTTCAAGCTGGCGGTGGCGATTGTGTTGGCGACGATTCCGATTGGGATCGCCGGGATCGCCTTGTCGTCGACGCTCAACTCGTGCAACTCGCCGTTGCGCGGGCTGATGGTGATCGGGATTTCCTGCCTGGTGATGGCGGTGCTGCTCGCAGCGGCTGAACTCAGCGCGAAGCACAAGCGCACGGTGGGCGAAATGCGCCTGCGGGATGCATTGATTGTCGGTATTGCGCAGATCGGTGCGCTGATTCCGGGGGTTTCCCGCTCGGGTTCGACCCTGACTGCCGCGCTGTTCCTCAACTTCAAGCGTGAAGAAGCGGCGCGGTTTTCGTTCCTGCTGGGCTTGCCGGCCATCGCCCTGGCGGGCTTGAAAGAGCTGTGGGTGTTATTCCACGCCGAGCTGCCCGCCCACGCCTGGCCGCATTTGATCTTTGGCCTGGTGGTTGCCAGTGTGTCGGCGTTCTTCGCGATCTGGGGCCTGATGAAGTTCCTGGAACGGTTCTCCACCTGGCCATTCGTGATCTACCGTGCGGTGCTTGGGGTGTTCCTGATTGTGGCAGTCAGCACCGGGCTGTTGGCCTAAGGCGCGCGGTCGGCCAGCTCTTCGAGCAAATCGGCTGACGGTATGAAGAACAGGCCGCCGGTGACCGCCGTGCTGAAGTCCAGCAGGCGGTCATAGTTGCCGGCAGGCCGACCGACAAACATGTTCTCCAGCATCAACTCCAAAGGCTCCGGCGACCGCGCGTAGCCGATGAAGTATGTGCCGAATTCCCCGGCGCCCGGCCGGCCAAAGGGCATGTTGTCCCGCAGGATTTTAACTTCCTCACCGTCCTTGGTGATGGTGGTCAGTGCACTGTGGGAATTGGTCGGCTTGGCCGCATCGTCAAGTTCGATGTCCGAGAGTTTGGTGCGCCCGATCACCCGCTCCTGCGCCTCCACCGACAATTCGTTCCAGGCTTTCATGTTGTGCAGGTACTTCTGCACCAGCACATAGCTGCCGCCGCTGAACGCCGGATCCTCATCACCGACGATGGTGAAACCTACCGCCTTGCGCCCGACCGGGTTCTCGGTGCCATCGACAAAACCGATGATGCTGCGCATATCGAAATAACGGAAACCCTGCACCTCATCCACCACCGTCACCGAATCGCCCAGCGCGGCCATCAACTGGGTGGCCAACTCAAAACACAGGTCCATCTGCTCGGCACGAATGTGCAGCAGGATATCCCCCGGAGTGGCCGGCGCCAGACGCCCCGCCACCCCGACTTCCTTGAACGGGTGCAAGGCCGCCGGGCGGGGAGCGCCGAACAGCGCATCCCACGCCTTGGAACCGAAACCTGCGACACAGGACAGATTACCCGCTGGAACGCGTTTGCCGACTGAACGCACCAGCCCTGCAATATCGGCGCACCAACTGCGTACCGCTTCGGCCGAATCACTGCCGGGCGCCAGGGTCGCGACCATGAAAATCGCGCTGCTGGTGATCGGGCTGCAGACGGATTGGGGTTCGAGGGTTTGATCGGTTGGCGTTGTCATTGGGAGTCCACGGGTGGCGGTCGAGATTTCAACGACGGCAGATTAGCAGACCACCAAACCCTGTGGGAGCTGTCGAGCTTCAGGTCGAAAGCTCCCACACCCGGTTTTGGTTTATCCGCCACTTGCACAGCTCCAACGGACAATTCCCACAACAGGGACTCCCCTCCTCCGCCTTCCCGATGGTAGTGTGTGAAATTGTTTCTGACCTTTCGATCAGACATTTCACTCACTCCCTGCAAAGGAATGCCCCAAGCAATGGATTTTTCCCTCAAGCAACTGGCCGTCGCCACCCTGATGGCGGCCAGCCTTTCGGTGTTCACCACCCAGGCTCAAGCCAACCTCACCCCACAACAGAACGCGATCATCCTGAAGACCTTCAGCGATGCCTCGGTCAAGGATTTCCGGCAGTTCCTCGCCAGCCTCGCCAAGAGCGATGTGGCCAAGAGCGACAACCTCGGCCCGGCCATCAGTGCCTTTCTTGCCAACAAGGACCTGAGCGCCGACCAGCAGAACGAAATCCATCGCCTGCTGGGGCTGTATGCGCGGGTGAAGTACGGCGCTGCCGCCACTGAAACCCTGCGTGAACTGGTGGAGATCCCAACCTTCCAGGTGGCCGGCGTAGCCCAGCACGACAACCCTGAGTTCATCAAGATCGCGGCCAGGATCAAGAGCCTTGCCGAGTCGTTCAACCTGAACTTTCGCAACATCGACAACCGCGTCTATGAAATTTCCCTTGAAGGCAGCGGCGATGAAGTCGTCGGCATCCATGCCCACGCCGACGTGGTCCCGGTAACCCCGGAAAACTGGGTACTCAAGGACGGCACCAAGCTCGATCCGTTCAAGGTCACGCTGATCGGCGACCGCATGTATGGCCGCGGCACCGAGGATGACAAGAACGGCATCGTGGTGGCGATGTACGCCATGAAGGTGATCAAGGAAGAGAAGTTGCCACTGGCACGCAACTTCAAGCTGCTGGTGGACACCACCGAGGAAACTTCCGGCGACGCGATCCCGTACTATTTCGAACACAACCCCACGCCCAACTACAACCTGGCGCTGGATGGCGGCTACCCGGTGGTGATCGCCGAGAAAGGCTACGGCACGGTCATGGCCAAGTTCCCCAAGCGCAAGGCTGATGGCAAGGGCGCAGAAATCATCTCGATGACCGGCGGCAAGGCCACCAATCAGATTCCGTCGGCGTCGGTGGTGACACTGTTGAGCGATAAGCCCGCCGAACTGGCCGCCAGCCTGCAAAAGGCCGGCAGCGAGTATGCCAAGCGCAATGGCGGCGACTTCGAGGTGGCGGCCAAGGTCGACGGCAAGGACGTCAAGCTGACCGTCACTGGCGTGTCTGCCCACTCCTCCGAGCCTGAGTCCGGGGTGAACCCGGTGGCCAGGATGCTCGACTTCCTCAACAGCCTCGACGGCAAGGTGGCGCTCAAGCACAACCAGTTCACCGACGCCGCACATTATGCGGCCAATAACTGGGGCCTGGATTATCTGGGCGGCAAGCTGGGCGTGGGCTTCTCCGATGCGTTCATGGGGCCGTTGACCACGTCGCTGACTTATGTGGGTGAAGATGACAACGCCTTCAAACTGGCGGTCAACCTGCGCGTACCGAAGGGCAAGTCACCGGAAGCGCTCAAGGCCGAAATCGCCGACAAGCTGGCTGCGTGGACCCAGAAAAACCACGTTGCCGTGAGCTTCGACTACTCGATCGCCGAGCCGATGTACCGCAACCCTGAAGGCGAGTGGGTCAAGGCACTGTTGGCGGTGGCCAGCGAAAACCTCGGCATGGAGCACAAGTACGGCACGTCGGCCGGTGCTACCTCAGTGCATGAGCTACCCAATGGCGTGCAGTTCGGCCTGGCACGGCCAGAGGTCAAGTACACCGGCCACACCGACAACGAGTTCAAGACCGTTGACCAGTTCCTGCTGGACCTGCAGATCGTCACCGAAATGATGGGCCGCATCGGGCAACTGCCGAAGCTCTGACCAACCCCGTGGGCCCGCCATCCTGGCGGGCCCACTAGGCGATACGCCAACCCTTCGACGCCCGTCGTTGCGCCAGGAACCGGGCATAGCGCCCCTCGCGCGACGTCAACTGTTCAGGCGTGCCCTGCTCTACGATCCGACCCTCTTCCAGCACCACAATCTGGTCAGCCATCACCACGGTCGACAGCTGGTGCGCGATCACGATCAACGTACACTTGCCGCGCAAGCGTGCCAGGGTTTCGGCGATCACCGCCTGGTTCTCGGCGTCCAGTGCGGCAGTGGCCTCATCCACCAGCAGGATCGGTGCGCCCTTGATCAACGCGCGGGCGATCGCGATACGCTGGCGCTCGCCACCAGACAAACGCGCCCCACCCTCGCCGACGCTGGTCGAGAGTCCCATGGGCAGGCGCTCGATAATTGCCTGCACACCGGCCTGGCGCGCCGCCTCCAACACTTGCGCGTCGCTCGCATCGGGCTTGCCGAGGCGGATGTTGTCGGCGACGCTACCCTGGAACAGATACGTGTCCTGGAAGATCTGGCTGATCTGTGCATTGAGTTGCTCGCCGGACATCTGCCGCACGTCCACACCACCGATACACACCTGGCCCTGGCTGACTTCGAAAAACCGCGCAGCCAGCCGCAACAGCGTGGTTTTGCCCGAACCGCAAGCGCCCACCAACGCGGTCATACTGCCGGGCTCAATACGCAGGCTTACTCCACGCAGCACGTCCCGAGCACCGGCCGGGTGGCGAAAGCTGACGTCGAATAATTCCACCGAGGCATCACGGGGGCATTGCGCCGTGGCGGGCTCCTTCAGCGCCGATGCAGCCAGGATCTCGCGCACCGCCTCAAGCTGCACGGCGGCGCCGCGCAGGGTCTCGCCATAGCCTGCCACCTCCAGCAGCGGGTCAATGAAGCGGCTGACCAGCAACAGTGCCACCAACACCGCGATCACCGAGCCCACGTGCAAGGCGTTACCCAGGTACGCGTCGAGCCAGAGCGCGGCGGCGATCAGCAAGGCCGCGAATACCATCTGCACCAGCCACATATTGAGCAGTACCGAGGTCGCGGACAGAAGGATCAGGCGCAGCCCGGTCGCGTGTTGCTGTTCAATCGCCCGCTGCAGGAACACCGCGTTGCCACCACCACTGAATGCGCGCAATACCGACTGCGACTGGGCAAACTCCAGCATGCGCTGGCTGGTTTCGGCCGAGCTGCGCTGGAACGCCCGGTCGGCACGCCGGCCCAGCCGCGCACTGAGCCAAAATGCAGCGCCCAGCACCGGCAACGCCAACAACGCGATCAGCCCCATCTGCCAGCGCAGTACAAACAGTGCCAGCACCAGGACCAACGGCGTCACTACGCCACTCAGGACCGGGGTAAACACATGGGCGGGGAGCTGGGCCACCGTCATCATGCCTTGGGTTACCACATGGTTGAGCCGCGCCGAGTTATCGGGTGTAAACCAGCCGACAGGTAACCCGGCCACATGCTCGCCAATACGCTGGCGCCCGCCTTGTAAAACCGCCACACCCACTGCAACACCGGCCTTTTCGACTTCCCGGCGCGTGGCCCAACACGTGCCCACCGCCGCCAAAAACACCACCAGCCACAAGGCTGCTTCGGCAAGATCACCGTTGAGCATGTCGGTCAGCACCGGTACCAGTGCGGCAATCGTCAACCCACACAGCGCGCCGTAAAACACCACCTGGGCGACGTAACGGCGCAAGACCTGGCCATCGTCGCCCAACAGTTCGATAAAGGTTTTCAGCATGTCGGCAGCGCCTGTTCCCGGGTCTGTTTGTAACCGCCCGACGCCCACAGCCGGGCATAGCGGCCCTCTTGCGCGATCAGTCGAGGATGGTTGCCCTGTTCAACGATGCGGCCGTTTTCCAGCACGATGATGTGATCGGCATGCATCACGGTGTCGAGGCGGTGGGCGATGACCAGCAACGTGCGGCCCCGGGCAAACCGCGAGAGCGCTTCCTGGATCGCCACCTCGTTTGCGGCATCGGCGGCGGCCGTGGGCTCATCCAGCACCAGCACCGGCGGCGCCAGCAATACCGCGCGGGCGATGCTGATACGCTGCTGCTCGCCACCGGACAACTGCGCATCCTCGCCGATCACCGAGGCGTAGCCCCGTGGCAAACCGATGATGCACTCATGGATATTTGCGGCCCGCGCGGCGGCCTCGATTTCCTTCTGGCTGGCGCTGGGCCGGCCGAGCGCGATATTTTCGGCAACGCTGGCGTGGACCAGGCGCACCTCCTGCAGTACAAAACCGATCAGGCTGTAGAGCTGTGAGGACTCGACCTGCCGCAGGTCAACGCCGCCCAGGGTGATGCGTCCTTCAGTGGGGTCGAAAAAGCGCAGCAGCAGGCGCGCCAGGGTCGACTTTCCGCAACCCGAGGCACCGACGATGGCGGTCACGGTGCCGGGCTTGAGGGTAAAGCTGATGTCGGCAAGCACCGGCCGCTGCGGGTCGTAGGCATAGCCGAGATTTTCTACGCGCACTTCGGCGTCCTTGGGCAAGCGCTCGGAACCCGCAGCCACCTGCGCCAGTACGGGTGTCGCCAGCAGCGCCTGCACACGCTGGGCGGCGCCGGCGGCATTATTCAAGTCGTGGGTGATGTAACTCAGCAGCATCAAAGGCGCGCAAATGCCCGGCGCGACAATCGCGAACGGCAGTACCTGCACCGCCCGCATCCAGCCAAGGCTGACAAACACCAGGCCGAACGTCAGCACCGTCGCGAGCACTGTGACCGGAGCGATCATTGCGTTGGCATTGGCCATCGTCCCCACCAGCGGCCGGGTGAATTCAACGAAGGCCTCGCTGAAATCATCCACCGCCTCACAATAGCTGGCGTGGGCCTTGCCGGTGGCACCGAAGGCCTTGATCACGGGAATGCCGTTGACGAACTCGACCACCGCGTTATTGACCCGGGTCATGCGCTCGACAAAGGATTGCATGTGACTGGCGCTGGCTTTCATCGCCCGGGCAAAAAACAGGAAAAACCCCGCAAAGGGCAGCAGCGAGACCAGCGCCATGCGCCAGTCCACTGTGAACAGATAGACCGCCGACAGCAACACGGCGCCGGTACAGCGGCCCATGGTGGTGTAGAAGTGCGCTGTCAGGCTGTGCAGGGTGCCGATATCGTCCTGCATCGCCTGCTTGACCTCGCCCGACGCCCGCTCGGTAAACCAGCCCAGCGGTACCTGGCTCAACCGCTGGGCAATCGCCAGGCGCAGGTGGCGAGTGATGTGATTGTCGGCCAGATGCGCCACCGCCTCTGCAAGCGTCATCAGCAGCATGCCCGAGAACAGGCACGCCAGGCTGATGCTGATCGTCAACCACAGCTCGCCCGGCGCCTGGGCAACCGACGGCCCGCCGAGGCTGACCCTGGCGATATGCACGATGCCGCCCAGCGGCACCAGCGTGAGCATACAGGCCACACCGGCCAGCAACGCCGCAGCGATCAATCGCCCGCGCACCGGCTGCAACACGTGCGAGACCGCGCCCCGGCCCCTGGGTTTGGCCGCAGCCACATCCTTGTTACTCATGAAGTCTCCCTGACTGAATGAGCCTTTGCTCGCCCTTACCTTGTCTTCCGCACGAGCCGCGAAAACCCTCAATCAAAACCCACGAAATTTTCAGGCGGGCGCGCGCACTGTCACCCAATAGCGGGTGCGCCTCACCACTTGTACCGGCAACGCAGCGGCCAGGTTGTCCAGCGCCAGGTCGGTATTGTTCAGGTGCAACACGCCACTGACCCGCAGCATCGCCACCTCCGGCGCGCAGCGCAGCACACCGGGGCGGTAGCGCGCCAGCTCGGCGACCAGTTCGTCCAGGCGCATGCCATCCGCCATCAACAAACCCTTGACCCAGGCGACGTTGCGGTCAGTCACCGCCGCAGTCGGTTGCACCTTGTCCCTGGATACCGTCGCGCCTTGCCCGGCGTCCACTCGTTTACCTGCACCATGGTCGGGTCGAGCCTGCACGGCGCCCTCAAGTACGGCCAACTGGCAGCTTTCGGCGCACTGGCGCACGCTGAAGCGCGTGCCCAGGGCCTGAAGCACACCTTGGCGAGTCTGCACCCGAAACGGCCGGGGTGAAGGCGCCGTTGTGATGAACACCTCGCCCGCCTGCAGGATCACCAGGCGCTGGAGGTCGTCGAACTGCACATCAATCGCCGAAGCAGATGCCAACACCAGGCCGCTGCCATCGGGCAATAGAACTTCGCGCACTTCGCCGGTGCGGGTGCTATGGGTGGCAGTCGCCAGTTGCCAGGCGTCGGTGCGGCGAACGCCGTAGCTGAGGCCACCCGCGGCGAGCAGCAGGCCGAGCAGTCGCAGGGTGCTTCTACGATCGGTGGAATCGGGCGTGTCGGGTTCGGCCAGGCTGTGTTTGGCGAGTGCGGCGGGGACGCTGTGGAGTTTTTGCTCAAAGCCCAGCAGGCGTGTCCAGGCGAGTTCGTGATGCGGGTGTTCGGCGCGCCAGCGCAGGCAGTTGGCCTGGTCTTCGGCGCTGGCGTCATCGGCCCACAGGCGAGCCATCCAGGCGGTGGCGCGCTCGATGATATCGGGGGCGATGGGCTGTTCGGTGGGCATCGCGGCGGGTCAACCGTGCAGTGTCTGGTAGCAGGCCAACAGGCCGGCGGCGATGTATTTTTCCACCGAGGAGACGGAGACTTGCAGCTTGGCGGCGATTTCGCGGTAGCTCAGGCCGTCGAGTTTGCACAACAGCAGGGCCTGGCGGGCCTTGGGTTGCAGGGTGTGCAGTGCGACGTCGATTTCGATCAGGGCCTCGATGGCCAGGGCGCGGGTTTCTTCATCGGGCGTGCAGGGTTCGGGCGTCAGGGCCAGGGCCTGCAGGTAAGCGGATTCGATCTGGCGGCGGCGGTAGAGGTCGATCACCAGGCCGTTGGCGATCTGGGTAAGGTGGCGGCGGGATTCGCCGGAGGGCGGCAGTTGGCCCTTGCGCATGAGTTGCAGGTAGACGTCGTGGGCCAGGTCGGCGGCGTCGAAAGCGTTGCCCAACTTGCGCCGCAACAGGGTACGCAGCCAGCCGTTGTGGTCGACGTATAGAGTTTCAACCTCGCGTTGAAAGGCGAACTGTCCGATGTTCACAAACCTCTCCTTTTACCCAATGGGCCCGGGGGTGCTGGGGCGATTGGGCTGGTAATGATTTGCAAGACTATCGGCTCTGGGCTGCGGGTGCAATGCGGGGGGCTGGCGGGGTTATGGGTACATATCCGTTGTTTTTTTCAGGGCTTGGATTGGTTCCGCTCTTACAGCGGCTCACTTTTGAACAGCGCAAAAGTAAGCAAAACGCTCTTGCCCCACCACTCGGCACCTCGCTTAGGCTCGGTGTGCCCGAACGCAGGCATTACTCCGCGGGCCGCCGCGACGGCCCGTCCCTGGCCCGTCGCGGCTAAACCGGCGTCCTGCCGGTTTACCCGCTCCGTAATACCTGCGTTCGGCCAGCGTGGTTTAACGGGGCGCCTAAGATCAAGATCACAAGCAGATCAAGAACACAGCGGCCTACAGGCCGGCTTGAGTGTTAAAAGCAACAGCGAAATCAAAGGCTGGCACGGTTCAACTGTAGGAGCTGGCTTGCCGGCGATGGCATCGCCGCGGTGTGTCTGAAAAACCGAGTTGCCTGCATCGCCGGCAAGCCAGCTCCTACAGCTTTTGCCCTGGCTTTTAACACTCAGGTCGGCTTTCAGGCCGCCGTGCTCTTGCTTTTGATCTTGATCTGACTGCCCCATTCAGCCCGAGGCCGAACGCAGGGATTGAGGAGCGGGTAAACCGGCAGGACGCCGGTTTAGCCGCGACGGGCCAGGGACGGGCCGTCGCGGCGGCCCGCGGAGCAATTCCGGAGTGAGGGAACGCCGAGCCTAAGCGAGGTGCCGACAGGCGGGGCAGAGCGTTTTGGTTACTTTTGCGCTTTTCAAAAGTGACCCGCTGTAAGAGCGGAACCATACGCAGCCGCTACCTAAACAACGGATATTCACCCCCTATCAATGCGCAATGCAAACCGACTTCAACTCGGTATAAGCCTCGATCACCGCCCGCCCAAACTCCCGCCCCATCCCCGACTGCTTCACCCCCCCAAACGGCATCGCCGGGTCGAGCAACACATGCGCATTCACCCAAACCGTCCCCGCCTCGATCCGCGGCACCAGGTTCATCGCTTTACCCAGGTCATTCGTCCAAAGACTCGCCGCCAACCCATACCGATTGTCATTGGCCAACCCAATCACCGCATCTTCATCATCAAACGCCATCACCCCCAATACCGGCCCAAACACCTCCTCCCGAGCCACCGCCATCCCATGGTCAATATCGGCCAAAATCGTCGGCCGCACATAAAACCCCTCACCCGCAACCTCATCCCCACCAATCACCACCCGTGCCCCTTCAGCCCGAGCCTGCTCGATATGGCGCAATACGCCTTGCTGCTGCTTGCGCGACACCAACGGATTAATCGCCGCCTCGCAGTTCATTCCCGCCCCCAACGGCATCGCCGACACCGCCGCCGCCAACCCCTCGACAAACCTGGCGTAAACCGAACGATGCACATAGAAGCGCGAAGCCGCCGCACACACCTGCCCGTTGTTCAACAGCCCACCCAGGATCGCCCCCTGGATGGCCTTATCAATATCCGCATCCGCCAACACAATCATCGGGTTCTTGCCCCCCAACTCCAGGGCAAACCGCGTCATGTTCTCCATGCACGCCACACCCACACTCTTGCCCACGGCAGTCGACCCGGTGAACGACACCTTGCTCACCAACGGATGAGCCGTCAGCACACCACCCACCGACGCACCACCCCCGGTGACCACGTTGAACACCCCGGCCGGAACCCCCGCCTCCAGCGCCAACTCAGCCAGGCGCATCGCCGTCAACGGGGTCTCCATCGCCGGTTTGATGATCACCGTGCACCCGGTCGCCAACGCCGGCATCAACTTCCACGCCGCAATCAGCAGCGGGAAATTCCATGGCACGATGCCCACCACCACACCCACCGGCTCGCGCCTGGTATACGCGGTGAACTTCGCCCCCGGCGGCAGCGGGATCGATACGTCGAAGGTCTGCCCTTCGATCTTGGTCGCCCAGCCCGACATGTAGCGCATGAACTCCACCGTGGCGTTTAGATCCAGCCCCCGCGCCAGGTTGATCGACTTGCCCTGGCTCAGGGTTTCCAACTGCGCCAGCTCCTCCGCATGGGCCTCTACCAATGCGGTGAAGTTCAGCAAGATCCGCTCCCGGTCAGCCGGACGCAGCCCCGACCACACGCGGGACTTGAACGCCGCATGGGACGACTGCACCGCCTGCTCCACGATGTGCAGCGGCGCGTCCAGGGTTTCGCACAGGGTTTGCCCGGTGGCCGGGTTGACCACCTTGATCTGCTCGCCTTCGGCAAACACCCACTGGCCATCGATAAAGCAGCCATGGCGGCGGTCGAGGAAGGCAGCCACCTGCGGCAGGATTTCAACGTTGCTCATGATTCACCTGTATTCACTGTTGTTCTTTGAGAAAGCAGGCGACCGCTTGGCGATCGTCGGCCGAAGCCAGGCCCATGTAGGGCATGTAGGTGCCGGGCACAAACGCCTGGGGTTGGGTGATGAATTGCGCGAGGGTCTCGGCTTGCCATTCGACGTTTTTGTCGCGCATCGCCTGGGAGTAGCTGAAGCCTGCCAGGGAGCCGGACTTGCGCCCGTAAATACCGGCCAGGTTCGGCCCCATCATCGTCGCGCCGCCCTTGGTCACCGCGTGGCACACGCCGCATTCGTTGGCAAATACCTGAGCGCCACGGCCCGGGTCGGGGGCGCATTCAGCGGCGAGCGCGCTGTGCGCCAGGACCAGCGACAGCACGCTGGCCAAAGACAATCTGTGTGCAGTGAACATAGCGAAACGACCTTGAAAACCATCGAAGTTGCCGACGATTGTCAGGGCTCGGGGTCGCTCGGGTTTTGCCCTGCGTGCCAGTCGTGTTGGCTGGGCTGCCAAACCGTGGATTCTGGCAAGCACAGTCAAGTGTTTGGCAACCAGACAAAAGGCGCCTCACTTCGCCAGCATTAGTATCGCGGCAGACCCCAACCCTGTGGTCATGAACAAGAATGGATGCCACACCATGCTCAAATCCCCCTTGCTTCGCCTCTCGACCCTCGCGCTGATGATCGGCGCCAACCAAGCCTGTGCCTACGAACTGTATGCCGATGACAGCAGTCACCTGAATGCCACGCTGGAAGCGCTATTCGGTGCCTTCCACAGCCAGCAGAATTACGCCCAGTCCGGGCGCCTGGCCAAAGGCTCCTCGTCCTGGCGCGAGGGCTACGTCAAGTACGGCCTGAGCTTCGACACGAGCTTCAGCGGCGCCGGCACCGCCTACGGGGCGGCCAACCTGCTGAGTTCCGGCACCTGGGGCGACGGCGATGCCGCAGGCTTCAGCGACGGCTCGGAGCGCACCACAAAGTTTGAAGACGCCTACCTCGGCTGGCGCTCGGGCAAGCTGTTTGAGGTTCTCGGCGAGAACGGTGTGGACCTGTCCTTCGGCCGCCAGAACATCGTGGTCGGCGACGGTTTCCTGATCGATGGCGACGCGCTGAACTTCGGCAAGGGCGTGGCCGATGGCGACCTCAATCGCGGCGGCGGTTACTACATCGCCGCCCGTAAAGCCTTCGACGAGACCGCCGTGTTGCGTCTGGGCGGCAAGGAAGGCTGGCGCAGCGACCTGATGTGGCTCAAGTCCGACAACCGCGCCCAGGCCAGGACCGAGATGTACGTCGCCACTCTCGAACACGTGGCCGCCGAAGGCACGGTGGGGCTGACCTACATCGACACCACCGATGTCGACAAGCAATATGCCTCCCCCACGCAGTTGGAGCGCGACGGCATGAAGACCTATAGCGTGCGCGCCACGGGCAATGCCGGGGTGACCAACCTGTTCCTGTCCGGTGAATACGCCTGGCAGGACAAGCCTCACACCGGCAACGAAGACGCCTGGTACCTGGAAGCCGGCTGGACCTTTGCCGAGGTGGCCTGGACGCCCTATGTGAGCTACCGCTACAGCCGATTCTCGGAAGGTTTTGACCCGCTGTTCTACGGGTTCAGCCGTGGCTACGGCACCTGGTTCCAGGGCGAAGTGGCGGGCAATTACGCCGGGCCATTCAACAACAACTCACGCATTCAAAACGTCACGTTCAAGGTCTCGCCCCTGCAAAACCTCAACGTCGGCGCGGTGCTGTTCGACTTCAAGACGATCGACCGCAACCTCGGCAACAGCGACGGCCACGAACTGGACCTGTACGCCGAATGGCACGTCAACGAACACCTCACGGTGATGCCGCTGATCGGCCTGTACCAGCCAGACAAGAGCGCTGAACAAGGCGGCACACAGTTGGGCAACCACGATAAAAACCTCTACAGCCAAGTGGTGTTCGCCACTAACTTCTAACCAACGAAGCAAGTCCCCACATTTGATCCTCTAAATCTTCAGCAATGGGCGCCAGCATGTTCAATCCGGTGAAACAGGCGGTTGAAGTACACCAGGCTGTTGCCCTCCCCCCGCACCCCAACCCGTGACAACTGCACAAACATCACCGAATGCGAGCCCACTTCCTTGCACTCGGTGATCCGCCCCTCAAGTTGCACCAGCGCATCCCGCAGCACCGGCACGCCTGCCTCGCCACCGTCCCACAAATCCCAGGCAAACCGCTCGGCCATGGGCACCTGGGTCATCCCGGCAAAATGCCGCGCCAGCTCCTCCTGCTCACCGCACAGCACGTTCACGCACAGTTGCCCGTTGGTGCGGAACACATCATGAGTGGCGCTTGCGCGATTCACGCACACCAACACCGTAGGCGGCGAATCGGTGACCGAACACACCGCACTCGCCGTGATCCCGCAACGCCCGCCCGGCCCATTGGTGGTGATGATGTTCACCGCAGCCGGTAATTGCGCCATGGCGTTGCGAAAGTCGATTTGCTGCTGGCTCAAGTCGGCCATGTCAGTGCCCCTTTACGGTCCGTGGGTGATGCAACCAGATTAAGGCGCCCTGTAAGGCACGACCATTCAGACGATCCCCATGCCGACTAGGTGCTTTCTTTATCGTCAGGGCCCTTCACACTGGGTATTCTGCTTGCAAGGCTCCTTAGATGAGCCAATGTCCGCCGCTGCGTGCTCGCGTGCGAAAACAATAATTAGAAATTCTCGTGGCAGTCCCTGATGGAAATCCGCACACCGATTGTTTACATCGTTGATGACGACAAAGACCTGCGTACCTCGTTGGCGTGGCTGCTGGAGTCGGTCAGCGTGCAGGCGCAATGCTTTGCCGGGGCCGAAGAGTTCCTCGAACACTACGACCCACGCCAACCCGCGTGCCTGGTGCTGGATGTGCGCATGCCGCAAACCAGCGGCTTCCAGTTACAGGAAATCCTCAACCGGCGCGGCAGTACCCTGCCAACCATTTTCGTCTCGGCCCACGGCGACATCCCGATGTCGGTCACCGCGATGAAAAACGGCGCGCTGGATTTTGTCGAGAAACCCTATAACCCGCAGCAGATGATCGACCGCATCCAGGCCGCACTGAAGACCGCCGTACAAGCCCAGGCCGACCAGGAGCAACGCGAGCACCTGCAAGGCAAGTTGGCCCTGCTGACGAGCCGGGAACGGGAAGTGTTGATGCTGGTGGTGGACGGCAAGGCGAGCAAGGTGATTGCCCGCGAGCTGAACATCAGCGTGAAGACCGTGGACGTGCACCGCACCAAGATCAAGGAAAAGATGGGCGTGACCAGCATTGCCATGCTGGTCCGCGAGGTGTTGTATCCGTAGGGCGCGATGATTGAATGTGGGAGCTGTCGAGCTTTAGCGAGGCTGCGAAGGGATCGCGGCGGTGAGCCTGGGGCATAGAGTGGTCTGCATCGCAGGCAAGCCAGCTCCCACAGTTGACCTCATTCCAATGTGGGAGCTGTCGAGCTTTAGCGAGGCTGCGATGGGATCGCTGCGGTGAGCCTGGGGTATAGAG
Source organism: Pseudomonas sp. Bout1 (assembly GCF_034314165.1). Lineage (GTDB taxonomy): Bacteria > Pseudomonadota > Gammaproteobacteria > Pseudomonadales > Pseudomonadaceae > Aquipseudomonas. The sequence continues at coordinate 2,879,374 of NZ_JAVIWK010000001.1, read as the reverse complement.
TGGTCTGCATCGCAGGCAAGCCAGCTCCCACAGTTGACCTCATTCCATTGTGGGAGCTGTCGAGCCTTGGCGAGGCTGCGAAGGGATCGCTGCGGTGTACCTGGGGTATAGAGTGGTCTGCATCGCAGGCAAGCCAGCTCCCACAGTTGACCTCATTCCAATGTGGGAGCTGTCGAGCCTTGGCGAGGCTGCGATGGGATCGCTGCGGTGAGCCTGGGGTATAGAGTGGTCTGCATCGCAGGCAAGCCAGCTCCCACAGTTGACCTCATTCCAATGTGGGAGCTGTCGAGCTTTAGCGAGGCTGCGAAGGGATCGCGGCGGTGAGCCTGGGGTATAGAGTGGTCTGCATCGCAGGCAAGCCAGCTCCCACAGTTGACCTCATTCCAATGTGGGAGCTGTCGAGCTTTAGCGAGGCTGCGATGGGATCGCTGCGGTCTACCTGGGGTATAGAGTGGTCTGCATCGCGGGCAAGCCCGGCTCCCACAGGAAAATGCATTCCAGGTTCGGGAGCGACACGCATCAATGATGGCTGTAGCGCTTGCGGTACTCGCCCGGCGACACGCCAAAGCGTGACTTGAACGCCGATGAGAAGTAGCTGGAATCGGAGAAGCCCCAGGCATAACACAGCGCCGACAGCTTCTGTTCCGCCGGCGAATGGCGCAGGGTTTCGGCGCAGAAATCCAGGCGCCGGTGCTTGATGTACTGCGCCACCACCAGCCCGCGCTTGGAGAACATCCGGTACAACCCGCGCACCGACACCCCGACTTCCCGCGCGATCAACTCGGGGCAGAGTTCTTCGGCACCGATATGCGCGTCAATGTAGGCGATGGTTTTGCGAAACTGCCGCTCCTGGGTGTCCACGCCGTTGTCCCGGGCGCTGATACCCGGCAGCAGCAGGCTTACCAATGCATCCAGCACCGCTTCGCTTTCCTGCATGCCCAAGCCGTTTTGCTGGCGGGTGTCGAGCACCATCTGGCTGGCCATCAGCGCAAGGGGCGTGCGGGCCGCGATCCGCGTCGCGCAGTTGACGGCGTTGAAGTGCGAACCGCGCTCAACCACCTGGCGCGGCAGGATCAGCGACAGTTGCCGGGAGTTATCGTGGTAGGTCATGTCACTGGGGCGGCAGGCATCGATCAGGGCGATGTCGCCGCAGCCCAGTTGCGCGCGGTTATTGCCCTGCTCCAGCTGCGCACTGCCCTGCAGCTGGAACACCGCATAGTAGTGCCCCTCGTTGCCGGTACTGACTTCCTTGCTGCTGCGATACAGGTGCACCTGGGCCATGTCCACCACGCTGAGTTTGATCGCGCCACTGCGAAACTCGCTCAACTCACCAAAAAAACCAGTGCCCAGGGCACGGGCATCGAAACGTCCACAGGCCTGGTTGACCTGATGTAACCAACGTTCGAACGATTCGTTACGTTGCACGGTTGAACTCATCATGACCGCAAGGCCTCACGTTTTTTATTTTTTTGGTCCGAGCAATCTTACGGGTAGCGCCGATCAAATATCCAATACCAGACGAGCGGAAACCGCCCGGGAAACACACGCGCAAATCTGCCGGTTGGCGGCCTTCTCCTTGGTCGACAGGCAGTTGTCACGGTGCTCGGGCACGCCCTCCAGCACCTCGACAATGCAGGTGCCGCAGATGCCTTCGCGGCATTCGGTGTCGATGTCACAACCATGGGCCTGCAGCACGTCCACCAGGCTGGTATTCGCCGGCACCTGCAGCACCACGCCGGAGCTGGCCAGTTCCACTTCGAAACCACCACTGGGCCCGGCGTTCGCCGCCGGGTCGGCCTGGAAGTGTTCCAGGTGGATCGCCTCCTCGGCACGGCTGCGCGCCGCCACTTCCACTACCTTGTGCATGAACGGCGCGGGCCCACAGGTATAGACATGGGCGTCAGCGCCAGCGAGCTCCAGGCACGCGCTCAAGGCCGCATCCAGCGCGCCCGGTTCGACGCCATAGTGAAACTGCACATGCTCGCCGAAGTTATCGGCCAACAGCTGGGTAAACGCCGCGTATTGCGCCGAACGCGCAAAATAGTGCAAGCGCCACGGCTGGCCGCTGCCGGCCAGTCGATAGGCCATGCTCAACAACGGCGTCACCCCGATACCGGCGGCAAACAGCGCATGTGCCGAGGCCTGCGGGTCGAGGCGGAACAGGTTGCGCGGCGCGCCCATCTCCAGTTCCATGCCCTCTTGCACCTGCTCATGCAGGGCCAGGGAGCCTCCACGCGATTGCGCTTCCTTCTTCACCGCCACCAGGTACGCGCGGCCATCATGGGGCGGGCTGCACAGGGAATATTGGCGAGTAACGCCGGTGGGCCCGGTGAGGTCCACATGCGCCCCCGGTTCATAACTGTCGAGGGGCTGGCCGTCACTGCGCACGAGGCGAAAGGAACGGATATCCAGCGCTTCATCGACAATGCGTTCGATCTTCACCTTCATCATTGCAGCACCTGAATACTGTTGTTTCGGTTGAACGCTAAACCTGTGGCGAGGGAGCTTGCTCCCGTTGGACTGCGCAGCAGGCCCACTCTTTTGGGAGCGCTGCGCACTCCAGCGGGAGCAGGCTCCCTCGCCACAACGATAACTAGCGCATGAACAGGCCGCCATTGATGTCCCAGCACGCGCCCGTCACCGAGGCGGCGTGGTCGGCAATTAGCAGCAGCACGGTATCGGCGATGGTGTGTGGGTCGCCAAGGGTGCCCGTCGGGATAATCTTGAGGATCTGCTCCAGGCGCTCCGGCGCTACGGTTTCGCGCACCACCGGCAAGTCCAGCGGGCCTGGCGAGATACTGTTGACCGTTACACCCTGTGGCGCCAACTCACGAGCGAAGACCTTGGTCAGCGTGGCCACGCCGCCCTTGGCTGCCGCGTAATGCGCGCCGGTCGCGGTGCCGCCGTTCTGGCCGGCCAGTGAGGCGATGTTGACGATGCGCCCGAAGCCACGCTCGGCAAAGTGCGCACCAAACACCTGGCAGGCCACGAATGTGCCCCGCAGGTTGATCGCCATTGATTCGTCGAATTCCTCTGGCGTGATGTCCATCAGCGCGGCAACTTTCGACACGCCGGCGTTGTTCACCAGGATATCGGTGCCGCCCCAGCGCTGCGACAGCAGATCCCGGGCGCGGATGAAGTCGGCTTTGTTGCGCACGTCCAGCTCGATGGCCACGGCGGTTTCACCGCTGCTGTCCAGCTCATCTGCGAGGTGTTGCACGCCATCCAGGCGCACATCCGCCAGGCCCACGCGGTAGCCTGCGGCGTGCAGGCGTCGGGCGATGCATTCGCCGAGGCCGCGGGAGGCGCCGGTTACGAGCGCGATTCGGTTCATCAGGATGTCCTCATCTCAACGGTGGGAGCTGGCTTGCCTGCTCCCACATTGGTTTTGTATGGTCGGTCAGATCGTGCTCACAACAGAAACCCGAGCGCACTCAGGCTGTCGGTGGAATTGATCAGCCGCACCACCTTGCGCTCCAGGGTTGCCGCCCCGGCGCTGAAGCGAATGCGGTAGTTCAGGTCGGCCACGAACGGCGTGTGTACCCCGCGCTTGTAGGCATACAGCAGCTGCGCACAATTGACCTCCACCACGTCCCCCGCCGCTTCCACCAGGGTGAAGCGCGACACGCTGCGTATAGTTTTCGCCGCATCCACCGCCGACGGTGAATACCCTGCGGTCAACCGCTCGATACGCAAGTCACGCATGCGCGCATCGTCATAGGCGTAGTTGAGGTTGGCCTCGAAATCGTCTGTGTCCGGCTCGATCGGCACGATGTAGCGCCCGCTCTCGCTCCACAACGCAGCCCACTGCACGTAGTCCTTGTGGTCCAGCAGTTCGGCTTCACGCCAGATGAATTCGATGGCCTGGGCCAGCGGTGCGGTAAAACCCGTCAGGTTGTTCATTGGTTCATCATCCTTTTCCACATGTCATAGGCCCCGCGCATGCCGCCTTCATCAGTGGCGTGGGAAACCTTGTCGCCGTTCTCGGCCAGCACTTCGCGATTCAGCCCACGGTTGACCAGAATCGGTGCGTCCACGCCGGCATATGAGCCGCGTTGCACCCGGTCCCAGGCTTCGGCGTCGTCGGGGCTGCCAAAGCCGAACGGGCCCTGGAAGTGCTCGTGAATGCGCAGGCGCTCACGGTTGGCGATCTGCGGGCCGCCGTCCATGCCCAGGGCAATATGGCGGATTTCGGTCTCGGTGACCGATACCGGGCGCAGCACCCGGAAGAACGACATCGACATCGCCACGTTGGGGAACAGGTTGAGGTTGAACCCGGCGCCATGCAGCGAGCGCACGATGCGTCGCACCTGGGCCGGTTCCATGGTTTTCGACAGTTCCTCGGTGACGTGGGCAAAGCGCTCCTGCAACGGCTCGGTGCCGTCGTCGTGGTCCAGGTCGACATGCTCGGGCACCATCACCATGACGCTGTGGCCATTGCCCAGGGAGTGGGTGACAGCCTGCTCGTCGGTCATGAACGAGAGCATTTCCGAGGTTTCGGCATCCACCGACGACATGAACGACTTGTGCACGATCGGGAAGTGGTAGCCATCGGTGGTGTTTTCCAGCTGGATCTTCCAGTTGCCCTTGAAGCTGAACTTGTGTTCACCCTGGGTCTTGATCGGGTAGCCGGCGCCCTGCTTCATGAACAGGTCCATCCAATGTTTTGCGCCGCCGAGGAAGTCGGCCAACGGCTCGATGTCGTCGTTGTAGCTGGCGAACACCATCCCGGCGTAGCTGTCGACCCGCAGGCTGGTCAGGGGCAATTCGGATTTTTCCAGGATGCCTTCGTAGCCGTCCGGGTAAGGCAGCGCGCGCAGCTTGCCGTCCAGGCCATAGGACCAGCTGTGGTACGGGCAGGTGAAGCCGGTGGCGTTGCCTTTGTGCTTCTCGCAAACCGTGGCGCCACGGTGGCGGCAGCGGTTTTCCAGCACGTTGATCGCGCCTTTCTTGTCGCGCACCACAATCACCGGGCGCCGGCCAATGGTCGCGGTCTTGAAATCGCCGCTGTTGCGCACCTCGCTTTCATGGGCGACCCAGACCCAGGTGCGGTAGAAGATTTTCTCGAGTTCGGCTTCAAACAGCGCCGGGTCGTTGTACAGCGACACGTCGACGCGGTCGTGTTTGACCAATTCATCGAGGCTTTTGGATTTGGCGATCAGCCGGTATTCATGGGTACTCATGGAGCCCTCCTCAAGGCGTTGTTCTTATTGGTGAGCCGTGAGGCTCTGTTGCAGCTGTGCACCGAGGGCACACACCCATTCGTCCTGGCCCTTGCGGCCGACAATTTGCAGGCCGACCTTCAGCCCGCTGTCGGCCAGAGTCACCGGCACCGTCAGCGCCGGGTGGCCGCTGAGGTTGAACGGCCGCACCAGCGGCGTCATGCGGGCCACCGCCTGGCTGCCGTTGCGGGCTTCGGCCAGGGTCGGCGGAAGGTCTGGCAGGGTCGGTAGCAGCAACACCGAGCATTCTTCGAGCGCGGCATCCACCTGGTGACTGAAACGGCGGCGTACTGCTTCGGCCTGGGCCAGGTCGACAGCGCTGGTGCGGCTGGCGGCCAGCAGGCGCTGTTCGACGTCGGCGCCAATCAAGCCTTTGCCTGTGAGGTGACCGAAGGCCGCCCAGTTCTCGACGTTGATCACCGTCAGGCCGGCGCCAAATGCCGCGTCGAAGTCGTCCAGGTGCAGGCGGCGTTGATGCCAGCCAGCAGCGTCGACGGCGGCCATCAGGCTTGCCTTCAACCATGGCTCACAGGCGACATCCAGAAAACCCACGTGGATGCTGCCGGACGGCGCAGCGTGGGGCTCAAAGCCTGGGCAAATCACCTGCATCGCCGCAATCAAGTCCTGCATATTCGCGGCAAACGGCCCCACGCAATCGAGGCTCGATACCGCCGGTTGCGCGCCAGTGCGGCTGACTCGCCCGTAGGTCGGCTTCAGCCCGGCAATCCCGCAACATGCCGCCGGCACCCGCACCGAACCGCCGGTGTCGGTGCCAATGGCGATGTCCGCAAGGCCAGCCGCCACAGCTGCGGCTGAACCACTGGAAGAACCACCCGGCACCCGGTCAGGCGCCTGGGGGTTGATCGGGGTACCGCTCCAGTCGTTGATGCCGGTGACGCCAAACGCCAACTCATGCAGGTTGGTCTTGCCGACGATCTGCCAGCCGGCGTCGAGGACCAACTGCACCACGTCTGCATGCCTGGTCGCCGGTGGTGCATCGGCAAAGGCGCGGCTGCCGGAGCGGGTCGGGTGCCCGGCGATGTCGATGGAATCCTTGATGGCCACGCGCTTACCGCTGCCACCCAGCATAAATTCGCTGACGAAGGTACTCATGAACTCACCCCCAGGGCGGTATTGAACAGGCGCTGTGTACGGAAATGCGCGATGAGCCAGGCGCCGTCGACGCGGCGAAAATCGATGTTCAGCCGCGTGCCGAACACCTCGCTGCGCTGGTCGGCGTAGGTACAAATCTGCTGCATGATCCACTGCCCCTTCGCCCGGCTGCCGTGCACCTGGATCGACTCGCTGGTGAGGAAATGCAGGTTCAACGCGAAGTGCTCGGAGGGCGGCAGGTAGCTGCCGACAAACGCCGCCACCGCCTCGCGCCCCTGATGCTGGCCGAAGGTGTGTGCGGTGCTGGCGCCAATGCCCTCCCAGACCGCATCCACGCTGAACAGCTCGGCCAGCTCGCTGATCCGGGTCACCGCCCGGGGTACATCGCACAGGTCCATATAGCGCGCCATCAAGCGCCGGACCTGGCTCTCCCCTTCAAGGCTTTCAAGACGCTGCAACAGGTCCATGGCTCACACCTTGGCCGCGTCGGGAATGGTCAGCGGGCGGCCAATACGCGCTTCAATCTTCGCGTAGCGCCACAGGCTGTACTCACCCACCGGCGTGGTGCGAAACAGGTTGCAAGCGTCGATCACCGACTGGTGGCAATCCACGTCGGCCATGATGTAGACGGTCCAGGGTGAGGTGGTCGATGGGCCGACCATCAAGCGGTCGTCATCCATTGCGCCGAGCACGTTGATGCCCGGCATCGCGCCGAGGTCGCCCATCATCTGGCTGAAGCCTTTCCACACGCTCAGGCCTTCGCCGGTGGGCAGGTCGAAAAAGTTCTGGGTGATGCCGATGCAAAACACGACGCGTAGCGGTTCTTGAGTGGCTTGGAACATGGGTTGATCCTTGAAGTCAGATGTAGCCAGGGAATGGCGGAACGCCGAGGAACACCGAGCCGGCGCCGTCGTACAGGCCTTCGCTGAGGAAAGCGTGCTGAGTTACCACCATGGCGTCGCGCAGGTAGCGTTGCAGCGGGTGGCGCAGGTAAATCGCGGTGGTGCCCGCCAGGCTGTAGGCGCTCTGCACCACGGCGGCGCCGGCCTGGGACGCGTGAATGGCAGTCAGGCGCAGCAGGCTGGTTTGCTCGGGTGTGACGGGGTTGCCGGCAAGGATCGAGTTCCACACTTGTTCGGTGGCGCCGTAGAAGAAACCGCGTGCGGCGCTCAGTTGGGCTTCGGCCTTGGCGATTTCGATGCGCACGTAGGCGCGGTCCGCCAGTTTCGGTGCGCCGGTGATGCCGCTGCCACTGGCCATGGCGCTGATTTCATCGAGGGCGGCCCGCGCCAGGCCGAGGTTGACCACCGCCAGCACCTGGGCGGCGTAGGCGATCGAGGGGTAATGGAACAGCGGCTCGTCGATGGTGGCGGCGCCGCCACGGATGAACGTCCAGCGCTCGTCGATGTATTGGTCGGTGACACGCAGGTCGTGGCTGCCGGTGCCCTTGAGGCCGACCACGTCCCAGTTTTCGATAATTTCAACCTGGCCCGGCTTGAACACCGCAGTACGTGGCTTGCCGCCCGCCGCGCCGATGCCCACGCCCAGCAGGTCCGCGCCTTTGCAGCCGCTGGCGAACTTCCAGGTGCCGTTGACCTGCCAGCCGCCGTCGACGGTCTCCGCCGGCTGCAACGGGAACAACCCACCGGCAAACACCAGGTCGGGGCTGTCGGCGTAGAGTTCGGCGAGGGTTTCCTTGGGCAAGGCCGCCAGATACACCCCGGCGCTGCCAAAACTCGCGACCCAGCCTGCAGAGCCGTCAGCTTCGGAAATACGCTCGATCATCTGCAAGAACTTCGCAGGGGCCAGGGCGTCGCCGCCGAAACAGCGCGGTGTGGCCGCCCGGTAAATGCCCACCTGCTTGAAGCGTTCGATCATGTCCCGTGGAACATGGGAGCCGGCGTCGAACTCGTCGCGGCGCTGGCGCACCTCATCGAGCACCTGCTGGAACAGCGCGGGCTGCACGTCGGGTAAAGCGTCTGGTTGCACGAGGGCCGAACGCAGCATGGGCTTTCTCCGTTGTAGTTGTTATGGACGCCGTGGCGGGCGTTGATGGGTCCAGTGTAAAAAGCCCATCCACCATCAACCATTGGGGCGTGCAGCCCACCGGCTAAAGAAATCCCCTAGTTCGCCCCCGATTACTTCTGAGCGTGCCAGCGCAGGCAAACCGGTATAACTTGCCACCGTAGTCGTCCCCTCCACCGTCAAGGGCTACGCGATGTATCTACCCAATAACACTGATTTCCACACCCTGATCGAAGCCATGCCGATCTGCACCATCCTTCATGATGCGCAGAGCAAGGACATCCTCTGGGCCAACACTGCCGCGCTGTCGGCGTTGGGTTTTACCCTGGAAGAACTGATCCCGCTGAAAGCCCCGGACATGACCCGCGACGCGCCGAAGTACAAGCGCTCCATCGGGTTACGCTGGCTGGAACGCGCGGCCCGCAGCGGCCAGCGGACCATCGAGTGGTGTTATCGCTCCAAGGCCGGGGTGGAGATTCTTTCGGAAGCGGTCGCGACGCTGGTGCACCTGGACGGGCGCGATGTGCTGATGGTGCAGTTCCGCGATATTTCCCGGGAAGACAAGGTCAAGCGCGACCTGATCCGCGCGGAGGAAGCCCGGCGTGTCAGCGAACAACAGCTCGAATACCTGGCCCGCTACAACGCCATGGGGGAAATGGCTGTGGCGATAGCCCACGAACTGAGCCAGCCGCTGGCGGCCACTCGCAACTTTATCGAGGGTGTGTTGATTCGTTTGGGCGACAGCCACAGTGCCGACCAGGGCGTGAGCTGGGGGCTGCAAAGTGCCGTGCGGCAGGTCGAGCATGCATCCACGATAATCAAGAGCGTGCGCGATTACGTGGTTAAGCTGGAGCGGAGCGCGGAGTTGGTCGACCTCAATGAGCTGCTGCAGGAAACTCGGTACTTCATCAGTTTGCGGGCTGAACCCAGCCAGGTGCAGTTGGAGATATCACCCTGCGCCGAACCGCTGATGGTGCAGTGCGAGAAGGTGCTGATTGGGCAGGTGATTCTGAATCTGGCCTTTAATGCGATCGAAGAGATGAGCGAGTTGCCTGTGGAACGTCGGGTACTGCGCCTGCGCGCCAGTCGTGATGCAGGCGTGGCGCGGTTGAGTGTCGAGGATTGTGGGCGTGGTATTCAGGCGCTGGCGCAGGAGAAAATCTTTGATGGGTTCTTTTCGTCCAAGGTGGGGGGTAATGGGATTGGGTTGGCGTTGTGCAAGAACATAATCGGTCGGCATGATGGTGATATCTGGGCGCAGAATCTTGAGCCGTGTGGGGCGGTGTTTAGTTTTTCGCTGCCGTTGGTGGGGGTTTGAGATGGGGGGTATATCCGTTATTTGGGTAATGGCTGCTATTGGTTCCGCTCTTACAGCGGGTCACTTTTGAAAAGCGCAAAAGTAACCAAAACGCTCTGCCCCGCCTGTCGGCACCTCGCTTAGGCTCGGTGTGCCCTCACTCCGGAATTGCTCCGCGGGCCGCCGCGACGGCCCGTCCCTGGCCCGTCGCGGCTAAACCGGCGTCCTGCCGGTTTACCCGCTCCTCAATCCCTGCGTTCGGCCTCGGGCTGAATGGGGCAGTCAGATCAAAATCAAGAGCAAGAGCACGGCGGCCTGAAAGCCGACCTGAGTGTTAAAAGCCAGATCAAAAGCTGTAGGAGCTGGCTTGCCGGCGATGCAGGCAACTCGGTTTTTCAGATGTGCCGAGGTGATGCCATCGCAGGCAAGCCAGCTCCCACATTGGAACCGTGCCTGCTTTAGCTGTTGATCTGGCTTTTAACACTCTAGCCGGCCTGTAGGCCGCTGTGTTCTTGATCTGCTTGTGATCTTGATCTTAGGCGCCCCGTCAACCACGCTGGCCGAACGCAGGTATTACGGAGCGGGTAAACCGGCAGGACGCCGGTTTAGCCGCGACGGGCCAGGGACGGGCCGTCGCGGCGGCCCGCGGAGTAATGCCTGCGTTCGGGCACACCGAGCCTAAGCGAGGTGCCGAGTGGTGGGGCAAGAGCCTTTTGGTTACTTTTGGGCTCCTTTCAAAAGTGACCCGCCGTAAGGGCGGAACCCATACCAGCCATAACAAAAACAACGGATATACCCCCCAACCACCCCATTGGCACAGACACACAACCACTTGGCAGCCACAACAATTCTTGCAATCCCCCCACAAGGCAGAATCCAGTTGCAAGAATCTGCCAAAGCACCCGCGATTAGCAAAACACAATAATTCAGGGAGTGCCCCTAATGCGAAGTAACAGGATCAACGTACAGTCAGCGCTGGGTCTGGGCCTGCTTGTACTCGGCTTGAACAGCGCCCAGGCGGACCTGCCGCCAGACACCATCGGCCAGACCACCCTGGCCTTCCCGCCAGAAGCCCACCGCGCCTTCGTGGTAGACGTAGAATTCGAAAGTTTCGTGGTCGGCCGCGTCACCGTAGTAGACCCCGACAAAAAGCGCATCCTCGGCATGGTGCCCACCGGCTTCGCCGCACCCTCGGCCCTGAGCCACGACCAAAAAACCCTGTACAGCGCCGATATCTACTATTCCCGCGGTACCCGGGGCGACCGCACCGACGTGCTCACCGCCTGGGACAGCTCCAGCCTGTCGCCTTCGTGGGAAGTCCTGATCCCGAACAAACGCGCCGAATCCCTGACCCAGCGCTACGGCCTGAAAACCAGCAGCGACGATCGCTTTGTCTACGTCTACAACTTCACCCCGTCAACCTCGGTCACCGTGGTCGACACCCAGTCCCGCGCCGTCACCAGCGAAATCGCGATCCCGGGCTGCGTACTCAACTACCCGGTCGGCACCCGCCGCTTCGCCTCGCTGTGCGGCGACGGCAGCCTGCAAGTGGTCACGCTTAACGAGCAGGGCCAGGAAACCTCTCGCAACCGCACGCACTTCTTCGACCCCAACGCCGAGAAGCTCAATGAACGCGCCGTGAATGTGGGTGATACCTACTACTTCACCACCACTACCGGCACCATCCGTCCCGTCGACTTCTCCGGCGACGCGCCAACAATCCTGCCGTCGTGGTCACTGACCACCGACGCAGAAAAGAAAACCGGCTGGGCCCCGGGCGGCTGGCAACTGATGGCCGTGGCGCCAAAACTCAACCGTCTGTACGTGCTGATGCACGACAACCACGAACCGATGAAGTGGGAAGACCCAAGCACCATCATCTGGGCCTACGACCTCAAGACCCTGAAAAAGATAGCCACCCTGCAAGCCCCGACCCCGGTCTGGAGCATGCAGGCCACCGGCGACGACAAGCCCCTGTTGTTGGGCGCTGACGTCGAAGGCGGTTTGCAGATCTTTGACCTGAAGACCAACACACTCACCGGTAGCATGGCCAAGGTTGCGAAGACTGCGACCCAGATCATGACCTACTAAAGAGGTTCGGCCATGCATATCGACCCGATCTTCATCATTGCCAGCGCCCTCGCCATTGCGGTGTTGCTGGCCAGTGCCGCGACCCACAAGTTGCGCGCACCGACACGCTTCGACCGGCAACTGGCGGACTACCAGTTGCTGCCCCAGGCCCTGACTCGCCCCGCCGCCCGGGTGATTCCGGCGCTGGAGCTGGTGATTGCCTTTGCACTGCTGGTTCCGGCCACCCGCTCATGGGCCGCCCTCAGCGCCGCCGGCCTGATTGCGCTATACGCCGCAGCAATTGGCATCAACCTGTGGCGCGGCCGCCGGGACATCGACTGCGGTTGCGCCGGCCCCGATCAGGCGCAGCCATTGCGGCCGATCCTGCTGTTGCGCAACGGCGCACTGGTAGCCGTGGCCTTGCTGGCCAGCGTGCTGCCGATTGCCCGTGACCTGGGATTTTTCGACGGCTTCGTCACCGTCGCCGCCAGCGCCGTCGCGCTGCTGATTTACGCCGCAGCCGATGGCCTGCTGGCGAACTCCCCTCTTCTGCTCAAACTGATTGGTAGGTGATCAATGGAAGGCCTTATTGTTTCCAACGTACTGCTGTGGGTACTGCTGCTGGCACTCGCGTTTGCCGTGATGGGCCTGGTGCGCCAGATTGGTGTGCTGCACGGGCGTATCGCCCCGGCCGGCGCGCTGATGGTCGACAAGGGTGTAGCGGTGAACGAAGCGGCACCGCAAGTTACTGCCTCCGACCGTAAGGGCCGCCCGGTGAACTTCGGTTATGCCGGTGAGAAGAACCAGTTGCTGTTCTTCCTCTCGCCTACTTGCCCGATCTGCAAATCCTTGTTGCCGGCGATCAAATCCATCGCCAGGGAACAGGCCGACCGTCTGGACGTGGTGTTTATCAGCGACGGCGACATGCAAGCGCAGCAAGCACTGATCACCGAGCACAAACTGGACGACGTCACCTACGTGGTGGGCCCGGAAGTGGGCATGACCTACCAGATCGGCAAACTGCCCTACGCCGCGCTGATCGACAAGAGCGGCACCTTGCGCGCCAAGGGCCTGGTCAATTCCCGCGAGCACCTGGACAGCCTGTTCGAAGTCGAGCACCTGAAAAGCGCCACGCTGCAGGAATACCTCAACAGCCAGCCGCAGCCCCACGACCACAGCCACGGCCATAGCCATAGCCACTGATAAGGCAGGGAGACTCTCATGAAATTGCTGGATCTGTTATTCGAGCGCTCGACCCGTCGCCTAGCCGACACCACCTCACGGCGCAAACTGTTGGCCCGCATGGGTTCGCTGATGGTCGCGGGTGCGGCCTTGCCCCTGCTGCTGCCACTGGACCGCACCAGCAAGGCACTGGCCGCCGATAACCCGAAAGCCGGTGACCCGGGCGACCCGAACAGCTGCGACTACTGGCGCTACTGCTCCATCGACGGTTTCCTGTGCAGTTGCTGCGGCGGTTCGGTGACGTCCTGCCCACCGGGCACCGAGGCGTCCCAGGTGACCTGGATCGGTACCTGCCGCAACCCGGCGGATGGCAAGGACTACATCATTTCCTATAACGACTGCTGCGGTAAGCAAAGCTGCGCCCAGTGCGCGTGTACGCGTAACGACAGCGAAGAGCCGGCGTATCGGCCATTCAACAACAACGATGTGAACTGGTGCCTGGCGGCCAAATCGCACATTTACCACTGCACCGTTTCGATCATCCGGGGTGTAGCGGTTTAACCCAACCCTGTGGCGAGGGAGCTTGCTCGCGCTGGAGTGCGTAGCGCTCCCAAGATCTTGGGGCCGCTGCGCAGCCCAGCGCGAGCAAGCTCCCTCGCCACAGGTCAGTGCAAAGAGGCTTGTCATGCGTACTTTGTTTTTGCTGGGTTTGATGTGTGCACTGGCCGCCCCGCTCGCCCAGGCTCGGGCGATTCCCAATCCGAACCAGAAGCACGCACCGGGTAACGAGTCGCCGCAAACGCCTATCGCCCAGGCGGGGTACAGCGTGGGGACCAACTACCAGTTGCAATGTGCCGGATGCCATTTGGGCAGCGGCATGGGGTCGGCGGCGAACGACACGCCGAGAATGACCGGGTTTGTTGGCAACTTTCTGAAGGTGCCGGGCGGGCGGGAATTTTTGGTGCGGGTGCCGGGGATGTCGCAGTCGGCGCTGAACGACGGGCAACTGGCGGAACTGTTGAACTGGCTGATGCGCCCGGATGGGATGGCGGGCAAGAGCACGCCGGTGGACTACAAGCCCTATAGCGCTGAGGAAGTCACTGAGTTGCGGCACAAAGCGATGCTTAATCTGCCAGGGACTCGGGCAGGTTTGATCAAGCAGATGCGCGCCCAAGGCATTGCGATCGAAGACGGAATGCCCAACTGAAACCTGTGGGAGCTGGCTTGCCTGCGATAGCGGTGGGTCAGCCAGGAATGGGTAGCTGACACTCCGCTATCGCAGGCAAACCAGCTCCTACATTTCAGGCGTGTTGTTTGCGGTACTCACCTGGCGCAATGCCAAACCGCGACTTGAACGCTGTCGAGAAGTAGCTCGAATCCGAAAACCCCCACGAATACCCCAACACCGAAAGCTTCTCCTCTACCCTGCACTGGCGCAGCGACTCGGCACATAAATCCAGCCGCCGATTCTTGATATACCGCGCCACCACCAGACCCTTGCGGGCAAAGATCCGGTACAGCCCGCGCACCGACATTCCCACCTCTCGCGCCAGCCATTCAGGGCACAGTTGCTCAGAGCGAATGTGCTGGTCAATACACTCCAGCGTCTTGCGAAACACCCGCTCATGAGCATCGCCGACTTCGCCCGCCTGGCTGATCGCCGGGCGCAGCAAATTGATAATCGCCTCCAGCGTCGCCTCGCTTTCCTGCAAGGTCAGGTTGTCTTGGCGGGTAGCCTCCAGAATCAACTGGCGAGACAACATGGCCATCGGCGACGTCGCCTCGATACGGTGCCCGCATTTGACCCGGTTGAAGCGCAAAGTCTGCTCCACCAGGTACGACGGCAGGATCAGCGACAACTGCCGCGAGTTCTCGCTGTAGGTGAAGTCGCTGGGGTGCGCCGCATCGATCAGGGTAATGTCGCCGGCACGCAACAGTGCCTTGCTGTCACCCTGGGCCATGCCAGCCGTGCCATCGAGCTGGAACACAGCAAAATACTTGCCGCCCTCGCCCGCCGCGATTTGCGCAGGCGTACGAAACAGCCGCGCCTGGCAGGCGTCGACAAAGCTGAGTTTCAGCGCGCCGCTCTGGTATTCGCGGATCTGCCCGGAAAAACCATCCCCCAGGATTTGCCCATCGAAGGCGCCACAGATTTGATTGATCTGATGGATCCATTGATCGAACCCATCAGCGCGCTGTGCAATTGAAGACATCATGATCAGGCCTCACGCAGGCTTATTTTTATTCTCTACGCCATGTCACTCCACCCGTTCTCCTGAACAGCGTCGCTCCTTATTTCAAGCCTCCGAACCGCCGGTAAAAACTCTCGCCAACGTCTGGCAACGGGCCGTCGGCAGTTTCCAGCGCGCTGTTCAGCCATTCCTCGGCCTTGGCGTAGATCAACCGGTAAATATTGCGGCACAACTGGCGGGCGGCGCGGCCTTCCCAATCGCCGGGCAGCAGTTCGTCGGGCAATTGCGGGTCGCGCAGCAGCAGTTTGCGGTACTCATGAATAAGCAGGACGCGTGCCAGGAAACAGTCCGCAGGCGCAAGCTGTTCCTGCTCGCGAAGCGCTTGCCAGAGCGGTCGGAACAGTTGGATGAACTCGCTGTAATGGGCCGCCAGTTCCTCGATGTTCCAGCTCTCGCGCACCTGCACCCGCAGGGCCTTGGAGGCGAGTACATCCTGAGCGGTGGTCTCGAAGACGATGGTGTCTTCCTGGGCGCCAAGGTCGAGCAAGGTGGCGTTGACGTCAGCGCGGTCGCTGCGTGGGCAGGCCAGCACGGTCGGCGCAATCGCACCAAAACCTTGCCATTCCAGCTCTTCACGCACCTGTTTGCGCTTGTCCTGGGTCAACTGCGTGAGCATCACCAGGCACCACGAACCATCCCACGCCGGCACGCTGGAGCTGTAGACGCGTTTGAAGGCCTTGTCGAAACGCCGACGCCCCGCACCGGTCAGGCTGTAGTAGCTGCGGCGCCCGACCTTTTCGGCGGTCAACCAGCCTTCCTTGGTCAGGCGGAAGATCGAAGTGCGGATCAGCCGTTCATTGATGCCGATGGGTTCGAGCAACTGGATCAGGCTGCCCAGCCACACCGTGCCGCCGTGGGGTTCGATGGCGTCCCCGTACAACGTGATGATCAGCGAGCTGGCGCGAATCGGCGTCTGCTCCTGGAAGCGGGTAATCAGTTGGTTCAGGGGTGTCAGTGACGACATGGGCGTACCGAGGCAAAAAGAGAAAATATACCGTTTTTAGCGGCGTCGGGATGCAGGCGATTCATGTGCCCTTGGGCCGCAGGCCACTGTCGCTGATGCGTGGCCGGTCGGCCTCCGGTTCGCTCAGGGGGGCGCACTCGTGCATCTGCTCCAGGCAACGCTGGGCCAGGCGCTGGTATTCGCGGGTGCCGGTTTGCTTCCAGTGCACCTCTTCGTCACTGAGGCTGCGCTTGACGCTAGCCGGCGTGCCCATCACCAACGACTGCTCGGGGCATTCAAAACCGGCTTTGACAAAGGCCGTTGCCGAGACGAACGAGCGCGCACCGATACGGGCGTTGTCCATCACCACCGCATTCATGCCCACCAGTGCATCAGTGCCGATCCGGCAACCGTGCAGCACCGCACCGTGGCCAATATGGCCGTTGCGCTCGACCACCGTGTCGCTGTCGGGAAAGCCGTGCATCACGCAGGTGTCCTGCAGGTTGGCGCCCTCTTCGAGGACGATGCGCCCGAAGTCGCCGCGCAAGCTCGCCAGCGGCCCCACGTAACAATGGGGGCCGATGATCACGTCGCCGATCAGTACTGCCGAGGGATGGACGTAGGCCGTGGGGTCGACCACCGGGGTCAGGCCGTCGAGGCTGTAGCAGGTCATGGAGGATTCCTTGTGTGGCGTGCTCGCAAAGCGATGCCGATATTGGTTTATTTTGTATCACATCATTTTTACAAGCACAAAGCTGAAAAAGCGTATCGCTTGGATCGTGCGGTGGGCCAAGCAGCTACCCGGCCGCAAATTACCGCGATTAGGCCAATAAAATATGGGATTTATCAGGGGTTAACCCACAAAAAAAAGCATTTGGTGTATTTTCGAATATTCGCAATCAAGACACACCAAATCAATTTTATCGTTGCATTTATGTATCACGTTAACGCTATACTCCGGCAAAACCGGCTGACCATGCCGATCCAATAATGAGCCGGCTGACCGCCGAGCGTGCACCGTGAGGGCCTCACGACCATGAACTTCGAACACATCCTGTTTTCCATCGAGGCCGGCGTCGCCCTGATCAGCCTCAATCGCCCTGACCAGCTCAACAGCTTCAACGCACAGATGCACGGCGAGGTGCAACAAGCGCTGAAGCGGGTCCAGGAAAGTCCCGACGTGCGCGTGCTGCTGCTGACCGGCGAAGGTCGCGGCTTTTGCGCCGGGCAAGACCTCGCAGACCGCAACGTGGCCCCCGGCAGCGCGGTGCCGGACTTGGGCGAATCCATCGAGAAGTTCTACAACCCGCTGATCCGCCAATTGCGCGACCTGCCTCTGCCGGTAATTTGCGCGGTCAACGGTGTAGCAGCCGGCGCTGGTGCCAACATCCCGCTGGCCTGCGACCTGGTACTGGCCGCGCGCTCGGCGAACTTCATCCAGGCCTTCTGCAAGCTCGGCCTGGTCCCCGACTCCGGCGGCACCTGGACCCTGCCGCGCCTGGTGGGCATGGCCCGCGCCAAGGCCCTGGCCCTGTTGGGCAACCGCCTGAGCGCCGAACAGGCCGAGCAATGGGGCTTGATCTACCGCTGCGTGGACGACGCCGAACTGCGCAACGAAGCCCTGACCCTGGCCCGCCACCTGGCCACCCAACCGACCTACGGCCTGGCGCTGATCAAGCGCAGCCTGAACGCCAGCCTGAGCAACACCTTTGACCAACAGCTGGAGCTGGAACGCGACCTGCAACGCCTGGCCGGACGCAGTGGGGATTACCGCGAAGGCGTCGCCGCCTTTATGGAAAAACGCAGCCCAAGCTTCAAGGGCCGCTAAGGGAGCGCACGGGATGACCAACCACGAAGCCATGAACCTGGCCAACCAATGCGCCCAGGCCATGTTCAACCGTGACGCCGCGAGCCAGGGCATGGGCATGCGCCTGCTCTCAGTGGCGCCGGGCTGCGCGCGACTGGGCATGAGCGTGCGCGCCGACATGATCCAAGGCCACGGCACCTGCCACGGCGGCTACCTGTTTGCACTGGCCGACTCGGCATTCGCCCTGGCCTGCAACAGCTACAACGACGCCACCGTGGCACTGGGTTGCAGCATCGACTACATCGCCCCGGCGCACCTGGGCGACACCTTGAGTGCCGACTGCCGCGAACAAAGCCGTTCGGGCCGCACCGGCAACTACGACGTACGCATCGAAAACCAACTGGGCCAGCTGATTGCGCTGTTCCATGGCAAATCCTACAAAGTGCGCGGCACGGTGCTGGCGCAGGAGAATCCGAATGAATGACGCCTTGATTATCGACGCGGTACGCACCCCGATCGGCCGCTACGCCGGCGCCTTGAGCAGCGTGCGCGCCGACGACCTCGGTGCGGTGCCGTTGCGCGAGCTGCTGCGCCGCCACCCGCAAGTGGACTGGAGCAGTGTCGACGATGTGATCTACGGCTGCGCCAACCAGGCCGGCGAAGACAACCGCAACGTGGCGCGCATGTCGGCGCTGCTGGCCGGGCTGCCGGTCAGCGTGCCGGGCACCACGCTCAACCGTTTGTGCGGCTCGGGGCTGGATGCCATCGGCAGTGCAGCCCGGGCGATTCGCTGCGGCGAGGCCGGGTTGATGCTGGTGGGCGGCGTGGAATCGATGTCCCGTGCACCGCTGGTGATGGGCAAGGCCGAACAGGCATTTGCCCGTGACGCGCAGCTATACGACACCACCATCGGCTGGCGCTTCGTCAACCCGCTGATGAAAAAGGCCTACGGGATCGACTCGATGCCCGAGACCGCCGAAAACGTCGCCGAGCAATTCAACATCTCCCGCGCCGACCAGGATGCGTTTGCCCTGCGCAGCCAGCAACGTGCAGCCGCCGCCCAGGCCAGCGGGCGACTGGCCAGGGAAATCGTCGCAGTAGAAATCCCCCAGCGCAAAGGCCCGGCCAAGGTGGTCGAGCACGACGAACACCCACGCGGCGACACCACCTTTGAGCAACTGCAGAAACTCGGCACCCCGTTCCGTGAAGGCGGCAGCATCACCGCCGGCAATGCGTCCGGGGTCAACGACGGCGCCTGTGCCCTGCTGCTGGCCAGCGCGGAAGTTGCCAAGCGTCACGGCCTGGTCGCCCGTGGCCGGGTGGTGGCGATGGCCACCGCCGGCGTGGAGCCACGGATCATGGGCATCGGCCCGGTGCCGGCGACCCGCAAGGTGCTGGAACTGGCCAACCTGAGCCTGGCGGACATGGACGTGATCGAACTCAACGAAGCCTTCGCCGCCCAAGGCCTGGCGGTGCTACGCGAGCTGGGCCTGGGCGACAACGACCCGCGGGTGAACCCCAACGGCGGCGCCATTGCCCTTGGCCACCCGCTGGGGATGAGCGGTGCACGGCTGGTGACCACTGCCCTGCATGAACTGGAGGAACGTGGCGGCCGCTACGCCCTGTGCACCATGTGCATCGGCGTGGGCCAGGGCATCGCGCTGATCATCGAGCGGTTGTCCGACTAAAGATTCGCGATTCCCGGGGAGCCTAGCGGTATCCTTGGGGCATGCACTCAAAGCCCGCGGTGTGCGGTGGGCTGATACACAAAAATAATTCGAGTGAACTCATGAACATGCCTATTCCAAACGCCGTGCTTAACCCTGTGCTGGACCCGCTGGAAACCGCCAGCGTCGACCAACTGCGCGCCCACCAACTGGAGCGCCTGCGCTGGAGCCTGCGCCACGCCTACCAGAACGTACCGCTGTACCGTCAGCGCTTCGACGCGCTGGGGGTGCACCCCGATGACATCAAGTCCCTGGACGACCTGGCCAAATTCCCGTTCACCACCAAGAGCGACCTGCGCGACAGCTACCCCTACGGCATGTTTGCCGTACCGATGAACGAGGTGGTGCGCCTGCATGCTTCCAGTGGCACCACCGGCAAACCGACGGTGGTCGGTTACACCCAGAACGACATCGACACCTGGGCCAATGTGGTGGCCCGTTCGATTCGCGCTGCTGGCGGGCGGCGTGGCGACAAGGTGCATATTTCCTATGGCTACGGGCTGTTTACCGGCGGCCTCGGCGCCCACTACGGTGCGGAACGACTGGGGTGTACGGTGATTCCGATGTCCGGTGGGCAGACTGAAAAACAGGTGCAACTGATCAAGGATTTCCAGCCGGACATCATCATGGTCACGCCCTCCTACATGCTGAACATTGCCGATGAAATCGAGCGCCAGGGCATTGATCCGCACAAGCTGGCGTTGCGGTTGGGGATCTTTGGTGCCGAGCCGTGGACCGCTGAGTTGCGCAGCGCGATCGAGGCGCGGCTGGGGATCACGGCGCTGGATATTTACGGGCTTTCGGAAATCATGGGCCCGGGTGTGGCCATGGAATGTGCGCAGACCAAGGATGGGCCGACGATCTGGGAGGATCACTTTTACCCGGAAATCATCGACCCGGTGACGGGTGAGGTGCTGCCGGACGGGCAGATGGGCGAGCTGGTGTTTACCTCCTTGAGCAAGGAGGCGTTGCCGATGATTCGTTATCGCACCCGGGATTTGACCCGGTTGCTGCCGGGGACTGCGCGGCCGATGCGGCGTATCGACAAGATCACTGGGCGCAGCGATGACATGCTGATTATTCGTGGGGTTAATGTGTTTCCCACGCAGATTGAGGAGCAGGTGCTTAAAATAAAACAGCTTTCGGAGTGTTATGAGATTCATCTGTATCGTAATGGGAACCTCGATAGCGTGGATGTGCATGTGGAGCTCAAGGCTGAACATCAGCACCTGGATGATGAACAGCAGAGAGCGGTGTCCAGTGAGTTGAGCAAGCACATCAAGACGTATATCGGGATCAGCTCGCGTATCGTTTTGCAGCCGCTGCATTCGATCAAGCGGTCTGAGGGGAAGGCTTGCCATGTGATGGATCGTCGCCCTAAGGCATGACTGCTGCACCTTTTTTGGCCCCGCATTTGTGGGGCTTTTTTTTGAGTGTATATCCGTTATTTGGGTGATGGCCGCTATGGGTTCCGCTCTTACAGCGGGTCACTTTTGAAAAGCGCAAAAGTAACCAAAACGCTCTGCCCCGCCTGTCGGCGCCTCGCTGTGGCTCGGCGTTCCCTCACTCCGGAATTGCTCCGCGGGCCGCCGCGACGGCCCGTCCCTGGCCCGTCGCGGCTAAACCGGCGTCCTGCCGGTTTACCCGCTCCTCAATCCCTGCGTTCGGCCTCGGGCTGAATGGGGCAGTCAGATCAAGATCAACAACAGATCAAGAACACAGCGGCCTACAGGCCGGCTTGAGTGTTAAAAGCCAAATCAACAGCTAAAGCAGGCACGGTTCAAATGTGGGAGCTGGCTTGCCTGCGATGGCATCACTTCGGCGCATCTGAAAAACCGAGTTGCCTGCATCGCCGGCAAGCCAGCTCCTACAGATTTTGATCTGGCTTTTAACACTCAGGTCGGCTTTCAGGCCGCCGTGCTCTTGCTGTTGACCTTGATCTGCGGGCCCCGTCAACCACGATGGCCGCAAGCAGGCACGGTGGAGCGGGTAAATCGGCAAGGATGCCGATTTAGCCGCGCCGGGCCATGGATGGCCCGTCGCGACGGCCCGCGGAGACGGGTCTGATTGCGGGCATGCCGAGCCTAAGCGAGGCACCGAGTGGTGGGGCAAAGACCTTTTGGTTACTTTTGGGGCGTTTGCCAAAAGTGACCCGCTGTAAGAGCGGAACCATAAGAAGCCGTTACCGCAGCAACGGATATACACTCAACCCAAAGCGATACAAGAGACAATACCGACACGTAATTTTGTGTTTGATATTAATTTTCGTATCGCTTATAAAGTCCCCATGCCTACGACAAACCCAAAGGCGGGAGACCCCCATGTACGCACAGCTTGTAGAAACCGGAGTAAAGCGCATCAAGGACCTCTCCGAGATGTCCGACCAGGAACGCGCCTTCCAGGAAAAAATCGACGCCGAAATCAAAATCGAAGCCAAGAACTGGATGCCTGACGCCTACCGTCAAACCCTGATCCGCCAAATCTCCCAACACGCCCACTCCGAAATCGTCGGCATGCTGCCCGAAGGCAACTGGGTCACCCGCGCCCCCAGCCTCAAACGCAAACTGCAACTGATGGCCAAAATCCAGGACGAAGCCGGCCACGGCCTGTACCTCTACAGCGCCATGGAAACCCTGGGCGCCGACCGCGACGAAGAAATCGCCAAACTCCACAGCGGCAAAGCCAAATACTCCAGCATCTTCAACTACCCAACCCTGAACTGGGCCGACATGGGCGCCGTGGGCTGGCTGGTCGACGGCGCCGCCATCGTCAACCAAGTGGTACTGCAACGTACCTCCTACGGCCCCTACTCCCGGGCCATGGTGCGCATCTGCAAGGAAGAAAGCTTTCACCAGCGCCAAGGCTACGAACTGCTGCTGACCATGATGCGCCAGGGTACCCAGGCGCAAAAAGACATGGTCCAGGACGCAATCAACCGCCTGTGGTGGCCGTCGCTGATGATGTTCGGCCCCAGCGACGAACACTCCCCCAACAGCGCCCAGTCCATGGCCTGGAAGATCAAGCGCCAAAGCAACGACGAACTGCGCCAGCGCTTTATCGACCAGACCATCCCGCAGCTGGAACTGCTGGGCTGCACCTGCCCCGACCCGGACCTGAAGTGGAACGCCGAACGCGGCCATTACGATTTCGGCGAGATCCAGTGGAGCGAGTTCTACGAAGTGCTCAAGGGCAACGGCCCGTGCAACCAGGAACGCGTCGCCACCCGCCGCAAAGCCATTGAAGACGGTGCCTGGGTGCGCGAAGCCGCCGTCGCCCACGCCCGTAAAAAACAGAACAAGAACGCCGCCTGATCGGCCACCTGATGTGGAGTCACCGTTATGTCTGAATGGACCCTGTTTGAAGTCTTCGTGCGCAGCAAGCACGGCCTGAATCACAAGCATGTGGGCAGCGTGCATGCCGCCGACACCACCATGGCCATCGAGAACGCCCGGGAGCTGTACACCCGGCGCAGCGAAGGCGTGAGTTTGTGGGTGGTGCCTTCGGCACTGATCACGGCTTCGTCGCCGGACGAGAAAGACCCGCTGTTCGACCCGGCCGATGACAAGGTCTACCGCCACGCCAGCTTTTACGAGCTGCCGGCTGAAGTCGGGCACATGTGAGGTCGACCATGAACACTCAAACCGATCTGATCGAATACCTGCTGCGCCTCGGCGACAGTGCCCTGATCCAGGGCCAGCGCCTGTGCCAATGGTGCGGCCATGCGCCGGCCTTGGAAGAAGAACTGGCGCTGATGAACGTCGGCCTCGACCTGGTAGGCCAGGCGCGCAACTGGCTGGAATACGCCGCCGAGCTGCTGGATGACGGGCGTGACGCCGATCACCTGGCCTTCCGCCGGGATGAACGGGCCTATCGCAATCTGCTGCTGGTAGAACAACCCAACGGCGACTACGCGGTGACTATCCTCAAGCAATTCCTGTATGACGCCTGGCACTTGCCGGTGCTGAGTGGCCTGGCCCAGTCCAGTGACGAACGCATCGCCGGCATCGCTGCCAAGGCAGTCAAGGAAGTTACCTATCACCTGCGCCGCTCCAGCGAGTGGGTGGAGCGCCTGGGGGACGGCACTGAGCAAAGCCATCAGCGCATGCTCGCGGCGATCCCCGAGCTGTGGCGTTTTACCGTGGAACTGACCAGTGCCGACGACAGTGAACAGCGCCTGCATGCAGCCGGTATCACACCGGACGCCGCGCAAGTCGCCGCTGCATGGCAAACCAACGTCAGCGAGATTTTCAGCAGCGCCACCCTGCCTGTGCCGCCCGCTGCGAACTATTTCTACCTGGACGCCCGACGCGGCCTGCACAGCGAGCACTTGGGGATTCTGTTAGCAGAAATGCAATTCCTACCACGAGCGTACCCCGATGCAACCTGGTGAGCTGATCGCCAGCGACCAGGGCGCACGCCCGGCGCAACCCACCGACTTGGCCGCCGCGTGGGCCACCCTGGCGCAGGTCATGGACCCGGAAGTGCCGGTGGTGAGCGTGGTCGATCTGGGCATTGTGCGTGATCTGGACTGGCAGGCCGGCCATCTGCATGTGGTGGTCACGCCTACCTACTCTGGCTGCCCGGCCACCGAAGTGATCGAGGGCGATATTCGCGACGCCCTGGAGCTGGCGGGTTTTCGCGCGCCGCAACTGGAACGCAAGCTGACTCCGGCCTGGACCACCGACTGGATCACCCACGACGGCCGCGAACGCTTGCGGGCCTACGGCATCGCGCCGCCCCAAGGCAGTAGCAGCAAGCGCAGCCTGCTCGGCGAAAGCCCGGTGATCGCCTGCCCGCAATGTGCCAGCACTCACACCGAAGTACTCAGCGAATTCGGCTCCACCGCCTGCAAGGCGCTGCACCGCTGCCGCGATTGCCTGGAACCGTTCGACTATTTCAAGTGCATCTGAGGGGCCAGTGGCCCGCTTGGTTGGAGAACAACAATGAGCAAATTTCACAGCCTGACCATCAAGGATGTGCGCAACGAGACCCGTGACGCGGTGTCCATCGCCTTCGAGATTCCGCAGCACCTGCAAGACAGCTTTCACTTCACCCAGGGCCAGCACCTGGTGATGCGCACCCAACTGGATGGTGAAGAAGTGCGCCGCTCGTATTCGATCTGCACCGGGGTCAATGACGGTGAACTGCGCATCGCCATCAAGCGCGTGGCCGGCGGGCGGTTTTCGGCGTTTGCCAATGAGCAGCTCAAGGCCGGCCACAGCCTGGAAGTGATGTCGCCCGCCGGGCACTTTCATGTGGAGCTTGATCCTGCTCGCCACGGCCATTACCTGGCGGTAGCAGCCGGCAGCGGCATCACGCCGATCCTGTCGATCATCAAGACCACCCTGCAAACCGAGCCCCACAGCCGCGTGACCCTGTTGTATGGCAACCGCTCCAGCTCCGGTGCGCTGTTTCGCGAACAGCTCGAAGACCTGAAGAATCGCTACCTGCAGCGCCTGAACCTGATCTTCGTGTTCAGCCGTGAACAGCAGGACGTCGACCTCTACAACGGCCGCATCAACGCCGACAAATGCGAACAACTGTTCTCCCGCTGGCTCGACGTAAAAACCCTCGATGCGGCCTTTATCTGCGGCCCGCAGGAGATGACCGAAACCGTGCGCGACAGCCTCAAGGCCAAGGGCATGGCGCCCGAGCGCATCCATTTCGAACTGTTCGCCGCCGCCGGCAGCCAGCATAAACGCGAGGCCCGCGAAGCGGCGCGCCAAGTGGATGCGGCGGTCAGCCAGATCACCGTGATCAGCGATGGCCGCGCCCTGGCCTTCGACCTGCCACGCAACAGCCAGAGCATCCTCGATGCCGGCAACGCCCAGGGCGCCGAACTGCCGTATTCGTGCAAGGCCGGCGTGTGCTCCACCTGCAAATGCAAGGTGATCGAGGGCGAAGTGGAAATGGACAGCAACCACGCCCTGGAAGACTACGAAGTGGCCGCCGGCTATGTGCTGTCGTGCCAGGCGTTCCCGGTCAGCGACAAGGTGGTATTGGATTTCGATCAGCTGTAACGCGTGCCGCAACGCCACAACCACAACAATAAAAAGGAGCACACCACCATGACCCCCGACGCTATCGAACGCATCCGTCGACATCCCGATTTCATCCAGTTGGTACGCCGCAAACAGAACCTGTACTGGCCGCTGTCGCTGATCATGCTGGTGATCTATTTCGGGTTTGTGCTGCTGGTGGCGTTCTCCCCGGCCACCCTCGGGCAGTCGTTAAGCGGCGGCGTGACCACGGTGGGCATGCTGGTGGGTGTAATGATTGTGCTGTTGGCGTTCGCGCTCACCGGCTTTTATGTGTACCGCGCCAACCACGTGATCGACCCGCTGAACGACAAGCTGAAGCTGGAGTGCGCGCCATGAGCCGGCTTATGGCGTGGTTTCTATTGCCCCTGGCGTTGGCTACGGACCTTGCGGTGGCCGCCGACGGCGCGTCCCGGCCGCTGAACTGGAACGCGATCGGCATGTTCCTGGTGTTCGTGCTGTTTACCCTCGGTGTGACGCGCTGGGCCGCCCTGCGCACCCGTTCCGCCAGTGATTTTTACACCGCCGGCGGCGGCATGACCGGCTTCCAGAATGGACTGGCGATCGCCGGCGACATGATTTCCGCAGCGTCCTTCCTCGGCATCTCGGCGATGATGTTCCTCAACGGTTATGACGGCCTGTTGTACGCCCTCGGCGTATTGGCCGGCTGGCCGATCATCCTGTTCCTGATCGCCGAACGCCTGCGCAACCTGGGCAAGTACACGTTTGCCGACGTGGTGTCCTATCGTCTGGAACAAACCCCGGTGCGCCTGACCTCGGCCTTCGGCACCCTGACCGTGGCCTTGATGTACCTGGTGGCGCAGATGGTCGGCGCGGGCAAGCTGATCGAGCTGCTGTTCGGCATCGACTACCTGTATGCGGTGATGCTGGTGGGCGTGTTGATGGTGTTCTACGTGACCTTCGGCGGCATGCTCGCCACCACGTGGGTGCAGATCATCAAGGCGGTGATGCTGCTGTTCGGCACCACCTTCATGGCGTTCATGGTGCTCAAGCATTTTGGCTTCAGCACCGAGGCGATGTTCGCCGGGGCCACCGCCGTGCATGCCAAGGGCAACGCGATCATGGCGCCGGGCGGTTTGTTGTCCAACCCGATTGATGCGATTTCCCTGGGGCTGGGCATGATGTTCGGCACCGCCGGGCTGCCGCATATCCTGATGCGTTTCTTCACCGTCAGCGACGCCAAGGAAGCGCGCAAGAGCGTGTTCTACGCTACCGGTTTCATTGGTTACTTCTACCTGCTGCTGATCATTGTCGGCTTTGGCGCCATTGTCATGGTGGGCACCGACCCAAGCTTTCGTGATGCCAACGGCGCGATCATCGGCGGCGGCAACATGATCGCCGTGCACCTGGCCCAGGCCGTGGGCGGCAACCTGTTCCTCGGGTTCATTTCGGCGGTAGCGTTCGCGACCATCCTGGCCGTGGTGGCCGGGCTGGCGTTGTCTGGCGCGTCGGCAGTGTCCCATGACCTGTATGCGTGTGTGATCCGCAAGGGCCAGGCCAGCGAGCAGCAGGAGATCAGCGTGTCGCGCATCGCCACGCTGTGCATCGGCGTATTGGCGATCATCCTCGGCCTGCTGTTTGAGTCGCAGAACATTGCCTTCCTGTCCGGCCTGGTTTTGGCGATCGCCGCCTCGGTGAATTTTCCGGTGCTGTTCCTCTCGATGTACTGGAAGGGCCTGACCACCCGTGGCGCGGTGACCGGCAGCCTGGCGGGCCTGGTGTCGGCCATCGTGTTGCTGGTACTGAGCCCGGCGGTGTGGGTCAACGTGCTGCATTACGACAAGGCACTGTTCCCCTACTCCAACCCGGCCCTGTTCTCTATGAGCCTGGCTTTTTTCAGCGCCTGGGTCTTTTCCGTCACCGACCGCTCGCCCCGCGCTGCGATTGAACGCGGGCGTTACCTGGCCCAGTTCATTCGCTCCATGACCGGCATTGGTGCCGCAGGCGCCAGCAAACACTAACTCTCATTTTCCAACCCGGAGGAATCGTGATGCCTCACGCCCCTACCCTGCAAAGTTTTATCGCTGGCCGCTGGATCGGCCAACACGGCGCCCAAGTGCTGCGCAGCGCCATCGACGGCCATGAGCTGGCGCGCACTCATGAAGAGCGCCCGGACTTCGCCGAAGCCATCGAACACGGGCGTCGCCAGGGCGTCAGCGGGCTGATGGCGCTGGACTTCCAGCAACGGGCCCAGCGCCTCAAGGCTATCGCGCTGTACCTCAGCGAGCGCAAAGAGCAGCTCTACGCCCTCTCCCACCACAGCGGCGCGACCCGCGCCGACAGCTGGATCGATATCGAGGGCGGCAACAGTACGCTGTTCACTTACGCCAGCCTCGGCTCGCGGGAGTTGCCGTCGGGCAATATCGTCCACGAAGGCCCGGCAATGCCGCTGGGTAAACTGGGCAGCTTCGCCGGCACGCATATCCTGGTGCCCCGTGGCGGCGTGGTGGTGCACATCAACGCGTTCAACTTCCCGATCTGGGGCATGCTCGAAAAATTCGCCCCAAGCTTCCTGGCCGGCATGCCCTGCATCGTCAAGCCCGCCAGCGCCACCAGCTACCTGACCGAGGCGGTGGTGCGCCTGATGGACGAATCCGGCCTGCTGCCACCGGGCAGCCTGCAACTGGTGATCGGCAGCACCGGCGACCTGCTCGACCGTCTGCAAGGCCAGGACGTGGTGACCTTCACCGGTTCCGCCGACACCGCCGCCAAGCTGCGGGTCAACCCGAACCTGATCCGCAATTCGGTGCCCTTCAACGCCGAGGCCGACTCACTGAACTGCGCGATCCTCGCCCCGGACGTGAGCCCGGATGACGAAGAGTTCGAACTGTTCATCAAGGAAGTCGCCCGGGAAATGACCACCAAGGCCGGGCAGAAATGCACCGCCATTCGCCGCGCTATCGTGCCGGCCAAGCATATCGATGCGGTTGCCACCCGCCTGCGCGAGCGCCTGGAAAAAGTCGTGGTTGGCGACCCGTCGGTGGAAGGCGTGCGCATGGGTGCACTGGCCTCTCACGACCAGCACAAAGACGTGGCCGAACGCCTGGAAAGCCTGTTGCAGAGCAGCGATATGCTGTTCGGCGCCCGTGACGGGTTTGAACCGCGCGGTGAAAACGTCAGCCAGGGCGCGTTCTTCGCGCCGACCCTGTTGCAAGCGCGTGACCCGCATGCTGAAGGCGGCGCGCATGACATCGAAGCCTTCGGGCCGGTCAGCACCTTGATGGCCTACGAAGACCTGGACGAAGCCCTGGCCCTGGCCGCACGCGGAAAAGGCAGCCTGGTTGCGAGTCTGATCACCAAAGACCCGCAGATTGCGGCCAAAGCCATTCCGGTGGCCGCCGCGTGGCACGGCCGCCTGCTGGTGCTCGACCGCGAGTCTGCCGCCGAGTCCACCGGGCACGGCTCGCCCCTGCCACAACTCAAACACGGCGGCCCGGGCCGTGCTGGTGGTGGCGAAGAACTGGGCGGCTTGCGTGCGGTGAAACACTACCTGCAACGTGCAGCGGTCCAAGGTTCGCCCACCATGCTGGCGGCCGTCACCGGCGAATACGTGCGCGGTGCCAAGGTCATCGAGACCGAAGTGCATCCGTTCCGCCGGTTCTTCCAGGATTTGCAGATTGGCGAATCACTGCTGACCCACCGCCGCACCGTGACCGAGGCCGACCTGGTGAACTTCGGCTGCCTGTCGGGCGACCACTTCTACATGCACTTCGACGACATCGCCGCCAAGGAGTCGCAATTCGGCAAACGCATCGCCCATGGTTACTTTGTGCTGTCGGCGGCGGCCGGGCTGTTCGTATCCCCGGCACCGGGCCCTGTGTTGGCGAACTACGGGCTCGATACCCTGCGGTTTATCAACCCGGTAGGCATTGGTGACACCATCCAGGCGCGGCTGACCTGCAAGCGCAAGATCGACCAGGGCAAGAAGAGCCCGCAGGGCATTCCGCAAGGCGTGGTGGCGTGGGATGTGGAGGTAACCAACCAGTTGGGTGAGTTGGTGGCCAGTTATGACATCTTGACGCTGGTGGTGAAGCGCGAGGACTGACCGCTCACTGAACCGGCTTGAAAAAGCCGGTTGGTACGTGAAGGAACGTTGAGGCAAGCCGGCTACTGGAACGAAACTCACCAAGACCTGATGCAGGCTGTTTACAGGGATGTGGGTAGACTCGAGTGTTGTTCAATGATTTGTACCCGTACAAATCCTTCGTCTTCACTCGGTGGTTCAAGCAGGCTGAACACGCTTTTCAGCGCGTCCTCCGGCACTCTCTTGTCAGCATTGCGTTGGGCGTTTCGCGCCAACGCCAACGCCAGCGGTGCACTCACCAGGATCCCGCTCACCGGGATTGCATATTCCCTGGCGATGGACAGCAGCTCCTCCCGATGACGCCGCGCCGGCAAGGCCGCATCAAAGACGATCGCGCCGCGCCCCAGCCGATCAAGGTTTTCCGAGACCCAGCGAGACTTGCCGGCCCCTTGCACGCCCATGACCACGTACAGATGTGCGCCCTGCCCCGCGCGTGACAGCTCGTGTCTCAAGCGCGCATAGGCAA
Organism: Pseudomonas sp. Bout1; assembly: GCF_034314165.1. Classification (GTDB taxonomy): domain Bacteria; phylum Pseudomonadota; class Gammaproteobacteria; order Pseudomonadales; family Pseudomonadaceae; genus Aquipseudomonas. Next base: position 2,849,127 of record NZ_JAVIWK010000001.1, on the reverse strand, counting down.
GCTGCCATGCCTGTCGGTTGCGCTCAGGCGTGAACTCCCTGCCAAACTCAGTTTCCAGGTAGTCGTCCGGGTTGATCACCAGGGGCAGGTCCATCGACTGATCCTCCGTCAAAAAGGCACGTCACCCAAGATCGTCGCACGATGCATCACCCGCCTTTCTGGCCGGTAATCATCAATCGCGTAATGCTGGGTAATCCGGTTATCCCAGAACGCTACATCATTTGCCTGCCATCGCCAACGCACGGTGAATTCCGGACGGCTCACATGGCTGAACAACAAGCGCAGCAACGCGTCACTTTCCGCGGCCTCAAGCTCATTGATTCGCGTGGTAAAACCTTCATTCACAAACAGCCCTTGCGGCCCGTGGCGGGATGTGTCCTGACCACCGGGTGTGGCAGCGGCGGATGATCGTTCCTGGCTTTTTCGTAGCGCTCCAGTGCTTCAGGTGTACTGCCAAAGCGCTCGGTGGGAAATGATTTGGTCAACTCATGGGTAGCGGTCAGGCCGTCGAGCAGGTGCCGGATGGGGGCCGATAACGCGTCGAACGCAGCTACGCCATTGGCCCACAATGTATCGCCGCCGAACGCCGGCACTTGTGCTGTTGATCAGTCAGAGGCAGGGACATGTCCAGCCCCTCAACCTCGGCGCCGATGGTAGGGCCAAGTGGATGAAGCGTCAGGCCCATGACTACTCCCCGATGAACTTGTCGCTGACAAAGGCTGAATAGTCAGGCAAGACTTTTTCGATCTTCCCCTGCTCTTTCAGAAACTCGGCGGTCTTGCCGATTTCCTTGGCGGTGCCGCCAGCGAGGTATTCGGCGCTTTTTTGTTCGGCGGCTGTCGGGAACGAAGAGCCTTCGAGCAACTCGGGAATGTCTGCAGCGTTGGCGCCTGTGAGTCGGGCGATGCTCTTCACCGGAGCAGAATCTGCGGTCCAGTCCTTTTTATGCGCCGCGTAATCGGCAATCGCTGCCAGGCTGACCCTGGCAAAGTCGGCCACGACCTTCGGGTTCTTTTCGGCGAAATCCTTACGCGCGACCCACACTTCAAAGGTCGGGGCGCTCCAGTTGGACACCTCGGCAGCGTCCGTGAGGATCTTGCCGGTCTTGCGGATTTCACCCAAGGCAGGTGACCAGGTAAACGCCCCGTCGATGTCGCCACGGGCCCAGGCGGCGGTGATTTGTGCAGGGGTCAGGTTGACGATGTTGACCTTGCGCGGGTCCAGGTTCCAGTGCTTCAGCGCGCCCAGCAGGCTGTAGTGGGAGGTGGATACAAAGGGGACGGCGATGGTCTTGCCGATCAGGTCTTCAGGGGTCTTGATCCCGCTGCCGTCGCGCACCACCAGCGCTTCGGAGCTGCGGATCTGTGCGCTGACGATAAACGCCACCAGCGGCATGTTTCGCGAAGCCGCCGCAGCCAGCGGGCTTGAACCGAGGTTGCCGATCTGCACATCGCCGGAAGCCATGGCGGCCAGCACGGCCGGGCCCGCATCGAATTTACGCCAATCGATTTTCTGGCCAATGCCCTGTTCATATTCGCCATCGGCAATCGCGCGTTTGATCGGGTCGATGCCGTTGATATAGCCGATGGTCAGGTCAGCGGATTGAGCACTTAGGGAAAGGACAGCGAGGCCTACGGCCGAGAGGAGATTGCGGGCCAGTTTAAGCGTCTTCATTTTTTATAGATTCCTGAGCGGATAAGACTTGAGCGGCGCGGGTCCCGGCGCTTCAAGGGTCAACTCAGTTAGATGATATTGATCTATAAAGAATAAAATAAATAATTTTATGGAATTAGCTTAGACAGGATACAGGCGCTTGGGCGCGATGAGTCAAGCACCGCGCATGCGCCCTTTGCTTACTCTTGAACGTCCATGAACTCTTTGGCCCAATTCACGTAGGTGTCGGGGAACGTATAGGTATGGGTCAACTCGCTGGCCGTCAGGTTTGACGTGCTGCGCGTGAGGTTGCGCTGATCGCGAAGGCTGTCGTAGGTCGCCTTGATCGAGGCAAAGTAGGCGCCGTGGCCGGCCACCACAATCCGCACCCCCAGCTTGGCCAGGCGTGCATTGTCATTGAGGTTCGGGTTGGCATAGGTCACCAGCATCAGCGGAACCGTCAAGCCTTCAGCGATTTGTTCAAGGTGGTCGAAGTCACGAATACCCACCATGCAGATGCCGTCTGCGCCGGCTTCCTGATACGCCTTGGTGCGGTGGATAACGTCTTCCACCGGAAGCACGGCAGCGTTGGTCCGCGCGATGATCGAAAGCTGCGGGTCGACTCGGGCCTCCAGGGCTGCCTTGACCTTGCCCACGCCCTCTTCGGTGCTGATCAGGTCGGTGGATTTGCGCCCGAACTGCGCGGGCAGCAAGGTATCTTCAATGGTCAGCGCCGAAACGCCTGCGCGCTCCAGTTCCTGGACGGTGCGCATCACGTTCAGCGCATTGCCGTAGCCGTGGTCGGCGTCGGCGATCACCGGAAGCTGCGCCACCCGGCCGATGCGAGTGGCCTGCTCGACGAATTCACTCAAGGTGATCAGCGCGAAGTCCGGTGCAGCCAGTACCTGCAGCGAAGCCACCGAGCCACCCAGGATACCGACTTCGAAGCCCAGGTCCGAAGCGATCCGGGCCGACATCGGGTCGAACACCGAGGCGGTGTGAAAGCAGTTTGGGGAGGCGAGCAACTCGCGAAACGAGCGCCGTAGATCATGGTGGGAAATTTTCGACATGTTCACTCCTCACTGTCGCCGTATACGCGGGAACGACCAGTGCCAATTCAAAAGTATGGCTAGCGTATCACGCCCCAAAAAGATGGTTGATGACGATTGAGAAACTTATACATCACGTTCAGGCCTTGCAGTCGACCAACGATGTGTACCCAGCCGCCCTGAAAATAGCCACTTACACGATGCTCGCCCGGCTGCTCGATGAAGTAGAACAACTGGCAGCCGTTGAGGCTTGGGGCGTGCGCAGAAACGCTAGCCGCGCAACCACGCCCAGCGCGTCAATTCATCGTCCAGGTGACGGGCAAACTGCTGCGCGGTGCCGCTCACTTCATCAATCCCGTTTTCCCTGAGCAGCGCCTGGGTCTCGGGCGCCTTCAACGCCTCGGCTATCGCTTGGTTGAGCCACGCTATGGCTTGGGTTGAAGTGCCGGCCGGGGCAACAAAGCCCAGCCAGTTATTCAGCGCATAACCGCTCAACCCTGCTTCCTCCAGCGTTGGCACCTGGGGCAATGCGGTACATCGCACTGGCGTGGTAACCGCCAGTGCACGCAGTTGCCCCGCGCGCACCGGCGCCAGCATGGTGGCCACGTTGTTGAAGCTCAAGTCCAAACTACCCTCCCCCAGCGCTACATACAGATCACGCGTATCCGGATAAGCCCGGTGCAGCAGTTTTACCCCGGTCAGTTTTTCGAACAGCAACCCGGCCAGATACGGCGCGCTGCCGGTACCCGAACTGCCGTAAGTCAACGTCTGCCGCGCGGCCAATTCAATCAGCGCCTGCACGTTGTTTACACCCAGGGACAAACGCGTGCCGAGTACCAGCGGTGAACGGGTAGCCAGGCACACCGGCGCGAAGTCCCGTAGAGGGTCATAGCCCAGGTCGGAGCGCAGGTTGGGGTTGATGGCATGGGTGCCGAAGGTCGCAACCAGGAGCGTATTGCCGTCTGCGGGGCTGGCGATCAATGCGCGGGCAGCGATGGCGCCGAGTTCACCGGGCATCAGCTCTATCCGGATTTCACGGCCCAGCGCTGCGGTAAATGCGGGCGCCATGCTGCGCAGCAAGTCGTCGGAGGCGCTGCGCGGAGAAAAGCCGATGAGGATGCGCAGTGGCAACGGGGCGGATTCAGACTGCATGGGGGCCTCGAAGAAGGTGACTGAAGCGGGATTTGACCCCGTGGGCGGGCCGATTACCAGCCATTTGTCAGCTGACCCGCAGAGCAATGAACATCACTCTATTGCGCTTCTCGTATTATGGTATACCATCATACGCAAATCACCCGCCTCAGATGGAGCCGTTCATGAGTTTCGAAATCCGCAAAATCGTCAGCTATGTAGAAGAAACCCTTATCGAAGGCGGCAAGGCCTCGGATACGCCGGTGAAGATGGTCGGCCTCGCCGTCGTGCTGAAAAACCCATGGCTGGGCCGTGGTTTCGTAGAAGACCTGAAACCGGAAATCCGTGCCAACTGCTCCGATCTCGGCGCACTGATGGTGGAGCGCCTGGTGGGGATTATCGGCGGCGCCGACAAGATCCAGGCCTACGGCAAGGCCGCCGTAGTCGGTGCTGACGGTGAGATCGAGCACGCCTCGGCGATCATCCATACCCTGCGCTTCGGCAACCACTATCGCGAAGCAGTCAAGGCCAAGAGCTACCTGAGCTTCACCAACAAGCGCGGCGGCCCGGGCACGTCGATTCAGGTGCCGATGATGCACAAGGACGACGAAGGCCTGCGCTCGCACTACATCACCCTTGAAATGAAGATTGAAGACGCGCCCCGCGCCGACGAAATCGTCGTGGTCCTGGGCTGCGCCGACGGTGGCCGCCTACACCCGCGCATCGGCAATCGCTACATCGACCTGGAAGAGCTGGCGGCTGAAAAAGCCCAGTAAGCAAGACCGGCACTCAAATAAAAGGCATGCAGGAGCGCTCCATGATTCGGCTCACCGCTGAACGTACCCCGGCTGGCACCAGTTACCTGGCGACCGGCCAAGGCCAGCCTGTGGTTTTGATCCACGGCGTGGGCCTGAATAAAGAAATGTGGGGCGGCCAGGTGGTCGGCCTCGCCACCCGGTACCGCGTCATTGCCTATGACATGCTCGGGCATGGCGCCAGCCCCCGCCCGCAGAGCGGTACGCCGCTGCTGGGCTATGCCGACCAACTGCTGGAACTGCTCGACCACCTGCAATTGCCCCTGGCGACGGTGATCGGGTTTTCCATGGGCGGCCTGGTGGCTCGTGCCTTTGCCCTGCATTACCCGCAGCGCCTGCAAAGCCTGGTGGTGCTTAACAGTGTGTTCAATCGCAGCCCCGAGCAGCGCGCCGGGGTGATCGCACGTACCGCCCAGGCTGCTGAACACGGGCCCGACGCGAACGCCGAAGCCGCCCTGTCGCGCTGGTTCAGCCGTGAATACCAGGCCGCCAACCCGGCGCAGATTGCTGCGTTGCGCCAGACCCTGGCGGGCAACGACCCTCAGGGTTACCTGACCACCTATGAACTGTTCGCGACCCAGGACATGTACCGCGCCGACGACCTGGGCAGCATCCAGGCGCCGACGCTGGTCGCCACCGGGGAGCTGGACCCCGGCTCGACACCGCAAATGGCCCGGCAACTGGCAGAGCGTATTCCCGGCGCGACCGTGGCCGTTTTGCCGGAGCAACGGCATATGATGCCAGTCGAATCGCCGCGCCTGGTCAACCAGCTCTTGCTGGGCTTCCTCGAAACGGCACACTCCCAACAACACCCGATAAAGGGGATCGTGGCATGACACTTGAACGCTTCCAGATGTGCATCGGCGGCGAATGGGTTGACGCCCTGTCCGGCAAGACCTTCGACAGCCTGAACCCGGCGCTGGCCGAACCCTGGGCGCAGTTGCCCGATGCTGACGAAGCCGACGTGGAGCGCGCCGTGAACGCCGCGCAAAGCGCCTTCGAAAGCCCGGCCTGGCGCGGCCTCACCGCCACCGCACGGGGCAAGCTGTTGCGCCGTCTCGGCGACCTGATCGCCGAGAACAAGGAGCAACTGGCGCAGCTAGAAAGCCGTGACAACGGCAAGCTGATCCGTGAAACCCGCGGCCAGGTCAGTTACCTGCCGGAATTTTTCCACTACACCGCAGGCCTTGCCGACAAGCTCGAAGGCGGCACCCTGCCGCTGGACAAGCCCGACCTGTTTGCCTACACCGTGCATGAAGCCATGGGCGTGGTCGCCGCGATTATTCCGTGGAACAGCCCGCTGTACCTGACCGCGATCAAACTCGCGCCGGCCCTGGCGGCGGGCAATACCATCGTGATCAAACCATCGGAGCACGCCTCGGCGACCATTCTTGAACTGGCGCGCCTGGCGCTGCAAGCCGGCATTCCGCCGGGTGTGGTCAACGTGGTCACCGGATACGGTCCCAGCACCGGCGCGGCCCTGACCCGCCACCCGCTGGTGCGCAAGATCGCCTTCACCGGCGGCGCCGCTACGGCACGGCATGTGGTGCGCAGCAGCGCCGAAAACTTCGCCAAGCTGTCCCTTGAACTGGGCGGCAAATCCCCGAATATCATCTTTGCCGACGCCGACCTCGACAGCGCCATCAACGGCGCCATTGCCGGCATTTATGCCGCCTCCGGGCAGAGCTGCGTCTCTGGCTCGCGCTTGCTGGTGCAGGATGAAATCTATGACGAATTCGTCGAGCGCCTGGTGGAGCGTGCCCAACGCATTCGCATCGGCAACCCACAGGACGACGCCAGCGAAATGGGCCCCATGGCCACCGCGCAGCAACTGGCCGTGGTCGAAGGCCTGGTGGCCGATGCCATCGCCGAAGGCGCGCGCCTGCGCACCGGCGGCAAGCGCCCGCAGAACCTCGGCGACGGCTGGTTCTATGAGCCGACGCTGTTCGAATGCGACAGCAATTCGATGAAGATCATGCAAGAAGAAGTGTTTGGCCCGGTGGCGTCGGTCATCCGCTTCAAGGACGAAGCCCAGGCCCTGGCCATCGCCAACGACTCGCAGTTCGGCCTGGCCGCCGGCATCTGGACCCGCGACCTGGGCCGCGCCCACCGGCTGGCGCGGGACGTGCGCTCGGGCATCATCTGGGTCAACACCTACCGCGCCGTATCGGCCATGGCGCCCATCGGCGGCTTCAAGAACAGTGGCTATGGACGCGAAAGCGGCATCGATTCGGTGCTGGCCTACACCGAGTTGAAGACGGTGTGGATCAACCTTTCCCAGGCCCCGATGCCTGACCCTTTCGTGATGCGCTAAGAGACCCCAACCATGATCGAACCCGGCATTTACAAAGACGTCATGAGCTCGTTTCCTTCCGGCGTCACGGTGGTGACCACCCTGGACCCGGAGGGCGGCATCGTCGGTATCACCGCCAGTGCGTTCAGCGCGCTGTCGATTGACCCGGCGCTGGTGCTGTTCTGCCCCAACTATGCGTCAGACACCTACCCTATCCTGCGCGACAGCAAGCGCTTTGCGATTCACCTGCTGTCTGCCGACCAGACGGCTGAAGCCTATGCGTTTGCCAGCAAAGGCAAGGAAAAGGCCAAGGGCATCGAGTGGCACCTGAGCGACTTGGGCAACCCACTGCTGGCCAACGCCACGGCGATTATCGAGTGCGAGCTGTGGCGCGAATACGACGGCGGCGACCACGCGATCATCGTAGGCGCAGTAAAGAACCTGATCCTCCCCGAGCAACCGGTGACGCCGATGATCTACCACAAGGGCAAGCTGGGCCCGCTACCAACACTGGCGTGAGCAGACGCCGGGGGCGGTGAGGGTTTGTCGCTTAAAGAACGCAGCGTGATAAACTTGCCGAAGATTTTGGCCCTCAATCGGCCCCGGCTGGCCCCTCAAGCCTTTGCCAAAGCCGGTGCCGAGGCCTCCAGTTAACCGCCCCATTCAGAGCAGACCCCATGAAACGCCTGCCACTCGACGACAGCTTCAAGGTCAATCACAACCCGGTTACCCTGCGCGAAATCGTGCTGGAGAAACTGCGCAGCGCCATCATGAACTTCCAGCTGTTGCCGGGTGACCGCCTGGTGGAGCGCGACCTGTGCGACCGCCTCGGCGTCAGCCGCACCTCGGTGCGCGAAGCCTTGCGTCACCTGGAGTCGGAAGGCCTGGTGGAATTCGCCGATGCCAAGGGCCCGCAGGTGGCGATCATTACCCTGGCCGATGCCGTCGATATTTACGAACTGCGCTGCGTGCTTGAAGGCTTGATCGTGCAGTTGTTCACCCTGCGTGCCAAGGCCAAGGACATCAAGGCCCTGGAAAAAGCCCTGGAGGAAAACCGCAAGGCCCTCAAGGACGGTGAACTGCAACAAGTCATCGACTCGGTGCAGGGTTTCTACGACGTCCTGCTGGTAGGGTCTGGCAACCATGTCGCCGCCACCCAGCTGCGTCAGTTGCAGGCGCGCATCAGCTACCTGCGCGCCACGTCGGTGTCCCAGGAAAACCGTCGCGGTACCAGCAACCAGGAAATGGAACGCATGGTGCAGGCGATCAAGAGCGGCGACCCGCTGGCGGCCCACCAGGCCTGCGTCGACCATGTGCGCGCCGCCGCCGCCGTTGCCCTGGATTACCTCAAGCGCAAGCAGGAAGAGACCGGCAAGATTCCCGAGATCATCCTGCCTATCGCGCTTAAAGAACCGCGCATAGGTCACTGACCGTGTTCAGCCCAGGCTTTTGCCCGAAATGCGGTGGCAGTGATTTAGGTCACCAACTGCCGCCGGGCGATACGCATGAGCGCCTGATGTGCCGCGGCTGCGGCTACATCCACTACGTTAATCCGAAGATCATCGCTGGCTGCATCATCGAGCAGGACGGCAAGTACCTGCTGTGCCAACGGGCGATCCCGCCACGCCCTGGCACCTGGACGCTGCCGGCCGGCTTTATGGAAGGTGGCGAAACCACGGAGCAGGCGGCACTGCGGGAAGTCTGGGAAGAAAGCGGCGTGCGTGCAGAGATCGTGTCGCCCTACTCGATCTTCAGCGTGCCGAAGATCAGCGAGGTGTACATCATCTTTCGCGCCGTCGCATTGGAGATTACCGGCCAGTTCGGCCCGGAAACCCTGGACTACAAATTCTTCGCGCCCGAGGATATTCCCTGGGACAGCATCTACTACCCGGCGATTCGGCAGATCCTCGAACGTTATATCGAGGAACGCCAGGCCGGTGTCTACGGCATCTACATCGGCAACGACGACAGCGGCAGGATTCACTTTATCCGCTGATGTTCAGACCGGACTCGGTTCAAAATGGGGGGCTGGCTGTGGTGGGGGGGCTTGTAGCCCTTCGGGTTCACTACAGATTAATGGGGCTGCTTCGCAGCCCAGCGCGGGGCAAGCCCGCTCACTACAGCAAGCCCCACATTTGAATCGCTTTACACCTGATAAACCTAGGGTGCCAAGCCTTCCACAATAATGATCTGCGCCTGAGCCACGCCTTCTCGGTGCGCCCTCGCCTGCTGGTACTCCTCAGACTCATAGCACGCCACCGCCTGGTCGTAGCTGTCGAACTCGATCACCACATTGCGCTGCGTCGCAGGCCCGCCTTCCATCGCGGCGCTGCGCCCGCCCCTGGCCAGAAAACGCCCGCCAAACTTCGCAAACGCCGCCGGTGCGCGCTGGGTGTACTGCGTGTATTGCTCTGCATCCGCCACATTCACATGGGCAATCCAGTACGCCTTCATCGTGACATCCTCTTGATTAGATTTTATGGTATACCATAATACATACAACCAATAATTCGAGCACCCTACATGTCGTTCAACAGCATTGCAGAAATCATCGAAGACTACCGCCAGGGCAAGATGGTGCTCCTGGTGGACGACGAAGATCGGGAAAACGAAGGCGACCTGTTGCTGCCTGCCGACTGCTGCACCGCCGAGGCTATCAGCTTCATGGCCCGTGAAGCCCGTGGCCTGATTTGCCTGACACTCACCGATGAACATTGCCAGCGCCTCGGCCTGGAACAGATGGTGCCGAGCAATGGCAGCGTGTTCAGTACCGCATTTACCGTGTCCATCGAAGCGGCCGTCGGCGTCACCACCGGTATTTCTGCTGCTGACCGCGCGTGCACCGTGGCGGCGGCCGTCGACATTAATGCCGGCCCTGCAGACATTGTGCAACCGGGCCATATCTTCCCGCTGCGCGCCAAGGACGGCGGTGTACTGACCCGCGCCGGCCACACCGAAGCCGGCTGCGACCTGGCGCGCCTGGCCGGGCATACGCCGGCCTCGGTGATCGTCGAAGTGATGAACGATGACGGCACCATGGCCCGCCGTCCCGACCTGGAAGTATTCGCCCGCAGGCACGGGATCAAGATCGGCACCATCGCCGATCTGATTCACTACCGCTTGAGCACCGAACGCACCGTGGTGCGCATTGGCGAACGCGACCTGCCGACGGTGCATGGCACGTTTCGCCTGATCACCTTCGAAGACCGCATCGAAGGCGGCGTGCACATGGCGATGGTCATGGGCCAGTTGCGCCGCGACGAACCCGCCCTGGTGCGGGTGCATGTGATCGACCCGCTGCGCGACCTGGTCGGCGCTGAATACAGCGGCCCGTCCAACTGGACGTTGTGGGCCGCCTTGCAGCGGGTGGCCGCCGAAGGCTGCGGCGTGGTGGTGGTGCTGGCCAATCATGAGTCATCCCAGGCACTGCTGGAGCGTGTGCCGCAACTGACCCAGGCGCCCCGGCAATTCAACCGCTCGCAATCACGCATCTATTCCGAAGTCGGTACCGGGGCGCAGATCTTGCAGGACCTCGGCGTCGGCAAACTGCGCCACCTCGGCCCGCCCCTGAAATACGCCGGTTTGACCGGCTACGACCTTGAGGTGGTCGAGAGCATTCCTTTCACCGAATGACGGATAACCGGTAAGGCAAAATGCTTGCACAAAGTTTGGAATACCATAATATGACATTCCATAGACCGAACGTTCCTGCCAAGTGCGCCCGCCAGGGAAAGCACGAATAACAGCCCTTGGCACGGTCGCCCTTTGGGGCCCGATTAGAGGCCCCGCTGGACCTACTGCTCCCGATAGGCGGGCATTACCAAGCCCGCTCAATAACAAAACAAATGAGGGCGTGAAAATGGTGTTGAACAAACGTGCAACCGCGGTGCTGTTCGCGGGTTTATTGGCCACGGCCTCCCACGTGGCCCTGGCAGCCGAAAGCGTCAATTTCGTGAGCTGGGGCGGTAGCACCCAGGATGCGCAGAAGCAGGCCTGGGCCGACCCGTTCAGCAAGGCCAGCGGCATCACCGTGGTCCAGGATGGCCCCACCGACTACGGCAAACTCAAGGCCATGGTCGAAAGCGGTAACGTGCAGTGGGACGTGGTGGATGTGGAGGCCGACTTCGCCTTGCGTGCCGCCGCCGAAGGCTTGCTCGAACCCCTCGATTTCTCGGTGATCCAGCGCGACAAGATCGACCCGCGCTTCGTGTCTGACCACGGCGTGGGTTCGTTCTTCTTCTCCTTCGTGCTGGGCTATAACGAGAGCAAGCTCGGCGCCGGCAAACCCCAGGACTGGACCGCCCTGTTCGACACCAAGACCTTCCCAGGCAAACGCGCCCTCTACAAATGGCCGAGCCCGGGCGTGCTTGAGTTGGCCCTGCTGGCCGACGGTGTACCCGCCGACAAGCTGTACCCGCTGGACCTGGACCGCGCTTTCAAGAAACTCGACACCATCAAGAAAGACATCGTCTGGTGGGGTGGCGGTGCACAGTCGCAACAGCTGCTGGCCTCCGGCGAAGTCAGCATGGGCCAGTTCTGGAACGGACGCATTCACGCGCTGCAGGAAGACGGCGCACCAGTGGGCGTAAGCTGGAAGCAGAACCTGGTGATGGCCGACATTCTGGTTGTACCCAAGGGCTCGAAAAACAAGGCGGCGGCCATGAAGTTCCTGGCCAGCGCCAGCAGCGCCAAGGGCCAGGCAGACTTCTCCAACCTGACCGCCTATGCACCGGTGAACATCGACAGCGTGCAGCGCCTGGATTCAGTCCTGGCGCCCAACCTGCCGACGGCGTATGCCAAGGACCAGATCACCCTCGATTTCGCCTACTGGGCCAAGAACGGCCCGGCCATTGCGACACGGTGGAATGAATGGCTAGTCAAATGAAAATGACGGCAACCACGCCCACCGGGAGCGCCGTTGGCGCTGCCGGCAAGGCTGGCGGTAAAGCCGTTTCGCCGTCCCTGGCGCAGCGCTGGCGCGGTTCAAGCAACCTGATCCCGGCCTTGCTGTTCCTTGGTCTGTTCTTTCTGGCGCCGCTGATCGGCCTGCTGCTGCGCGGCGTGCTGGAGCCGGTGCCGGGGCTTGGCAATTACCAACAGCTGTTCGCCAACTCGGCCTACGCCCGGGTGTTGCTCAACACCTTTTCGGTGGCGGGCCTGGTGACCCTGTTCAGCTTGTTGCTGGGCTTTCCGCTGGCGTGGGCCATTACCCTGGTGCCACGCGGCTGGGGACGCTGGATCCTGAGCATCGTGCTGTTGTCGATGTGGACCAGCCTCCTCGCCCGCACGTACTCCTGGCTGGTGCTGTTGCAGGCCTCCGGCGTGATCAACAAGGCGCTGATGGCGATGGGCATCATCGATCAACCCCTGGAGATGGTGCACAACCTGACCGGCGTGGTAATCGGCATGAGCTACATCATGATCCCGTTTATCGTGCTGCCGTTGCAGGCGACCATGCAGGCCATCGACCCGATGATCCTGCAGGCCGGCTCAATTTGCGGCGCCAGCCCCTGGACCAACTTCTTCCGGGTGTTCCTGCCGCTATGCCGGCCGGGGCTGTTTTCCGGCGGCTTGATGGTGTTTGTGATGTCCCTCGGTTACTACGTCACCCCGGCGCTGCTCGGTGGTGCGCAGAACATGATGCTGCCTGAGTTCATCATTCAGCAGGTGCAGTCGTTCCTCAATTGGGGCCTGGCCAGTGCCGGGGCCGCGTTGCTGATCTTCATCACGCTGGTGCTGTTCTACTTCTACCTGAAGCTTCAGCCGGAATCCCCGGTTGGCGCCAGCAACGCGAGGTAAGCCGTCATGCTCCTGACTCCCAATGCCATGAGCCGCAGGATGCGCCTGGGCCTGTATACCACCACCGGTGTGATTGGGCTGTTCCTGCTGCTGCCGATCGTATTCATCGTGCTGCTCTCGTTTGGTTCGTCCCAATGGCTGGTCTTCCCGCCGCCCGGCTGGACGCTGAAATGGTACGGCCAGTTCTTCTCCAACCCCGACTGGATGAACGCCGCCGTGGCCAGCCTCAAGGTCGCTGTGCTGACCACGGTGTTTGCCGTGGCGCTGGGCCTGCCCACCGCATTTGCCCTGGTGCGCGGGCGGTTCCCCGGCCGCGAGTTGCTCTACGGGCTGTTCACCCTGCCGATGATTGTGCCGCTGGTGATCATTGCGGTAGCGGTGTACGCGCTGTTCCTCAAACTCGGCTACACCGGCACGATGTTCGCCTTTGTGGTCAGCCATGTGATCGTCGCGCTGCCGTTCACCATCATCTCGATCATCAACTCGTTGAAGCTGTTCGATCAATCAATTGAAGACGCTGCGGTGATCTGCGGCGCGTCGCGCTTGCAGGCGGTGTTCAAGGTGACCTTCCCGGCGATTCGCCCAGGGATGGTGGCCGGCGCGCTGTTCGCCTTTCTGGTCTCGTGGGACGAAGTGGTGCTCAGCGTGATGATGGCCAGCCCGACCCTGCAAACCCTTCCCGTAAAAATGTGGACCACCCTGCGCCAGGACCTGACGCCTGTGATCGCCGTCGCTTCGACGTTGCTGATCGGCATCTCGGTGCTGGTCATGGTGATTGCCGCCGCCGTTCGCCGGCGCACCGAAACCCGGCCCTGAGCCCAGGAGAAGAACATGAGTGCAGTAATCAAAGAGTCCGCGCAAGGCAACGAGCAACCCCTGGTAAGCCTGCGCAACCTGAACAAGTACTACGGCGAATTTGCCGCCGTGGACAACATCTCGCTGGACATCAAGGACGGCGAATTCCTCACCTTCCTCGGCTCCAGCGGCTCGGGCAAAAGCACCACGCTGTCGATGCTCGCCGGTTTTGAAACGCCGAGCAGCGGCGAGATCCTGGTGGGCAACCAATCGCTGGTCAATGTACCGCCGCACAAGCGCGACATCGGCATGGTGTTCCAGCGCTACTCGCTGTTCCCGCACTTGTCGGTGCGCGACAACATCGCCTTCCCCCTGGCGATTCGCAAACTGGCGAGCGCCGAGCGCGAGAAGCGCGTGGACGCCATGCTCAAGCTGGTGCAGCTGGAAGAGTTTGCCCATCGCCGCCCTTCGCAACTCTCCGGCGGCCAACAGCAGCGTGTCGCCATCGCCCGGGCGCTGGTGTATGAACCACGCATCCTGCTGATGGACGAACCCCTCGGCGCCCTGGACAAGAAACTGCGTGAAGACTTGCAGGACGAACTGCGCCAGTTGCACCGGCGCCTGGGCATCACCATTGTCTACGTGACCCACGACCAGGAAGAAGCCATGCGCCTGTCCCAGCGCATCGCGATTTTCAGCCACGGCAAGATCGTCGGCCTCGGCAGCGGCTTCGACCTGTACCAGAACCCACCGAATGCGTTTGTCGCCTCGTTTTTGGGCAACTCCAACTTCCTCAAGCTCAAGGTCCAGGGCAACGCGGTCGGCATGTTCGAAAGCCAACCCGTGTCGATCCGCCTGACCGCCGGGCTGCGTACCGATCAGGACGTGCTACTGATGGTGCGCCCGGAAAAAGCCCTGGCGTTGAGCGTCGAACAGGCCGCCGGGCAGCCGCTGTCGGCGGGCTGGAATGAAGTATCAGCGATCGTGGGCGAAGTGCTGTTCCTCGGGGAAAGCCAGACCTGCGCGGTGAAAACCCTGGGCGGCACCTCGATGACGGTCAAGGCCTTGTCTGCTGCGGGCATGCCGCTCAAGGCCGGCGACCCGGTGCGGGTGCGCTGGGCCACAGCGGATGCGTGTGTGTATACGCAGTGGGCGCAAAGTGATTTGAACAAGGCTGCCGGGGCACACTGAGTCAGCCTTTGTGGGAACGGGCTGGTTGTGGTGAGGGGGCGTGTCCCCCGTCGGGTTCACCACAGATTGATGGGGCTGCTTGGGCAGCCCAACGCGGGGCAAGCTCGCTCATCACAAGGTTTTACGTTCGAAAATCGCCCCCTCGATCCCCAGCACCTCGCGGGTATCGGCATAAATCCCCACGCCTTTCTCCCACACCTGCTTGATCGACTGATCGGCGCAGCGAATCTGGTAATTGAGTTCGAACGGCTCGTGCCGCGACAACGCATATTGCACCTCGCGCCAGACGTAATCGGCGTACTGCGCCAGGATCAGGCTGTTGTAGGTGAACTCATGGTTGTCCACCAGCCGCTCGGCAGGGTAACCGGTCAATTGCAGGCACCCGGCACTCACGAATTCCATGGTCCAGTCGCGGTTGTTGCGCCCCCGATAGACCAGCCCCGGCATGCTGTCGAGCAAACTCATGCTGCTGCGCTGGCTGGCCTGCAAGGCAATCTCGCGGCGCTTGTGCGCCGTCACATCACCCGCCACCAGGTAGAACCCTTGCGCGCCGCGCTTGAGGCTGACCTCGAACCAGCGTAACTCGCCACAAGGATGCACAAAGCGCAGGCGCTGGTTGAATGAGGTGTCGGGGCGCCGGCGCAGTTCGTTCAAGGCCTGGCGCCACAACGGGCGGTCTTCCTGGTGCACGTAATCCATCAGGTTGCGCTCCGTACCCGGCTGCCCCATCAGCTCGGCCCAGGCCAGGTTGAAGTGCGCGATCTGGCCGTTGTCGCGCAATTCGAGCAGGGCGGCCGGAAAGCGATCCATCAGGTGCGCCGGCGGGGCCTGCTCAAAGGCTTCGGGGCTTTCCCTCATCTAATGGCGCTCCTCGTGTTTCATCAATGCACCGCTGTGCACCCGGGCCGCCAGCTCCAGCCGCGAGTGCAGGCCGAGTTTTTGCAACAGGCTGCGCACGTAGATTTTTACCGTGCCATCGCTGATCCCCAGTTCCCGGCCGATCTGCTTGTTGCTCATGCCGGCGGCGATCAATGCCAGGGTCTGGCCTTCGCGCTCAGTGAGGTTGCCACTGCCCGCAGCCTCGCAGTGTTGCGCCGGTGCGGCCTGGTCAGCCAGCAGCGCAATCAAGGCCGCATCCAGCACAATCGCACCTTTGTGGCAATTGCGCATGTAGGCCAACAACGCATCGGGCTCGGTTTCCTTGAGCACATAACCACTGGCGCCGAGGCGCAAGGCACTGAGCAATTCGGCGCGGTCCATCGAGGCGGTCAGCACCACCACCTGGCAATCGAGACGCAATTGGCGCAGTTCATCCAGTACCTGCAAACCGCTGAGGCCCGGCATGTGCAAATCCAGCAGGACCTGCTGCGGCGTCAGGCTCACGGCCAGGTTGATGCCTTCACGGCCACTGGCCGCTTGCCCCACCACTTCGAAGTCATCGCTGGCATCGAATAGCTGCGCCAGGCCCTTGCGAAACAGTGGGTGATCATCGATCAGTAATAAGGTCGTGCAGTCCATCGAGACTCCCCTGTGGCAGGTCTTGGTTGCGATTCAGGCCCAGGTGCACGCGCACCCCGTGCGGGCGGATCGCTTCAATGGTCAGCCGCGCGCCGATGCTGGCGGCGCGCTCGCGAATAATCGCCAGGCCGAAGTGGTTGTCTTCGCCGCAGGCCTGGCTCAGGCCAATGCCGTCATCCTCCACCGACACCGATGCAGCGCCGTCCTGGGTCTGGCGCAGTTCAATACGCACGTGCCGCGCGTGGGAATGACGCACTGCGTTGGCCAGGGCCTCACGAATAATCTGCAGAATCTGCAACTCGGTTTCCGGGCTCAGGGCGTCGTCGGCCAGGCGGTTATCCAGTTCGAACACGATGATGCAACGCCGCGAGAACTCCGCGACGGAGTCGGCCAGCGCCTGGCGCAGCGAGCGCCCGTCCATGGTCAGGCGGGCGCTGGTGATCAGTTCGCGCACCTGGCGCTGCAGTTGGCTCAAGCCCGCGCACAGGTCCTGCAGGCCGGCGCTGGCTTGCGCCGGTTCGCCCAGTTGCGAGTGCAGCCCGTGGGCCTGGAACGACAGGTAACCCAACTGCTGCGCCACCGAATCGTGCAGCTCACGGGCCAGCGCACCGTGCCGGGACGTCGCTTGTTTGCGCTGTTGCTCAAGAGTGTGGCTGCGCAGGCGTACGGTGACACCGACTGCCTGCGCGGCCTCCTCCATGAGCTGGCGCCAACTGGCGCCGGCCCGGCGGGGGGTGTCGAGCAGCAACACGCCCTTGTGCCCCTCCGGCAAGGCGCATACCAGGCGATGCACGCCCCGGTGCCGGCATGGGCCACAAGCCTCGGGCGTGTCGGCTGCGGTGGCGTCACGCCAAGGGCAGCGCGCCACGTCCTGGCAGCCTTCGATCAACCCGCGCCGGGCCGGCCCCAGGTCTTCGCCACCAAAGATCAGGGTGAGCTTGCCGGCGGGCAACAATGCGTCGAAACGGTCCACGAAACCCGACAAGGCACCGTCAGCGTGCGCCTGGCCCAAAGGCAACCCGGCCAGCAGCCTGCGCACGCTACGTGCCTGTTCGGGGCGCACAGGCCCCAACCAGAGCGGCCACCATTGCTGTCGTGTTCGCACTCTCGATAACTCCCCGCCCGGATGCTCAACGTTACGTTAAGACCAGCAACTTCCATGCCCCGCACGGTCGTCGCGCAAGGCTTATCTCCAAAGGCATAGCCCTTTTTCCAGATTGAGAAGATTTTCCCCATAGGAAAGTATCTCTCCCAACAGGAAACAAAACGCACCTTGGAGAGCCCGCATGAACCACCCCCACAACCGCCCCATCGTGGTGATGCAATCGGCAACCGTCGGCATCGAAGTTGTCGCGGCACTGGACCAACCTTTGGTGCTGATCGGCGACCAGCCAGACTTCGCCCGGCGCTTGCAGCAGGTGCTGGCCAGCGCAACCGTGGGGTGTCGGCTGTACCTGCTGGGCGATGAAGCGTTCGTGTGGCGCATCCACGGCGACGCACGCGCCGCGGGCCTTGAAGACGATGAGATCAACCTGACCTGCTCGCTGCCCGGCGAGCGCCTGGTGTATTGCGCCCACTGTGGGCTGATCCAGGCAGGCGGGCCGGAACCCTTGCTGAATTGCATCGGTTGCCATGTCGGGCTGGAAGTACGCAGGCATTTTTCCAGGCGGCTGGGGGCTTACCTGGGCGTGTGCAACAACCCCGACAAGCCTTATGCGGGGTTTCAGCCATGAGCGCGTCCCTCAACGTGCGGGTCAGCGCGGCGAGAATGCTCACGCCGGTGGTGCGCGAGTTCACCCTGGTGGCGTGCGACGGCGCCCTGCCCGGCTTCTCGCCCGGCAGCCATGTGCAGGTGCATTTGCCGCTGGCCGAAGGCAAGGTGCGCAACGCCTATTCACTGACCAGCGACCCGGCGCACAACCGGCATTATCGTATCGCCGTGCGCCTGCAAGACACTTCCCGTGGCGGTTCGCAGTACCTGCATCGGCAAGTGCAGGTCGGCGACACCTTGCAGATCTCGCCACCGGCCAATCTGTTTGCACCGCACGCCACGGCCCGCCGGCACATCCTGATCGCCGCCGGCATCGGTATCACGCCGTTCATGGCCTACATCGCAGCCCTCGAAAACCAGCAGGCCGAGTTCGAATTGCATTACCTGTACCGCCCCGGCCTGAGCGACGCCTACCTGGACGAGTTGCAACAGCGCCTCGGCGCCCGCCTGCATACCTACGCCAGCCGCCCGGACCTGAGCCGAATCCTTGGCAACCGACCGCTGGGCAGCCACGTCTACACCTGCGGCCCGCAGTCCCTGCTCGACGCCGTCGAGCACCAGGCCGCGCGCCTCGGTTGGCCGCCCAAACGTGTGCATTCGGAAGCATTCAAGGGCGCCCAACCGGGCCAACCGTTCGACCTGCACCTGTTGCGCAGTGACCGGCGCCTGCGGGTCGAGGCTGAACAGAGCCTGCTCGAAGCCCTGGAAACCGCCGGCCTGCAGGTGCCCAACCTGTGCCGCGGCGGGGTGTGCGGCCAGTGCATGACGCGCCACATGGGCGGCGCCATCGAACACCGCGACAGCTTCCTCACCCCGGCCGAACAGGCCGATTTTCTGATGCCCTGCGTCTCTCGCGGCAACGGCCCATGCGTTTCGCTGGACCTTTAGGAGTTGTTGACCATGCCTCTTCAAACGAGCCCCGTGTTGAGCTATCGGGATGACTTCAGCTTTCACAACAGCCCGACGGCAATTCGTCGCTTTCCCTTTCCGTTTATCGAAGACAGTTACCTGTACTCGGTGAATATCGAGCCGGCCACCTCGCGCGACCCCGGCTCGATCTATGAGCATGGCTTTGACATCGACGAGCACTACCGCTCGGAAATGGCCGAGCGCGCGCTGGTGCTGGACAAGGACCCGCGTCGCTACCTGGTGTTGCCACACATGCAAGTGGCCGCCTGGGATGCGTTGCAGATGCTCATGGAGCACCTGGCCGCCGACTACCCGCAGTGGTTCAGCCTGGCGCGTGATGGCGACCGTTGGCATTGGCGCAACCGCCTGCTGGAGATCAACCAGCACTTTGTATTTGGCGATGCCACCAGCCTGCCCTGTGAGCCGCTGGAATTCATCGGGCGCCAGGTGCAAGGAGACTTCGCGCTGCTCGACCAGCGCGACGGCGACCTGTACATGGACGCCGGCCTGATCACCGGCCCGGCCGACTGGTCACTGGCCTTCGACGCCGGCATGAGCTTCAAGCAGTGGCATGCACCGGTGCCCATGGCCCATCAACTGGGCGTGTTCGAGCGTGCGCTGAAGTACCTGCTCAACCTGCAGGCCGGCCAGCCCGTGCGGCGCCTGAACTGGACCCTGACCATCAACCCGCGCCTGGACTCATCCCCCGAGACCTTTCATGAATGGGGCGCGGACCGCGGCCAGATCACCGCCCAAAACGTCGGGCAACAGGTGCACCTGCGGGTCGAGCTGCAAGTGATGGCGCGCCTGCCCCGCAGCAACGCGGTGATGTTCAGCATCCGCACTTACCTGATCAGCATGCAGGAACTGGTGACCCAACCCGGCTGGGGCTGCCGCCTGCACCGCGTGCTGCGCGACCTGCCCGAGCCCATCGCCGACTACAAGGGCATGACCCGCTACCGACACACGCTGGTGGAGTGGCTGAGCCAATTCGACCCGCACGCCTGACCTTCATTTCCCAGCAAAAGGATCCTTACATGACCCACTCATGGCGTATTTCTGCATTGGCCGAGCGGCACCGCGCCCTCGGCTCAAACCTCGAAGACTGGAACGGCATGGGCACCGCCTGGACCTACACCAGCGAACTGGCCGACCACCATCAGGCGATCCGCACCCGCGCCGGGTTGATGGACGTGTCGGGGCTGAAAAAAGTCCACTACGTAGGCCCCCACGCCGAGAGCCTGTTGCAGTGGGCGACCACCCGCGATATCGCCAAGCTCTACCCCGGCAAATCGGTGTACGCCTCGATGCTCGATGAGGACGGCAAATTTGTCGATGACTGCATCGTCTACCGCACCGGGCCCAACGCATTCATGGTAGTGCATGGCGCCGGCACCGGGCATGAAATGCTGGTGCGTTCTGCCCAGGGCCGGCAAGTGGCGGTGCTGTTCGATGACGACCTGCACGACCTGTCGCTGCAAGGCCCGCTGGCGGTGGATTTTCTTGCCGAGCACGTGCCCGGCATCCGCCAGTTAGCGTATTTCCATCACCTGCAAACCCGCCTCTTCGACCGCCCGGTGATGATCTCCCGCACGGGTTACACCGGCGAACGCGGCTACGAGATTTTCTGCAAGGCGGCCGATGCGCCAGCGCTGTGGGACGCCATCCTGGAACAGGGCGCGAGCCTGGGTATTATCCCGTGTGCGTTCACCGCCCTGGACTGGCTGCGGGTGGAAAGCTCGCTGATGTTTTTCCCCTACGACAACTCGCAGATGTACCCCTTCGCCGACCAGAAAGCCGGCGACACCCTCTGGGAAATGGGCCTGGACTTCACCGTCTCCCCTGGCAAGCAAGCGTTTCGTGGCGCGGAAGAACACCTGCGCCTGCGCGGCCAGGAGCGTTTCAAGATCACCGGGGTGCTGCTCGACGGCGTACGCCCTGCCGAGGCCGGCGACACCCTGTGGCACGGCGGCCAGCAAGTCGGCGTGGTCACTTGCGGCATGTATTCGCGCCTCAGCAAACGCTCGATGGCCATCGCACGCATGAGCGTCGCCTGCTCGCAACCCGGCATTGCGCTGCAGGTGCGCGGCAGCCTCGAAGGCACCGCCGCCACTCACGCCCTGCCCTTTGACGACCCGGAAAAAGCCAAACGCACGGCCAAGGGCTGAACCTTCCTTCATTTCATTTCAGGAGCCACCGATGGACGCCTCCAGCGAACATTACATTCTCAAGATCACCTGCCCGGCGGCGTCCGGTATCGTCGCAGCAATCAGCGCCTGCCTGGCCCGCCAACAGTGCTACATCAGCGAGCTGGCACAATTTGACGATGAGTTCACCGGGCAGTTTTTCATGCGCGCAGTGTTCCGTTTCAACACCTTGGTCAGCGGTGATATCGGCGCGCTGCGCGAAGGCCTGGGCGACCTTGCCGGCGGCTTCGACATGCAGTGGCAGTTATTCAGCTCGCGCCAGCCCACCCGGGTACTGCTGATGGTCAGCAAGTTCGACCATTGCCTCACCGACCTGCTCTATCGCCACCGCAAGGGCGAGATGGACATGCACATCACCGCCGTGGTTTCCAACCACCTCGACCTGCGGGCCATGGCCGAGCGCGAAGGCATCCGCTTCATCTACCTGCCCATCACCAAAGACAGCAAGGCCAACCAGGAAGCCGAGCTGATGCGCATCGTCGAAGACACCCAGACCGACCTGGTGGTGCTCGCCCGCTACATGCAGATTCTGTCCGACGGCCTGTGCCAGCAGCTGTCGGGGCGGGCGATCAATATCCATCACTCGTTCCTGCCCGGGTTCAAGGGCGCCAAGCCTTATCACCAGGCCTACGACCGTGGCGTAAAGCTGATCGGCGCCACCGCCCACTACGTCACCAGCGACCTCGATGAAGGGCCAATCATCGAGCAGGAAATCCAGCGCGTCGACCACACCCACCTGCCCGACTCGCTGGTTGCGATTGGCCGCGACACCGAGACCGTCGCCCTTTCCAAAGCCCTGAAATACCACCTGGAACACCGGGTGTTCATCAATCAGGACAAGACAGTGATCTTTCGCTGAAACCCTTCAGGAGCACGCTCATGACTCTACGTGTAGCAATCATTGGCGCCGGCCCGTGCGGCCTGGCACAACTTCGTGCGTTCCAGTCGGCCCGCGACCAGGGCACCGCCATTCCCGAACTGGTGTGCTTTGAGAAACAGCAGGACTGGGGCGGCATGTGGAACTACACCTGGCGCACCGGCCTGGACGAAAACGGCGAACCGGTGCACGGCAGCATGTACCGCTACCTGTGGTCCAACGGCCCCAAGGAATGCCTGGAGTTCGCCGACTACACCTTTGAAGAGCATTTCGGCCGGGCCATTGGTTCCTACCCGCCGCGCGAGGTGTTGTGGGACTACATCAAGGGCCGGGTGGAAAAAGCCGGCGTACGCGACTACATCCGCTTCAACAATGTGGTGCGCCAAGTCACCTTCGATGAACAGACCCAGCGCTTTACCCTGCAGGCCCACGACTACAACAGCGACACGCTGACCTGTGAAGAATTCGACTACGTGATCAACGCGTGTGGCCACTTCTCCACGCCCAAGGTGCCGTACTTCGACGGCTTCGAACAGTTCGCCGGGCGCATTCTGCATGCGCATGATTTTCGCGAGGCACTGGAGTTCAAGGACAAGGACCTGTTGATTGTCGGCAGCAGCTATTCGGCCGAGGACATCGGCTCGCAGTGCTACAAGTACGGCGCACGCAGCATCACCAGTTGCTACCGCACCGCGCCCATGGGCTATGCCTGGCCCGATAACTGGGAAGAAAAACCGCTGCTCAAGCGCCTGGAAAACAACCGCGCCTACTTTGTGGATGGCAGCAGCAAGCACATCGACGCGGTGATCCTGTGCACCGGCTACAAGCATCACTTTCCGTTCCTGCCCGACGAACTGAGCCTGAAGACCGACAACCGCCTGTGGCCGATGAACCTCTACAAGGGCGTGTTCTGGGAGCCCAACCCACGCCTGATCTACCTCGGCATGCAGGACCAGTGGTACTCCTTCAACATGTTCGATGCCCAGGCCTGGTATGCCCGCGACGTGATCCTGGGGCGTATCGCGCTGCCGAGCCAGGCCGAGCAAGCCGCCGACAGCCAGCAATGGCATGCACGGGAACAGACCCTGGAGACCAACCAGCAGATGTTCGAGTACCAGGGCGCGTATATCCAGCACCTGGTGGATGCCACCGACTACCCGAACTTCGACATCGCCGCCGTCAACGAAACCTTTCTGCACTGGAAGCATGACAAGGCGCAAAACATCATGGGCTATCGCGACAAATCCTATCGCTCATTGATGACCGGCACCCAATCGCCAGCCCACCACACACCGTGGTTGCAGGCGCTGGATGACTCGATGGCGGCGTACCTGGGCGAGCCCGCGACGCCCATCAAGTCGGTTGGCTGATGATGAACGCACCTCGTGTTTCACATCCCCGGGAACCCGGGCTGTTCGCCCGCGCACCGAACCTGGAACGTTACCGCGTGGCCGCCGGCGGTATGACCCTGGTGGACTTGCAGCCCGGCGACGGCCTGCAAGTGATCGACATCGAAGGCCGGCAAACCTGCCAACTGCTTGCCCTCGACGCCTGCGGGCGCAGTGCCTTGGCCAGTTGGGGCTTGCACGGCTCGACGGCCGGCGGCGTATCCGGGCGTGTCGGCCAGGCGCTCAACCGCCGTGGCATCGACCCGCTGCAATTGCCGCCTGCCGCCTCGCTGTGGGACGACGACAGCCCGCCCGGCCACAGCCGCCATTTTGTGGCCCATGAGCGGTTGCTGGTGATCGTTGCCGCCCCCGCCGGGCCCACCGCCGTTGACCGGCAATATAGGCCCAGCGAACTGCGCCTTGTGGTGACACGGGCCAACCCTTCGCCCCTGCTGGTGCCCGTGCTGCCCGAGCCGTTGGGTGATGTGCTGGACGAGTTCACCCTGCGCGCCGGCACCGCCCACAGCTACACCGTCGCCAAAGGGCAATATGTGCAGGTGCTGGATGTTGCCGGGCGCCAGTGCTCGGATTTCGTCGCCCTCGACCGTCGCGCCCTGGACCGCGGCGTGGAACTGGACCTGGACCAAACGGTGACCCGCACGCTGAACGCCAGCGCCTACCCGGCACCCGGGCTGTTCTCGAAGTTTTTCGACCGGAACATGCAGCCAATGCTGGAGGTGGTGCAAGACACCGTCGGCCGCCACGATTCCTTCGCCCTGGCCTGCGCCGCACGCTATTACGAAAGCCATGGCTATTTCGGGCACGACAACTGCAGCGACAACCTCAGCCAGGTGCTCGCGCCCCATGGTGTGCAGGCCCGCAATGGTTGGCCGGCGATCAATTTCTTCTTCAACACCCGGATCGATGCGCACCAGCAGATGACCCTGGATGAGCCCTGGTCACGGCCCGGCGATTATGTGCTGCTGCGCGCCATGACCGATCTGTTGTGTGGCAGTACCTCGTGCCCGGATGACATCGACCCGGCCAATGGCTGGAACCCGACGGATATCCATGTCCGTATCTACAGCGAGAAGGAGCGTTTTTCCATCGCCATGAGCACTCGAACCACGGCCGATGCCGACCCGATCCTGACCCGTGAGTCTGGGTTCCACTCACGCACCAGCCGCCTCACAGGCAGCTTCACCGACTACCGCAACTGGTGGCTGCCATTACGCTACGACGGCTACGGAGCCATCGAGGAATACCTCGGTTGCCGCGAACGGGTAGCGGTGATGGACCTCACCGCCCTGCGCAAATTCGAAATCATCGGCCCCGACGCCGAGAGCCTGTTGCAGCACTGCCTGACCCGCGACGTGCGGCGCCTGGCGGTGGGCCAGGTGGTCTATTGCGCCATGTGCCACCCCCACGGCGGCATGCTCGATGACGGTACCTTGCTGCGCCTGGGCCCGGATAATTTCCGCTGGATCTGCGGTGAGGACTACGCCGGGGTCTGGTTGCGCGAGCAAGCGCAGCTACTGGGCATGAAGGTGTGGGTCAAGTCCGCCAGCGAGCAGATTCACAACCTGGCAGTGCAAGGCCCGATGAGCCGCGAGTTGCTTAAGCAGATGGTCTGGACCCCACCCACCCAACCGGGCCTGGAAGCCCTCGGCTGGTTCCGCTTCCTGGTCGGGCGGCTGGACGGTTTCGATGGCTGCCCATTGATGATTTCGCGTACCGGCTACACCGGCGAACTGGGTTACGAGGTGTGGTGCCAACCCGACGACGCAGAACGGGTGTGGGACCGCATCTGGCAACTCGGCCAACCGTTGGGCCTGGTGCCCCTGGGCCTGGAAGCACTGGACATGCTGCGCATCGAAGCCGGGCTGATTTTTGCCGGCTACGAGTTCAACGACCAGACCGACCCGTTTGAGGCGGGCATCGGGTTCAGCGTACCGCTGAAAAGCAAAACCGATGATTTCATCGGCCGCGACGCTCTGTTGCGGCGCAGTGCACACCCCACCCACAAGCTGGTCGGCCTGCAATTAAGCGGCAACGAGGCCGCGCACCATGGCGACCCGGTGTACCACGGCCGGGCTCAGGTGGGGGTGATTACCAGCGCCTGCCGCTCACCGCTGCTGGCCAGCAACATTGCGTTATGCCGGGTGGACGTGGCCTGCGCCGAGCCCGGTACGGTACTTGAGATAGGCAAAGTCGATGGCCTACAGAAGCGCATCAGCGCCACGGTCAGCGCAGCGATTTTCTACGATCCGGACAAAAGCCGGGTACGCAGTTGATCGTCCCGATACCTGAGTGCGCCACCCTACTTTGACTGCCCCACTTAACCGCTCTTCAACATGGGAATACAAAGATGGAAGCGACTACGTTCGAGGCCGTACCGCAGGCCGCCAGCCCGGCGGGCAGCCTGCACCGCAAGATCGATTGGCGCGGGGCGTTCTGGGTCGCCAGCGGCGTGCCCGCCCTGGTGTTGTTCTCTATTGGCGCGATTGCCGCGACGGTCGGCAAACCGGCGTGGGTCGTGTGGATCGTGTCGATCCTGTTCGGGTTTATCCAGGCATTCACCTACGCCGAGATCGCCGGGTTGTTCCCTCATAAATCCGGGGGTGCCTCGGTGTACGGCGCGGTAGCCTGGGTGCGCTACAGCAAGCTGATTGCACCGGTTTCGGTGTGGTGCAACTGGCTGGCCTGGTCGCCGGTGTTGTCCATCGGTTCGGGGCTGGCAGCGGGCTATATCCTGACTGCGCTGTTCCCTGCCGATGCACTGATCAACACCTGGCAATTGACCCTGCTGGACCTGGGCTGGGTCAAGAGCGGGCTGTCGCTGCGGATCAACGCAACCTTCGGCATTGGCCTGCTGATTCTGCTGACGGTGTTTGCCGTGCAGCACGGCGGTATCCTGCGTTCGGCACGCCTGACCCTGGTGCTGGGCGTCACCTCGCTGATTCCCCTGTTGCTGGTCGGCGTGGTGCCATTGCTCACCGGGGATGCAGCCCAGGCCAACTTCCTGCCGCTGTACCCCCTGGCCCATGATGCGGCTGGGCAAGTCATCGATGGCCCATGGGATATTTCCGGTTGGACGCTGATGGCCGGCGGGCTGTTCATGGCCGCCTGGTCCACCTACGGCTTTGAAACGGCGGTGTGCTACACCCGGGAATTCAAGGACCCCAAGCGCGACACGTTCAAGGCGATTTTCTACGCCGGCCTGTTGTGCATCCTGGTATTCACCCTGGTGCCGCTGGCGTTTCAAGGCAGCCTGGGGCTTGGCCAACTGGTGACCCCGGCGGTGCTCGACGCCAGCGGCGCCATCGTCACGCCGGCGGTATACAGCGGGCTGTTGTCACCGGCGATCTACAGCGGCATGGGCGTTGGCCAGGCCATGGCCGACAGTATCGGCGGCGGCAAGGTGGTCGCCAATATCGTGCTGATCATGCTGGTACTGGCGACGCTGCTGGCGATCATGACCTCGATGTCCGGCTCCTCGCGCACCCTGTACCAGGCGTCGGTGGATGGCTGGCTGCCGAAATACCTGGGACGCACCAACGAACACGGTGCGCCCACGGCAGCGATGTGGACCGACCTGTCGTTCAACCTGCTGTTGTTGCTGATGTCTGACTATGTGTTCGTGCTCGCGGCCTCCAACGTGAGCTACATCATTTTCAACTTCCTTAACCTGAATGCCGGTTGGATCCACCGCCTGGACCGCCCCGACTGGGTGCGCCCGTACAAGGCACCTACCGCACTGCTGGCCGCCGGCGGCGTGCTGAGTTTCGTCAACCTGGCGTGCATGGGCCTGGGCGCCGACATCTGGGGCGCGGGCACCCTGGTGACGGGCCTGTTGCTGGCCCTGCTGATCCTGCCGGTGTTCTGCTACCGCCACTATGTGCAAGACAAGGGCCGCTTCCCCGCCGCAATGCTCAACGACTTGTATATCCAGGCCAACGATGGGCAAAAGCGTGCCGGCTGGTTGCCGTACGCCACGCTGATCGCCGGTGTGCTGGTGGTGTATGGCTGCCATCAACTGGTAGCCTGAACTCATCGCTGAGGGAGTGATCCCTCAGCGCCTTTACTTCTTCAGACAACGGTGACGTTTTTGACCAGCACTCTCCCGGTACTTGCCCGCGATATCGACGGCAAGGCCATCTCGGCCCAGGTTCTCGACGAAGTTCGCGAAGAAGTCCTGATACTGGCCGCACAGCAGATCTACCCGGCTCTTGCAGTGTTGCTGGTAGGTGAAGACCCGGCCAGCCATGTCTACGTGCGCAACAAACTGCTGCGGGCCAAGGAGGTCGGAATCCGCTCCCTTGAATACCGGCTGCCAAACGACGCCAGCCAGGTGCAAGTGCTGGAGCTGATAGCCCGGCTGAACACCGACCCTTCGGTAAACGGCATCCTGGTGCAATTGCCCCTGCCGGGCCATATCAACGAAGCCTCGGTGATTCACGCCATCGACCCGATCAAGGACGTGGACGGCTTTCACCGCGAAAACGTCGGCGGGCTGGTGCAAGGCCTGGAGGTGCTGACACCCTGCACCCCGACAGGTTGCATGCGCCTGCTGCACGAAACCTGCGGTGACTTGAGTGGTTTGCATGCGGTGGTGGTTGGCCGCTCGAACATTGTCGGCAAACCCATGGCGACCTTGTTGTTGCAGGCCAACTGCTCGGTGAGCGTGGTGCACTCGCGCAGTGTCGATGCACCGGCGCTGTGCCGCCTGGCAGACATCGTGGTGGCCGCCGTGGGCCGGCCACAACTGATCGACGCCAGCTGGCTCAAGCCTGGCGCGGTGGTGATTGATGTGGGGATTAACCGCATCACGACCGAGACCGGCACACGGTTGGTGGGCGATGTGGATTATGCGAGCGCACGCACCGTGGCCAGTGCAATTACCCCAGTGCCGGGAGGTGTGGGGCCGATGACGATTGCCTACCTGCTGAAGAACACCCTGGTGGCCGCCCAGTTGCAGCGGGCCGCCCAGCCCCTTGAGCTGGCGGTAAGCTGAACTACACCGCAAAACCCATGTGAAAGCGGGCTTGCTCGCGAATGCGGTGGGTCAGTGAATATTCCGCTAACTGACATACCGATTCGCGAGCAAGCCCGCTTCCACATTTTTGAGCGGTGTTAAGTCAGCCGGATGATCAGTGGTTGTAGGCCCGCTCGTTATGCTCGGCGAGGTCGAGCCCCATCTCTTCCACCGACTCGTGGGCGCGCAGGCCGACCAGGGCATTGACCACCTTGAGAATGATCCAGCTGACCACAAAACAATAAACCGTGGTCAGCAGCACGCCCTTGATCTGGGCCACAACCTGGCCGCCCATGGTCACGCCTTCCACCAGGCCGCCCATGGACGGCACGCAGAACACGCCGGTCAGCACCGCGCCGATCATCCCGCCGATGCCGTGCAAGCCGAACACGTCGAGGCTGTCGTCATAACCGAAGCGACGCTTCAACACCGTCACGCTCAAGTAGCAGAACACCCCGCACAGCAGGCCGATGGCCAGGGCACCACCAACGCCCACATAGGCACACGCCGGCGTGATCCCCACCAGGCCCGCCAAGGCACCGCTCGCAAGGCCCAGGGCACTCGGCTTGCCGACCTTGAACCACTCGGTGAACATCCAGCCGAGAATCCCGGCACACGCGCCCAATTGGGTGTTGAGCATCACAATCCCGGACAACCCATTGAGCCCGCCACCGGAGCCGATATTGAAACCGAACCAGCCCACCCAGAGCATCGCGGCGCCAGCCATGGTCAGGCTCAGGTTGTGGGCCGGCATCGGAGTGTTCTGGTAGCCCTTGCGTTTACCCAGGATCAGGCACGCGGCCAGCGCAGCCACTCCCGCGTTGATGTGCACAGCGGTGCCACCGGCAAAATCGAGCACGCCCCAGTTATGCATCAAGGCTCCCGAACCGCCCCACACCATGTGCGCCACCGGGGCATAGACCAGGGTAAACCACACGGCCATGAACAGCAGCGCCGCCGAGAACTTCATGCGCTCGGCAAAGGCCCCGGCGATCAGCGCCGGGGTGATGATGGCGAAGGTCATCTGGAAGGTCACGAACACGCCTTCCGGAATATCCCCCACCAGACTCTCGGGGGTCATGCCTGCCAGGAAGGCCCGGCTCAACCCGCCGACAAAACTGTTGAAAGTCACCTGCCCCTCGACCATGCCGGTGGTGTCGACCACCATGCTGTAGCCGTAAATCACCCACAACACGCCCACCAGGCCGGCGACGCCAAAGCACTGGGTGAACAGCGAGAGCATGTTTTTCGCACGTACCAGGCCGCCATAGAACAGTGCGAGCCCCGGCAAACACATGAACAACACCAGCACTGCGGCGGTGATCATCCAGGCGGTGCTGCCGGTGTTCAACACGGGTGTATCGGCGGCTTGTGCCAGCGGTGCGAAAGCACTGGCCGCCAATAAACCGAAAAGCGATTTGCCAAGAAGACGATTGACCATGTTCAAAGCTCCTGCAAAAGAGAGGGGAAGTTTCTGGCAGTGAGCAAGTGGCAAAGCAACGGACCATTGAGGTCTCTTCGAAGGTCTGACACACACAAAACCCGTGTAGGAGCCGGCTTGCCGGCGATGGCGATTTCAAGGCCGCCATCGCCGGCAAGCCAGCTCCTACACGGGGTATTTCAGTAACCCGAACCCGGTACCCAACTGGTCCCCGCCAGCGGCACGCGGGCCATGGCGGCCGACTCCACCGTCAGCGCCACCAGGTCCTCGGGGTCGAGGTTGTGCAGGTGCGACTTGCCACACGCACGGGCCATGGTCTGGGCTTCCAGCACCATCACCCGCAGGTAGTTGGCCAACCGACGACCGCCTTCCACCGGGTCCAGACGCTTGGACAGTTCCGGGTCCTGGGTGGTGATGCCGGCCGGGTCGCGACCGTTCTGCCAGTCGTCATAGAAACCGGCGGCCGAGCCGATCTTTTTCAGTTCTGCGTCCAGCCGTGGGTGGTTATCGCCCAGGGCGATCAACGCCGCCGTGCCGATGGCGACTGCATCCGCGCCCATGGCCATGGCCTTGGCCACGTCGGCACCGTTACGAATCCCGCCCGATACGATCAGCTGGACTTTGCGGTGCATGCCCATTTCCTGCAAAGCCTGTATCGCTTGCGGGATCGCCGACAAAATCGGGATGCCGACGTGCTCGATAAACACTTCCTGGGTGGCTGCAGTGCCGCCCTGCATACCGTCGAGGACGATCACATCGGCACCGGCCTTGACTGCCAGCTTCACGTCGTAATACGGCCGGCTCGCGCCGATTTTCACGTAGATAGGTTTTTCCCAATCGGTGATTTCCCGCAGCTCGGCAATCTTGATCGCCAGGTCATCCGGGCCGGTCCAGTCGGGGTGGCGGCAGGCGCTGCGCTGGTCCACGCCAATCGGCAAAGTGCGCATGCCGGCCACGCGCTCGGTGACTTTCATGCCCAGCAGCATGCCGCCACCGCCGGGCTTGGCACCCTGGCCCAGGACGATCTCGATGGCGTCGGCCTTGCGCAGGTCGTCGGGGTTCATGCCGTAGCGCGACGGCAGGTACTGATACACCAGGTGCTGGGACTGGCCGCGCTCTTCCGGGGTCATGCCGCCGTCCCCGGTGGTGGTGCTGGTGCCGGCGATGGTCGCGCCACGGCCCAGGGCTTCCTTGGCGTTGGCCGACAACGCGCCGAAACTCATGCCGGCGATGGTCACCGGGATCTTCAGGTGAATCGGCTTTTTGGCAAAGCGGTTGCCGAGGATCACGTCGGTACCGCACTTCTCGCGGTAGCCTTCCAGCGGGTAGCGCGACACGCTGGCGCCCAGCAGCAACAAGTCATCGAAGTGCGGCAGTTTGCGCTTGGTGCCGCCGCCGCGAATGTCGTAGATGCCGGTTTCGGCGGCACGCTGGATTTCCTGGATGGTCAGGCGGTCGAAGGTGGCCGACTCGCGCAGTACCGGAGGGGTTTGTTCTGTCATGGCGTAGCTCCTGGATCAGTACGCGGAGGCGTTATCGACTTTAAAGTTGTAGAGCTGGCGGGCCGAGCCGTAACGCTTGAAGTCCGCCGCCTGATGCACAAACCCGGCGCGGTCGAGCAGCGCTTGAAGCTCTTGCAGGTGCTCGCTGCGCATCTCTTTTTCAATGCAGTCAGAGCCCAGTGACTCCACCGTGCCTTTGACGTAGATGTGGGTCTCATACAGCGAATCTCCCAGTGCATCGCCGGCATCGCCGCACACCACCAGGCGCCCGGCCTGGCCCATGAAGCAGCTCATATGGCCGATGCTGCCGCCGACAACAATGTCGATGCCCTTCATGGAAATCCCGCAACGTGCGCCCGCGTCGCCTTCAATCACCAGCAACCCGCCATGAGCCGTGGCCCCGGCAGCCTGGGACGCGCTGCCCTTGACGCGCACCGAGCCCGACATCATGTTCTCGGCACAGCCCACCCCGACATTGCCGTGCACGGTGATCGACGCCTGTTGGTTCATGCCCGCGCAGTAGTAGCCGGCGTGGCCCTCGATATCGATGGACACCGCCTGGTTCACGCCCACCGCGAGGTTGTGTTTGCCGTTGGAATGGGTGACTCGCCATTCACTGTCGATAGCCTGCGCATGCAGTGCCTGGTTGAGGTCACGCACGCTGGCAGTGGAAAGATCGATGGTTTTCATGTGTGCGCTCCTTAAGCTGACTCGCGTTCCCAGATGTACAAGGTTGCCGGTGCGGGCTCCCAGATCCTGGCGTTTTCAATCCCCGGCAGGCTCGACAGCGCCTGGTACTCGGAGGCCATGGCGACGTAGTCGTCGGTCTCGGCGAGAATCGCCGGCTTGCAGGCGATCGGGTCGCGGATCACCGCAAACCCGTTACGCGTGCCGATGGCAAAGGTGAAGAACCCGTCGAGGTCTTCCAGGGAGTGGTCCAGCGCTTCCTTGAGCGAATCGCCCTGTTGCAGGCGCCAGGTCAGGTAGCCGGCGGCGACTTCAGTGTCGTTGTCGGTTTCAAAATGGATGCCTTCGCGCTTGAGTTCCTGGCGCAGGCGGAAGTGGTTGGACAGCGAACCGTTGTGCACCAGGCACAGGTCGGCGCCGGTGGAAAACGGGTGGCTGCCTTCCATGGTCACCGCACTTTCAGTGGCCATGCGCGTGTGGCCGATGATGTGGCTGCCCTGCATGCTCGCCAGGCCAAAGCGCCGGGAAATTTCCTGGGGCAAGCCCATGCCCTTGAGGATCTCGATACTCTGCCCGGCGCTCATGATGCGTACGCTCGGCGCCAGTTCAGCCAGGGCCAGGCGCACCGGCGCCTCTTGGGCATGGATCTTCAACACGGCCGCGCTGGCGTTCTGAAACCAATCCAGGGAGCAGCCCAGGCGCCCTTCCAGTTCCCCCATCAGGGTCTTCCAGTCAAACACTTCGGTGGTCGCTTGCAGGGTCAGCTTGACCCAGCCGTCGGCCACTTCATCGCCGTAGATGGCGAACCCGGCACTGTCCGGGCCACGGTCGGTCATGGCCTGCAACATGGGTTCAAACAACTTGCCGAGCTGGGATTCCAACTGCGGATTTTTCAGGTACAGGCCTACGATTCCACACATAACAAGTCTCCGTCACACGGTGTCAGAAAAATTCGGTATAGCGCTGGATTTCCCAGTCGCTCACATGGCGGCTGTATTCCACCCACTCCATGCGCTTGAGCTTGATGAACTCACCCACGATCTGCGGGCCCAGCACCTCGACGAACAGCGGGTCGGCTTCCAGCGCGTCGCAGGCTTCCTTGAGGGATTGCGGCAGGGTCTTGATGCCGCGCGCGGCGATCTGCTCAAGGCTCAGGCTGTAGAGGTTTTCGTTGCAGACGTGGTCGATTTCCAGCTGGCGATCAATGCCATCCAGCCCGGCCGCGATGATCGCGGCGCTGACCAGGTAAGGGTTGCAGCCGGCGTCCGGCAGGCGGAACTCGAGGCGGCCGTAAGGCACGCGCACCATGGCCGAACGGTTGTTGGCGCCAAAGGCAATAAACGCTGGGGCCCAGGTGGCGCCAGACAACGAATTGCCCACCACCAGGCGCTTGTAGGAGTTGACCGTTGGCGCAGCGAACGCACACAGGGCCGGGCCATGGGCGAGCAGCCCGGCGGCGAAGTGATAAGCCATCTTCGACAACCCCATGCCACTGGGATCGCTGGCATCAAAGAACAGGTTCTTGTTCTCGGCGCTGCTGATGGACAAGTGAAAGTGCATGCCATTGCCGGCGCGTTTCGGGTCGGGCTTGGGCATGAAGGAACAGATCATGCCCAGGTCATTGGCGATCTCGCCGGCGGCCATGCGGAAGAAGGTAAAACGGTCGGCCGAGGTCAGGGCGTCGCTGTAGGTGTAGTTGATCTCGAACTGACCGTTGGCGTCTTCGTGGTCGATTTGGTAGACCTCGAAATCCACCGCCTGCAAGGCTTCGGTCAGCCGCTCAAGGAACACCCGCGAGCGCGACAACCCCTTGTAGTCGTAGCAAGGCTTGTCCAGGTTGTCGCTGGGGTCGACCAATTGCAGCTTGCCCTGCTCGTCCCGGCGCATCAGGTTGAACTCGGGTTCCAGGCCGGTGTTGAGGGTCCAGCCCTTGTCTTGCAGGCGCTGCACCTGCTGTTGCAGTACGTAGCGGCTGTCGTAGGGATGGGGCTTGCCGTCGACATGACCGACACACACCACTCGCCCGTAACCCGGTTGCCATGGCACCGGGGTAAGGGTCGACAGGTCGCCGCGAGCCATGAAGTCCGGCCCGTGCGGCTCCATGCCCATGCCGCTGATGGCAAAGCCGGCAAAACCTGCGCCCTCTTCGGCCACCGTCTTGAGCCCGCAGATCGGCACCGACTTGGTCTTGGCCGCACCGTGTATATCCACAAACTGCGCAAGCACGTACTTGATCCCGTGCTTGTCGATAATGCGCTGGGTTTCTGCTGGCAACATTGCGTGTGACTCCTCGCGAAAGGCAAAACAGTGTGGGTGGGCCTAGGCTGTCTTTTTATTCCTAAAAAGAAAGTTAGTTTCCTTGTAGGAATGCAATACCCTTGCCAGATTCGCGAATGACGCTTTGATGCGCTTGGAACAGCGCTTTTGTGCTGTATATATGGGAAAATTCTTTTCCCCGCAGGAATACGTGTTGCGGGATGGCCTTCGAGAGCCATGCCATGCACTTTCCCAGTGCGAAAATAATATTACTGAGCGGAAACCGTGCAGGAGCCGACGAACATGTCCACTGAAACAGCGCCTCGCCTGAAGCTGGAGCAATACCTGGGGCTGCAGATCAAACGCCAGCGCCAGGCGCAGGACCTGAAGTTGTCCGATGTGGCGAAAATTGCCGATATCAGCCAGGGGATGTTAAGCAAGATCGAGAACGCCCAGGTGTCCACCAGCCTCGATACCTTGAGCCGCCTGTGTGATGTGCTAGGGCTGCCGTTATCGAAGTTGTTCAGTGAGTATGACCAGCAGGATGGCAGTGCCTTGCTGGTCAAGGCTGACCAGGGGATGGAAGTGGTGCGTCGCGGGACCGAGAAGGGGCACACCTATCACCTGCTCAACCATACGCGGGGGCCCAAGAAGAGCTTCGAGGCATACATGGTCAGCATGGACGATGCGAGTGAAGAGTTTCCGACGTTTGCCCACCCTGGGACTGAGTTTTTGCATTTGCTTGAGGGAGAGCTGATTTATCGGCATGGGAATCAGCTGTATCGGATGGAGGCCGGGGATAGCTTGACGTTTGAGGGCGAGATTCCTCATGGGCCCGAGGAGTTGGTGCAGGTGCCGATCCGGTTGTTGTCGATCATGAACTATGGCAACGATAAAGAGTGATTGGGTTTTCAGGTTCTTCGCCGGCAAGCCGGCTCCTACAGAAAAGCAGCTCTGCTGTTGCTTTTAACACTCAAGCCGGCCGGTAGGCCGCTGTGCTCTGGCTTTTGATCTCGATCTGACTGCCCCATTCAGCCCGAGGGCACACCGAGCCACAGCGAGGTGCCGACAGGCGGGGCAGAGCCCTTTGCTTGCTTTGGGGCTTTTCCAAAGTGAGTCGCTGTAAGAGCTAAACCATAAGCCGCCGTTACCTGAACAACGGATATACCCACCAAAAGCCCCGGCAAAAACTTTCCCCTCAGTTAAAAAACTTTCCCAAACCCCTAGACTCCCCGCCCCCATTCCCCTATAAAGCCACTTCAGGAATATTTTATTCCCCACAAGAAAACGCGCTCAAGGAACGAGCCAGCTGTCCTCAGACATTTTTCGCTATGCGATGAACTGCCGCCATCATCCCGAGGACGTGTCATGCAACACGAAAAAAACCACTTCATCATCAAGGTCACCTGCCCTGCGGTGTCCGGCATCGTCGCAGCCGTGACCACCTACCTGGCAGACAACGCTTGCTACATCGGGGAGATGGCGCAATTCGACGACGACTTCAGCGGCCGCTTCTTCATGCGCGCGGTGTTCCGCTTCAATGACGGCCACCCCGGCGACCTCGAACAGATCAAGGCCGGTTTCACCGACATCGCCAAAGCATTCGACATGCAATGGGAACTGCACGACACCCGCGAACCCATGCGCGTAATGCTGATGGTCAGCAAATTCGACCACTGCCTCACCGACCTGCTCTACCGCTACCACAAGGGCGAGATGGACATGACCATCACCGCCATCGTCTCCAACCACCTCGACCTGCGGCCCATGGCCGAGCGCGAGGGCATCCGCTTTATCTACCTGCCCGTGGCCAAGGACAACAAAGCCGCCCAGGAAGCCGAACTGATGAAAATCGTCGACGACACCCGCACCGAACTGGTGGTGTTGGCGCGCTACATGCAAATCCTGTCCGACGACCTGTGCCGGCAACTGTCGGGGCGAGCGATCAACATTCACCACTCATTCCTGCCCGGCTTCAAAGGCGCAAAACCCTACCACCAGGCCTATCAGCGCGGGGTGAAGCTGATCGGCGCCACGGCGCACTACGTCACCAGCGACCTCGATGAAGGCCCGATCATCGAACAGGAAGTACAGCGCGTAGACCACGTGTACAAACCCGACGACCTGGTCGCCATCGGCCGCGACACCGAAACCGTGGCCCTGTCCAAGGCGGTCAAGTACCACCTGGAACACCGCGTATTCCTCAACCAGGACAGAACGGTGGTGTTCCGGTGAGCGCCCATAAACTGATCGACGGCAAAGCCGCTGCCGCCCGGGTGCTGCTGCAAGTGCGCGAAGATGTGGCGCGCCTGCGCGAGCACGACATTGAACCGGCCCTGGCGGTGATCCTGGTGGGCGCTGACCCGGCCAGCCAGGTCTACGTGCGCAACAAGATCCTGCGTGCCGAAGAGGTGGGCATTCGCTCCCTCGAGCACCGGTTGCCCAGCGACACCAGCACCGAACAGTTGCTGATCCTGATCGGCGAGTTGAACGCCAACCCGGCGATCAACGGGATCCTCCTGCAACTGCCGCTGCCGGCGCAAATGGACGAATTACGCGCCCTGGAAGCCATCGCGCCAGACAAGGACGTGGACGGTTTTCACAGCCAGAACGTCGGCGGGCTCAGTCAGGGCCGCTCGGTGTTGACGCCCTGCACCCCCAGCGGTTGCCTGTATTTGCTGGAGCAAACCCTGGGCGATTTGCGCGGTAAACATGCGGTGGTCGTCGGCCGCTCGAACATCGTCGGCAAACCCATGGCCGCCCTGCTGCTCAAGGCAGACTGTTCGGTAACGGTACTGCATTCGCGCAGCCAGGATGCACAAGCGTTGTGCCGACAGGCCGACATCGTGATCGCCGCTGTAGGCCGCCCGCGCTTGATCGATGCCGGCTGGCTCAAGCCCGGCGCGGTGGTGATCGACGTCGGGATCAACCGCATTGACGACGAAGGCCGCAGCCGCCTGGTGGGCGATGTCGATTTCGACAGCGCCCTGCCCCATGTCGCGGCCATCACCCCGGTGCCCGGCGGCGTGGGCCCGATGACCATCGCCTTCCTGATGAAAAACACCGTGACCGCAGCCCTCGCGCAACACCACGCCCTACGCAGCCAATCGGAGGCCGTATGCCATTCAATCTATTGAAATACGGACTGAGCTCGGAATACCCGGTGGATGTGGATCTGCCACCGCCCAAGGAACTCAAGGCCAGCTACGACGTGGTGATCATCGGTGCCGGCGGCCATGGCCTCGCCACCGCTTACTACCTGGCCAAGTACCACGGCATCACCAACATTGCCGTGCTGGAAAAATCGTACCTGGGCGGCGGCAATACGGCGCGCAATACCGCGGTGATTCGCTCCAATTACCTGACCAGCGAGGGCGTACGTTTCTACGCCGAATCGGTGAAGATGTTCCAGTCGCTGTCCAACGAATTCGACTTCAACATCATGTACTCCGAGCGCGGTCAGCTGACCCTCGCGCATACCGATGCCACCGTGCGTTCGTTCCGCCAGCGCGCCGAGGTCAACAAGCACTTTGGCGGGCGTACCGAGATGATCGACCGCCAACAGATCCGTGAACTGGTGCCCAGCCTCAACCTCGACCCCGGCCACTTGCCGGTGATCGCCGGGCTCTGGCACATCGACGGCGCCACCGCGCGCCATGACGCCGTGGCCTGGGGTTACGCCAAGCAAGCAGCCAAACGCGGCGTGGAGATCCACCAACTGACCGAAGTGCAGGACCTGATCATCGAAAACGGCGCGATCACGGCGGTCAAGACCAATCGCGGCACGATCAAGTGTGGTTGCGCGGTGCAGGCGATTGCCGGGCACAGTTCGCTGCTGATGGCCAAGGCCGGCATCCGCTCGCCGATCCAGACCTTCCCGCTGCAGGCGATGGTGACCCAGCCGTTCAAACCGTTTCTCGACCCGCTGGTGAGTTCCTCGGCCCTGCACTGCTATGTGCAGCAAACCAGCCGGGGCGAAGTGGTATTTGGTGGCGGTTCCGACCCTTACCCATTGTTCAACACGCGCTCGACCCTGGACCTGAAGGAAAGCCTGCTGGCCCACGCCATCGAGATGTTCCCGTTTTTGGCCAACGCCAAGTTGATGCGCCAATGGGCCGGGATCACCGACATGACGCCCGACTACAGCCCGATCATGGGCCTGTCGCCAGTGAAAAATTATTACCTCGACGCCGGCTGGGGCACCTGGGGGTTCAAGGCCACGCCCATCTGCGGCAAGACCATGGCCGAGCTGGTAGCCAGCGGCGGCAAGGTGCCGCAGCTGATCAAGCCCTTTGGCCTGGAGCGTTTCTCGACCTTCCAGCAAGTCAACGAAATGGGCGCCACGGCGGCCAGTCACTAAGCGCAGAGCAGACTATGAAAATCATGATTTGCCCGCTCAACGGGCCGCGCAATATCAGCGAGTTCACCTACGGCGGCGAGTTCAAGCCCATGCCCGACCCGGTGAACTGCAGCGATGCCGAATGGGCCGACTACGTGTTCAACACCGACAACCTTGCCGGCGTAGTGCGCGAATGGTGGATGCACACGCCATCGAGCTATTGGTTCCTCGCCGAGCGCCACACCGTCACCGATGAGATCCAGCGCACCTTCGACCCCAAGGAACTGTTCAGTACTCGCGTCGACTTCAACACCGCCCAGGAGATCGCCGGATGAACCGCCTACCCGCCCCCATGGGCTTGCTGATCCAGCGCGATCAGTTGCTCGACTTCAGCTTCGACGGCCAACGCTACCAGGGCTTGCAAGGCGACAGCATCGCCAGCGCGCTGTTGGCCAACGGGCGCTTCCTGATCTCCCGCTCGTTCAAATACCACCGCCCGCGCGGCCCGTTGACCATGGCCGGCCAGGACGCCAACAGCCTGGTGCAGTTGCCCCAGGAGCCGAACGTGCTGGCCGACGCCCACCCCTTGTCTGGCGGCTTGCAGGTGAGCGCGCAGAACGTCAACGGCTCGCTGGACAACGACCGCGATGCCTACCTGGGCAAGTTCTCCAAATTCATGCCGGTGGGGTTCTACTACCGCTCGTTCTACAAGCCCAAGGGCATGTGGAAGGTCTGGGAACCGATCATCCGCAAAAAAGCCGGCCTGGGTGTGCTCGACCTGAAGTTCCAGCCCGAGCACTACGACAAGGCCTACCTGTTTACCGACCTTGCGGTGATCGGCGCCGGCCCCGCCGGTTTGCAGGCGGCCCTCACCGCCGCGAATGCCGGGGCCAAGGTATTACTGATCGAGCAGCAGCCGATCCTGGGCGGTTCGCTGGCCTATGCCCGCTTCGATATCGAGGGCACGCGCGCCGAATCCCTGCGCCGCGAACTGCTCGGCGCGGTGCAGCAACACGCCAATATCCAGGTGCTCACCGAGGCCACCTGCAACGCCTGGTTCACCGACAACTACCTGCCGGTGATCCAGGGCAAGCGGATGTACAAGGTGCGCGCGCGCCAGTGCCTGGTGTGCAGCGGCTCCTTCGACCAGCCGGTGATCTTTCGCAATAACGACTTGCCGGGCGTAATGCTCACCAGTGCCGCGCAACGCCTGATGAAGCTGTACGCGGTCAAGCCCGGCAAACGTGCCGTGGTGCTGACCGGCAACGATGACGGTTACCTCGCAGCCCTCGACCTGCACGACCAGGGCGTGCAGGTGGCTGCCGTGATCGACCTGCGCCAGGCCCCCGCCGACAAAGCGCTGCCAGCCGCGCTGGCCCTGCGCAACATCCGTTGCCTGACCAACAGCACAGTGTTCGAGGCCTTGCATGAAAAGGGCATGCGCCACGTGAAGGGCGTCGACGTACGCCAGATCACCGGCCAGGGCCAGGTCAGCGACAGTGGGCAACTGATTGACTGCGACCTGTTGTGCATGTCGGCCGGCTACATGCCGGTCTATCAACTGCTGTGCCAGGCCGGCGGCAAGCTGGCTTACGACGACCAGCGCGCAGCGTTCAGCCTCAGCGGTTTGCCGCACAACCTGAACGTGGCGGGCTCCGTCCACGGTCGGCATCAGTTGGACAACGTATTGGTGGACGCAACCAATGCCGCGGCCAACAGTGTGCTTGCCCTCGGCTTGAGTACCGCCAGCCCTCAGTTGCCGTTGCGCAGCGAAGCCCAGGTGAATTTCAACTGGCCGATCTTCCCGCACCCCAAAGGCAAGGATTTCGTCGACTTCGACGAGGACCTGCAAGTGGCGGATATCGTCAACGCCACCCGCATCGGTTACCGCGACGTGCAACTGGTCAAACGCTACTCCACCGTGGGCATGGGCCCGTCCCAGGGCCGCCACTCGGCACTGCCCACAGCGCGGCTGGTGGCGTGGGCCACCCAACGCAACATCAGTGAAACCGGAGTGACCACCGCGCGGCCGCCGTTTGTGGCGGAAAAACTGGCGCACGTCGCCGGGCGCGCCTTCGACCCTTACCGTCAAACACCGATGCATGCCAGGCACCTGCAGGCAGGGGCGAAGATGATGCCCGCCGGCATCTGGCAACGCCCGGCGTATTACGGCAAACCCCAGGACCGCGAGGCATGCATGCAGGCCGAAGCCCTGCATGTGCGCAACAAGGTCGGCCTGATCGATGTATCGACCCTGGGCGGCCTGGATGTACGCGGCCCGGACGCCGCCGAATTGCTTAACCGGATGTACACCTTCGCGTTTCTCAAGCAGCCGGTGGGCCGTTCCCGCTATGCACTGATGACCAATGAGCACGGCGTAGTCATCGACGATGGCGTGTGCGCGCGGCTTGGCGACAACCACTTCTACGTCACCGCCACCACCAGCGGCGTCGACCGGATCTACCAGCAAATGCTCAAGTGGAATGCACAATGGCGCCTGGACGTGGATGTGGCCAACGTCACCGCTGCGATTTGTGCCGTGAACGTCGCCGGGCCGGATTCGCGCAAAGTGCTGGAGCAGGTGTGCACCGACCTCGACCTGAGCGCCGAAGGTTTTCCGTATCTGGGTGTACGCCAGGGCACCGTCGCCGGGATCAAGGCCCGCTTGCTGCGGGTGGGTTTTGTCGGCGAGCTGGGCTATGAAATCCACGTGCCTGCACGCCATGGCCTGGCGCTCTGGGATGCATTGATGGCAGCGGGCAAAGCCCATGAGATTCGCCCCTTCGGCGTCGAAACCCAACGCCTGCTGCGCTTGGAAAAAGGCCACGTGATCATCAGCCAGGACACCGACGGCATGACCCACCCGGCAGAAATCGACATGGGCTGGGCGGTGAGCCGCAACAAGCCATTCTTCGTCGGCCGCCGCTCGGTGGACATCCTCGAAGCCCAGCCGTTGAAACGCAAACTGGTGGGTTTCACCTTGCCCCAGGGCAGCGTGCAACCGCTGGAAGGCCACCTGGTGCTTAACGGCCCGGACATCAGCGGCAATGTCACCTCCTGCGAGTACTCAAGCTCCCTGGGCAAAATAGTCGGCCTGGCCTATGCCGGTATCGACCAGAGCACGCCGGGGCAGCGGATTCCGATTCGCGTCGAGGGCGGCATTGTCGTCCAGGCCGAGGTGGTGCCACTGCCCTTTTTCGACCCTACCAACCAACGCCAGGAGGGTTAAGCCATGACCAGTCTGAAAGCACACGAGATATTCACGCCGCCATGCCGCCTGGTCGACCAGACCGACCTGCCAAGGGTTGGCTTTCGCGGCAGCCAGAGCGCCGAGTACCTGAGCGCGCGCGGTTTCAGCCTGCCGGAAGCGCCCAACCAGGCCACCGCGCAGGCGGACGGCAGTTGGGTAGCGCGCCTGTCACAGAGTGAATACCTGGTGTTGGGCAGCCCGCTGGACCAAGGCCAGCGCATCGCCGATGAAGAAGCACGCTGGGAGCTGGACCACCGCGCCAACTACCTGCTGCCCCGCCAGGACAGCCACGCCTGCGTATTGCTCAGCGGCGATGTGATTGCCCAGGTGATGGCGAAGCTCTGTGGTGTCGACCTCAGCGCTGCGGCCTTCAAGCCGGGGGCAGTGGCGCAGACGTCGGTGGCGCGGGCCAATGCGATCGTCATCCACTCGGGCAGTGTGGATGCACCGGCGTTTCATATCCTGTGGGATCGCGCCTCGAAGGAATACTTCATGAGTGCACTGCTGGATGCATTGGAGGAGTTTGGCGGGGGTAATGTGCTCTGAATATGCAGCGGGTTTGAAGTCGACCCCGACCAAAAATGTGAGAGCGGGCTTGCTCGCTCCTACATTTGGACCGCGCGGCACTCGCCAGGGTCAGTCGGTATAGCCCAACCTCGCCGCCCTGACCTTTTGCGTGCGTTGACGTGTCGCCAGGCAGTAATACAACGGGCACGTCACCACCAACCCCACCAGCCACGACAGGTCTGCGCCTTCCACCAGGTTGGCGTAAGGCCCCACATACAGCGACGTATTGGCAAACGGCAGTTGCACGATGATGCCGATGAAATACGCCACGATCGCATGCAGGTTAAAGCGCCCGTAGATCCCGCCGTCCGCCTGGAAGATCGAGGCAATGTCATAGGCGCCACGCTTGATGAGGTAGAAGTCGATCAGGTTGATCGACGCCCACGGCACCAGCACCACCAGCAGCGCGAGGATCAGGCCGATGAACTGCGAGATGAAGTCCGCCGACGCGCCCAACGCCACCACACAGCAACCGGCGAGTACCACGCTGGACAGCATCACGCGCACCTTGATGCTGGGCGTCCAGTGGCTGGCGAAGGTCTGGATCGACGTGATGATCGACAGCACCGCACCGTACAGATTCAGGGCGTTGTGGCTGATGATATTGAGCAGGAACAG
This sequence comes from Pseudomonas sp. Bout1, assembly GCF_034314165.1. GTDB lineage: Bacteria > Pseudomonadota > Gammaproteobacteria > Pseudomonadales > Pseudomonadaceae > Aquipseudomonas. The sequence goes on along the minus strand of NZ_JAVIWK010000001.1, from coordinate 2,806,036 downwards.
CACCATCAGGATCGGCCCAAGCGTGCCTGTGGCCTGCTTGACCGCGACCATCGCTTCAGTGCCTTCGGGCGTTGCCAGGGCGGCAACCAGGCCAAAGGAGAACGACAAAATGGTGCCGAGGGTGGCGCCCAGGTAGGTGGCGACAAAGGGCCGGGTGATGCCGATATCCGCCGGTAGGTAGCGCGAATAGTCACTGGTATAGGGCGAAAAGCTGATTTGCCAGATCACCCCCAACGACACCGTCGCCAGCCAGCCGGCCAGGTTGAAGCCGCCACGGGTGAGGAAGTCTGCCGGCAGGTCATGGGCAAAAATGTAGAGAAAGCCCGCCAGCAATGCGCTGCCCATCACCCAGGTGCCGATGCGGTTCAGTGTATGGATAAAGCGGTAGCCGATCACGCCGATGGCGGTGGCACTGAGCGCGCCAATCAGGATGCTGGCCGGCACCGGCACGGACGGCACGATGCCGACGATGGACTTACCGGCCAGCACGATGTTGGAGATAAAAAAGCCGATGTAGATCAGCGCCGCGAAAAACACGATCAGCAGTGCGCCGAAACGCCCGAACTGGCCCCGGCTCTGCACCATCTGCGGGATGCCCATGCGCGGGCCCTGGGCCGAGGCGAGGGCAATCACGATGCCGCCGAGCAGGTGCCCGAGGGCAATCGCCAGCAGCCCCCACACCAGGTTGAGATGGAACACCTGGGCCACCATGGCGCCGGTGACGATGGGCAGCGGTGCAATGTTGGTGCTGAACCATAAGGTGAACAGGTCGCGGGCCTTTCCATGGCGCTCCGCGAGGGGGACGTAATCGACCGTGTGATTCTCGATCAGGGGGTCTTGCCGGGACATTTGGGGCATGGAAATGCACTCGCGTTGGTCTGATCTTATAGTTGTTTGACGCCAAACCGGGGGCGCTCTCTGGCCGCCCCTCAGATGAACACCATATTATGGTATTCCAACATTTTCACAAGACTGATCCGTAGTCTCAAGCTGCATCTGATCCGTAATTGTGCCACATGCCCCTTCACCTATTCTCGCCTTAACCCCCGTATTTATTGGTTATAAGACCAAAGGCCAACGTTTGTCGGCGGTTTTAAAAAGCTCTTGATTTGATTGTATTACGGTATACCATCAGACCTACAAAATCATAAAACCCGCTTTGCCGTCCCCACTCCACCTCAAGAGGACTGTCCCATGATCGACGCCGCCATCTACAAACAAGTGATGGGCTCGTTCCCGTCCGGGGTCACCGTGATCACCACGCTCGATGACGACGGGCAAATTGTCGGTCTGACCGCCAGCGCTTTCAGCTCGTTGTCCATGGACCCAGCCCTGGTGCTGTTTTGCCCCAACTACAGCTCCGATTCCTACCCGGTGCTGATCAAGAACAAACGCTTTGCCATTCATGTGCTGTCCGGCGGGCAGCAGAGCGAAGCCTATGCCTTTGCGCGCAAGGGCAAAGACAAGGCGCAGGGCATCGAATGGACCTTGAGCGAACGGGGCAACCCGATACTGGCCAATGCCACGGCGGTGATCGAATGCGAGTTGTGGCGTGAATACGAAGGCGGTGACCACGCGATCATGGTCGGTTCGGTGAAGAACCTGATCGTGCCCCAGCAGAACGCCGGGCCACTGGTGTATTGCCACGGCAAGATGGGCGCGTTGCCCATGCCGGCCTAAGCAACACCTGAATCCAATGTGGGCAATGTGGGAGGGGGCAAGCCCCCTCCCACATTTGGATTGCTGTGTGTCAGTTCCATCTGTTGTCAGGTACGAAAACGGCTGACCAACTGATTCAACGTCTGCGACAACGCCGTCAATTGCTGCGCATCCTGGCGCGTGGAATCGGCCAGGCTCGCCACCAACTGCGCATCCCCGTGAATTTGGCTGATATGCCGATTGATGTCTTCAGCCACCTGGTGCTGCTCTTCGGCGGCCGTGGCAATTTGCGTGTTCATGTCGCGGATCACGTCCACCGACTCGCGAATCAACCCAAAGCTGGCCCGTGCCTCGTTGATCGACACCACCGTTTCCTGGGAAACCTCCAGGCTGGCATGCATCTGCTTGCCCATCTGATGAGTGCGCCGCGCCAGGTTGCCCAGCAGCCCGTCGATCTCGCCGGTGGAGTCCGAGGTGCGCTTGGCCAGGGCGCGCACTTCGTCCGCCACCACGGCAAAACCACGGCCCTGTTCACCGGCACGCGCTGCTTCGATGGCGGCGTTCAGCGCCAGCAGGTTGGTCTGCTCGGCGATGGAACGGATGGTGCCGAGGATCGACTGGATGTCGTTACTGTCTTTTTCCAGTTGCTCCATGGACTGGGCAGAATGGCCGATTTCTTCGCTCAGGCGCCCTACGCTGTTTACCGCCGCGTCGATCTGCTGCTGGCCGGTGTGCGCCTGGCGCTGGCCGTTGTCGGCCGAATCGGCGGCCTGGCTGCAGGAACGCGCGACCTCATTGGAAGTGGCGACCATTTCATGAAACGCGGTGGACACCATGTCCACGGCTTCGCGTTGGCGCGAGGCGACTTCGGCCATTTCCACCGAGACCTCCATGGCGCTTCCCGAGCTGCTGTGGATCTGCCCGGCGGCCTGGCCGATGCGCTGGATCAGCGTACGGATCGCTTCGAGGAACTGGTTGAACCAGCCGGCCAGTTGCGCCGTCTCGTCGCGGCCCTTTACCGGCAGGCGCGCCGTCAGGTCGCCTTCGCCCTGGGCGATGCCTTCCAGGCCGCTGGCCACGCCACGAATCGGCTTGACGATCAGCCCGGCAAACCAGGCACCCACCACGGCAAACAACACGGCGCATACCAGCGCGATCGCCGCGATCAGCCAGGTGAGGCGCGCCGCGCCGGCCATCACCTCGCTTTCGCGCACTACCCCAACGAACCGCCAGCCCAACGCCTTCGACGGCCAGACAAACGCCATGTAGCGTTCCCCGGCCAACTCGACCTGCACCAAGCCTTGGCCGGCCTCGCTCAACTGCCGGTAACCCTCGCCCAACTCACTGAGTTTTTTGAAGTTGTGGGACGGGTCATTCGGGTCCACCAGCACCGTGTTATTGGCCTCCATCAACATCAGGTAGCCGCTGTCACCCAACTTGATCTGTTTGACCAGGTCGGTCAGTTGCTTGAGGGACACATCGATGTTCACCACCCCGCCGGCCTTGCCCTGGCGATCGTTGAAGCTTTGCACGGTGCTGACCAGCACCACGTCATCGGCAGCCCAGTAATAGGCTTCGGTGCGCAGCGTGGTGCCCGGGTGCGCCATGGCCGTCTTGTACCAGGGCCGGGTGCGCGGGTCGTAACCGGCAAGCTTGGGGTCGCCGGGCCAGAACACATAACCGCCGTCTTCGGTACCCAATGACAAGTAGGTGTAGGCCGCATGGCTTTTGGCCAAGCCCTCGAACAGCTTGAACAGCTGCTGGTCGCGCTCGCCGGGCGCGACCTGCGCCGCGTCGCTGGCCAGATAGCGTTTCACGTCGCCATTAATGCTCTGCAACTGCGGGTGCGCCGCCAGGTACGCGACATTCTGGCTGATGCCTTCAAAGAACAGCTGCATGGCGTTGTCGACCTGGCGAATCTCACGTTCGCTGCCGTCGATAAAGCCGTCACGTGCCTCATGGCGCACGTTGAGGATGATCATCACAGCCACCAGAATGACCGGTAGGCTGGCGATCACCGCAAACGCCAGGATCAATTTTTGTTTTATGTTCATCTAGCTCGCCTTCCTTGTGAGGTGAGTGTGCGACCGTTGGAGAGAAAAGTTTTGCGGATATTCCGTATTATGGTATACCAACAATCAATCCGCCGAATAGCCGTCATTACTGGCACGCTTCACATTGGCGAGAGCACTTAAGGGCCGCAGTCGACAGGCCGATCACAATAGATCCGAGGTAAGCGTCATGAAATTTTCCCTGTTCGTGCACATGGAACGCTGGGATGAAAGTGTCAGCCATCGCCAGTTGTTCGAAGACTTGACCGAACTGACCCTGATGGCCGAAGCCGGTGGTTTCAGCACCGTCTGGATTGGCGAACACCACGCCATGGAATACACCATCTCGCCCAGCCCGATGCCGCTGCTGGCTTACCTCGCGGCCAAGACCACGACCATTCACCTGGGCGCCGGCACCATCATCGCGCCGTTCTGGCACCCGTTGCGGGTAGCGGGCGAATGCGCGCTGCTCGACGTTATCAGTAACGGGCGCATGGAAGTCGGCCTGGCCCGTGGCGCCTACCAGGTGGAGTTCGACCGCATGGCCGGCGGCATGCCCGCATCTAGCGGTGGCCAAGCCCTGCGCGAGATGGTGCCGGTGGTGCGTGCACTGTGGAAAGGCGACTACGCCCATGACGGTGACATCTGGAAGTTCCCGACTTCCACCAGCGTGCCCAAGCCGATCCAGCAGCCCAACCCGCCGATGTGGATTGCCGCGCGCGACCCAGACTCGCATAACTTTGCGGTGGCTAACGGCTGCAACGTCATGGTGACCCCGTTGATGAAGGGCGACGAAGAAGTCCTCGACCTGAAGAACAAGTTCCAGGCAGCGCTGGACAACAACCCGGATGTGCCACGCCCGCAACTGATGGTGCTGCGCCACACCCACGTGCATGCGGTGGACGACCCTGAAGGCTGGAAAGTCGGGGCCAAGGCGATCGCCCGGTTTTATCGCACCTTCGATGCCTGGTTCGGCAACAAGACCGTGCCGGTCAACGGCTTCCTCGAGCCGAGCCCGGAAGAAAAATTCGCCGCCCGCCCGGAGTTCGAACTGGAAAGCCTGCACAAGACCGCGATGATTGGCACGCCGGAAGAAATCATCCCGCGCATCCGGTACTACCAGGAACTGGGAGTGGACGAGTTCAGCTTCTGGTGTGACAACAGCCTGCCCCACGCAGAGAAGAAAAAGTCCCTGGAGCTGTTTATCAAGCACGTGGTGCCGGCGTTTCGCTGAGGATAAGCGTTGAAACAACAACGCCGGCATTTGCCGGCGTTGTTGTTTCAGCAGACGACGAAGTCTGCAGATACCGAGGGATGTTCAGTGGTGGCAAAAAAACAGCCCATAGCCAATCGGGTCTCATTAGCGAGTTGTACTACTGGCGTACTAACTCAAGAAATTAACTTAACACGCCAGTAACAGAGCACCCGCACCAGCCGAAACCAGGCCCGCAACTCGTGGGCCTTGACCAGCGCTTCAGCGATTTTTTCCACCGGCTCGCGTTTGGCCATGGCTTGATCTCGCAACGCGTTGTAGGCGTCGGTCTCCGACATGCCCTGGGTTTCGATGAGGATTATTTTGGCCTGCTGCACGGTGCGCATTACCGCCATGCGCCCTTCCAGGCGCTTGACGTGCCTTTCCCGTTCGCGGGCCTTGCGTGACTGACTGAGCGTGATCGCCAAAGCGGTGAGAATGGCCGTTCGAGAAATCTCAGCTGCACGACTCCAGCAATGCGGCTCAAGCAGCCGCAGCTTCCTTAGCGTATTTCGTTAACATACATGAAGTGCTCAGTGCTGACACGCTGGTGGGTCATCATCACCGGCGTTGCAGCCTGATCGAACGATACTGCGTCGATAATCATCACCGCGTGTGGCGCGGTCAGTTCCAGCAGGCGGCAATCCTCCTCATTGGCCAACCCCGCAGTCAGTTGCTCGCGCACGGCAGCCACCCTTAGCCCGTACTGCTCAAGCAGGTAACGGTAAAGCAGCTCCGGCAACTCGTCGGGGCCAGGGAAGTCCGGCACCTTGCTGGCGACCACGGTAAAGCGCTCGTGCATCGCTGCCACGCCGTCAATGCTGCGCAAGCGGTGCAAGCGATAGACCGGGCTGCCCTCTTCGATCAACAGCTTTTGCGCGTCCAGCGCAGTCGCCTCGCCGAGCTGGTAATCGAGCAAGGCGGTGCGCGATTTCAGCAGTGCGCCTTCCTTATTGTGCAAACGGAAATACTGAAAGAAGTAGCGCAGGTTATGCAGCGGCGCCCAGCCCGTCACTACCGTGCCGGTCTTGCGCCGGCGCATCAGCATCCCCTCCGACACCAACTCCGCCAGCGCACGCCGCACAGTCCCTACGGACACGCCAAAATCATTGGCCAGGGCATTTTCGCTGGGTATCACCGTGCCGCTGGGCCACTCCCCGATCAGGATCGCTTCCGAGATATGGCGCTTGACCACTTCATACAATGGCGCGCTGTCGTGCTCGCTCAGGCGCGAAAAAGAACTGGCAGGCGCAGACGGCGCGTTGCTATCGGTCATATTTTTTCCTTGACGGGCAATATCGAGATACTTAACTATAAACTATATAGAAATACAACGAGACCCAAAAATGCCCATCCATGCAGCTCTGACGCAGGCACTTGAGTCGATCGAGGCGGATCATGATTCGCTGATCGATGATCTGCAACGAATGATCGCAGTCGACACCTGTTTTCCACCCGGCGCAGGCTACGGCGCGTTTGCCGACCTCATGGAAACGCTGGTGGCACCGCTGGGTTTGCAGATCCGCCGCGTCACGGTGCCAGAAGCCTTGTGGCAGACCCGCAGCGGTGAAGCCCATGGCGAACGCATCAACCTGATCGCGCGCCAACCGGGCCAACAGGAAGTGTGCAGCCTGTATTTTCACGTCGACACCGTACCGCCAGGCGATGGCTGGACCCAACCACCGCTGCAATTGACTGAAGTCGGCGGCAAGCTGATCGGGCGCGGCACCGCCGACATGAAAGGCAGCGTGGCCGCCACCCTCGCCGCCCTGCGCGCTGCCCAACGCTTCAACCTGCCGCTGCGCTTCTGCCCGTCGCTATTGCTGTGTACCGATGAAGAAGGTGGTCTGTACCCCGGCATTCGCTACCTGGCCGAACAGCAACTGGTAGAAGGCCACATCCTCAGTTTTAACGGAGGCGCCGCGCCGCGTATCTGGGCGGGTTGCTTCGGCAGCATCGACCTGAAGATTACCGTCAAGGGGCGCTCATCGCATTCCGGCGAACCGGTGGATGCCATTAACGCTATCGAACAAAGCCTGCCGCTGCTCAACGCCCTGAACAGCCTGAAACACCAGGTGCAGCAACGCAGTTGGCCGATGCCGGCGCCGCCCCACTACAACGGCGCGCCGCTGATTTCACGCATGACCCTGGCCGCAGCTCACGGCGGCAGCAAGGGCTCGACCATCCCGGCGCAGTTCGAAATATTGATCAATCGCCGCTACGCGCCCCAGGAACCGTTCGAGTCGGTGATGGCCGAGCTGCAACAGTGCATCGACACGGCCATGGCCGGTACCGAAGCGTTGTCCGTAGAACACGAAGTGATCGGCCATCTGGCGCCGGTCGCCGACCCCACCGGGCCGCACTGGCCACGCTGGCAGGCGGCGCTGGGAGTTGGCTTCGGTTTTACCCAGGAGCAATTCCAGTGCTACGGCTCGTCCAGCAGCTCGGACATGGGCTGGGTCCAGCAAGCCGGGATTCAGGAAATCCTGCTGGGCGGGCTGATACGCCCGGAAAGCCAGATCCATGCCGCCGACGAATACACCACGCGCAGCGACCTGGTCGCCCTGGCGCAATCGATCCTGGCCTACCTGGCTGAAGATTTCATCCCGCAATCGAGCACCACCGCCCAGCCTGGCTGAGCAAAATACCCCCCCGAAGACTGGCGCCAAGACTGGTCATCGGCTTTTTTTACGTAGCTGCCCCACGCTTCTCTCATTGCCATGTGGAGTATTGCCATGAATACCGTCTTCAGGCTGAATCGCCGTCGCTTCCTGACCACTTCCGCCATCGTCACCGGCGCCGCCATGCTGCCGTTTTCCAGCACCCTGTGGGCCGCTGCGGCCGCGCAAAAAGGTGGGACCTTGCGCATCAGCGTCGACCAGGCGGTCGGCATGCTCAACCCGCTGCTGGCCAGGGTCAACCCCGAGTACTTGCTCAGCGAACTGCTCTACAACGGCCTCACCCGCCTGAGCCAGGACATGCAAGCCGAGCCCGACCTGGCGCAGTCCTGGAGCCATAACGCCGACCTCACCGAGTGGACCTTCACCCTGCGCGGCAACCTGAAATTCCACGATGGCAGCGCCTGCACCGCTAAAGACGTCGCCGCCAGCCTGCAAGCCGTGCTCGACCCCAAAACCGCCTCCCCCGGCCTGCGCAATATCGGCCCGATCAAAAGCGTCGAGGCGCTGGACGACCTGCACATCAAGCTGACCACCACCGCCCCCTATGCCGACTTGCCGGTAAGCCTTGCCTACCCGGACGCCAAGATCGTCCCGGCCGCGATCCTGCAAACCGACATGACGCGGCTGTCTCGCGAAGCCATCGGCACCGGCCCATTCAAGCTGGTGTCGTTCGAGCCGGAACGCATGGTGGTAGTCACTCGCAACGAACACTTCTACGACCCGCAACGCCCGCACCTGGACCGCGTCGAAATCCGCGTCTACCCAGACCCCGCCTCGGAAGGCTCGGCGCTGATGTCCGGCGACATCGACCTGATGCTCTCGGCCCAGGCCACCGAATTCACCCGCCTCAGTGAGGCGAATGGCGTCAAAGGCCTGCGCGTGGCGTCCGGGCAGTTCCTGAACATCAACATGGGTTGCGATCAACCACCCTTTAATGACGTGCGCGTGCGCCAGGCGTTGTCGTTGTGCGTCGATCGTTCGGCCATGGTGGACTTCGTCGCAGAAGGCTTTGGCACACCGGGCAACGACACGCCGCTGAATGCCGCCTACCGCTACTACAGCGACATTGAGCTGCGCCAAGCCAACCTGACCCAAGCGAAAAAACTGCTGGCCGACGCCGGCTACCCCAACGGGCTGGACATCACCCTGGTGGCCTCGGACAAACCGTCTACCCGCACCCAACTGGGGATTGCCGTGCGCGAAATGGCCAAGCCTGCCGGTTTCAACATCACCGTTGCGACCATGGCCAACAGCACCTACCTGGACCAGGTGTGGAAGAAGGGCAACTTCTACGTCGGTTTCTACAACATGCAGCCTTCGGCCGATGCGGTGTTCTCGCTGCTCTACACCTCCGATGCAGCATGGAACGAAACCCGCTGGAACAACGCTGAATTCGACGCTGCCGTGGCCGCCGCCCGTGGCACCGACGACCCGGTCAAGCGCAGCGCGCTGTACGCCAAAGCGCAACAGTTGATGCACGAGCAAGTGCCCTCGCTGATCCCGACCTTCTTCGACGTGCTGGCCGCCCAGCGCACCTATGTTCAGGGCTACCAACTGCACCCACGCGGCGCAGTCTTCCGTCTGGACCAGGCCTGGCTTGACGACAGCGCTCCGAAGCGCGGATGACCCGAGGATGAACCTGTGACTGCTGCTTACCTGACCAAGCGATTGCTGTTGGTGGTGTACACCTTGCTGATCGTTTCGCTGTTGGTCTTCGCGATTACCCAACTGTTGCCCGCCGATGCGGCGGTGACGCTGCTGGGCCAAAGCGCCACGCCCGAAGCCCTGGCTGCCCTGCGCGCCAGGCTCGGCCTGGACCAACCCGCCTGGGTGCAATTCAGCCATTGGCTGATGGCGGTGCTGCACGGCGACCTCGGCGTGTCGATGCGCAACGGCCAGCCGGTGCTCGGCTCGCTGCTGGATGCCCTCGGCCGCTCACTGTTACTGGCGGGTTGCTCGTTGCTGTTGATGCTGCTGATTGCAATCCCGCTGGGCATCGTCGCGGCCGTGCGCCGTGGCCGTCCGGTGGACCTGATTATCGGTGTGCTGTCGTACATCGGCGTGTCATTGCCGGAGTTTGTGACGGCCACGCTGCTGGTCCTGCTGTTCGCGGACTTCTGGCAACTGCTGCCGGCCACCGGCTATGTGCCTCTTGCCGATAATTTCGGTGAAGGCATTCGCCACTTGATCCTGCCGACGCTGACGGTGTCGATGATCATGGTCGCCCATGTGTCGCGCATGGTGCGCTCGGAAATGATCGACGTGCTGGAAACCGACTACATCCGCGCCGCACGCCTCAAGGGCCTGTCACGGCGCCGGGTGCTGCTGCGCCATGCGTTGCGCAACGGCTTGTTGCCGACCATCACCATTGTCGCCCTGGATGTCGGCTATTTGCTGGGCGGAATTGTGGTGGTCGAAGAGATCTTCAACATCCCCGGCATCGGCCGCGAACTGCTGGTAGCGGTCGCCGCCCGCGACCTGCCGGCGATTCAGGGAGGCGTGCTGATCCTCGCCGCCACCTACTGCCTGGTCAACTTCGTGGCTGACCTGGCCTATGCCTATCTAGACCGGCGAATTCAATATGCGTAATGTTTTCTACCGCCTGCTGGCGACTCCCCAGGGTTTGCTGGGCAGCCTGATCCTGCTGCTGGCCGTGGTGCTGGTGTGCGCCGGCCCCGCATTGGCGCCCTTCGACCCGGAAGCCATTTCGATTCTTGCGCGCTACAAGGCGCCAAGCCTGGTGCACTGGTTTGGCACGGACCAACTGGGCCGCGACATCTTCAGCCGCCTGCTGATCGGCGCCCGCGCAACAATCTCGCTGTCGGTCATGGCCACCGCCATGGCGATGCTGGTCGGTGCGCTGTTGGGCACCGTCAGCGGCTACCTCGGCGGGCGCATCGACGAAGCGCTGATGCGTACCCTGGATGCGGTGATGTCGATCCCCACCCTGCTGTTCGCCCTGCTGATCGTCAGTACTCTGGGCCGCAGCGACTTCAACGCGGTTTTGGCGATCACCATTGCCTTTGTTCCGAGCATGGCGCGCATCGCCCGCAGCGTCGCCCTCGCCGCTCGGCGCCAGGACTACGTGAATGCCGCGATCGCCCGTGGAGAATCGACGGTGTACATCGTGGTGCGCGAAATGCTGCCCAATATCGTCGCGCCGATCATCGTCGAAGCGACCATCCGCGTGGCCTTCGCCATCATGCTCTTCGCCACCCTCAGCTTCCTCGGGCTGGGCGCACAACCGCCGCAGCCGGAATGGGGCCTGATGGTCGCTGAAGCGCGGCGCTATTTCTTCCAGGCACCGTGGATGATGCTCATGCCAGGCCTGGCCATCGCCACCGTGGCGATCGGTTTCAATCTGTTGGGCGATGGCTTGCGCGATGCCCTCAATCCAAAGGGGCAGCGCTGATGAGTACCGTATTGAAAGTGGCTGATTACAGCCTCGACTATCAATTGCCCGGCGGCGCGCTGCACGTCCTGCAAAACATCGACTTCAGCGTGGCCGCTGGTGAAGTGGTCGGGCTGGTGGGCGAGTCCGGCTCGGGCAAGACCACCCTCGGCTGGGCAATCATGCGCTACCTGGCCGGCAACGCGCGGGAGATCGGCGGCAGCATCAGCTTGCAGGGCGAGAACCTGCTACAGATGCCGCAACGCCAGGTCGAACAACTGCGCGGTGGCCGCCTGGGCATGATCTTCCAGGACCCCAGCGCCTCCCTCAACCCGACCCTGAGCCTGGGCGAGCAGGTGGTGGAAGTCCTCACCCGCCATCGGAACCTGAGCTACCGCGACGCCTGGGCCCTGGGCGAACAGCTGCTGGCTGACGTCGACCTCAAAGACCCGGCAGCCATGATGAAGCGCTTTCCCCACGAAGCCTCGGGGGGCGAAAAGCAGCGCGTGCTGATTGCGACGGCCTTTGCCTGTCGCCCGCAATGTTTGATTTTTGATGAGCCGACCACTGCACTCGACGTGATCAGCTCGGCGCAAATCCTGCAACTGTTCCGCCGCCTGCGGGAAGAAACCGGGGTCGCCTCGCTGTACATCTCCCACGACCTGGCGCTGGTGTCGCGGGTGGCTGACCGGGTGTGCGTGCTCAACCAGGGACGCATCGTCGAACAAGCCCGTGGCGGGCGGATTTTCAGCGCGCCGAAGGATGCCTATACCCAACGCCTGGTGGCAGCGGTGCCGGCCGCCGACAAGCGCCTGTTGGACGAACCTACCGCCAGCGGCGAACCGCTGTTGCGCGTCAGCGACCTCAACGTGCGCTATGGCCGCCCCACCCTGCTCGACAGCCTGTTGCGGCGCAAATCGGCGCCATCCATGGGCGCTCGCGACATGAGCCTGAGCATGGCGCGCGGTGAAATCCTTGGCATCATTGGCGAATCCGGCTCCGGCAAATCCACCCTGGCCAAAGCCCTCACCGGCTTGACTCCGTTCACCGGCGCGGTGCATTTCGACGGTGCGCCGATCCACGGCCCGGCGCAGATGAACCGCGACTACCGGCGCAAGGTGCAGATCATCTTCCAGCACCCGGACGCGTCGTTGAACCCACGCCAGACCATCGGCCAGATCCTCTCGCGACCATTGCGCCTCTACGGCCTGGCCGAGGGTGAAACCGAAGTCCAGGCGATCGGCCGCCTGCTGCGCGAGGTGCGCCTGCCCGAAGACTTTGCCAGCCGCTATCCCCATGAGTTGTCCGGCGGGCAAAAGCAGCGCGTGGCGATTGCCCGCGCCTTCGCCGCCCGCCCGGAACTGGTGATCTGCGACGAAATCACCGCTGCGCTGGATGTCTCGGTGCAAGCCACGGTGATCGAGCTGCTGCTGGAACTGCGGCGCCAGCACGGCACCGCCTACCTGTTCATCACCCATGACCTCAACCTGATCCGCCAGATCGCCCACCGCATCGGCGTGATGTACCGCGGCGACCTGCTGGAGATTCTGCCGGCGGTGGGCATGGCCGCCCAAGCCACTCACCCCTACACCCGCGCCCTGCTCGACGCAGTGCCGCAGCCCCTGACCGAACCGGAGCCGATTTGATGACGCCTGAAGCGCTACTCGACCGTATTGACGAGGCGTATTGCCTGGATTTTCTCGCGCGCATGGTGCAGCACAAAAGCTACAGCGCCACCCCGGAAGAACGCCAACTGGCCGAATACATGGCCGGGCAGATGCAGGAACTGGGCCTGCACGCCGAACTGATGCCGGTGCCCGGCGGGCGCCTGAATGCCATCGGCACCCTGAAGGGCCAGGGCGGTGGCCACAGCCTGTTGTTCAACGGGCACCTTGATACCAACCCGGTCACCGAAGGCTGGACCGTAGACCCGTGGGCCGGAAAGATTGATGACGAGTTCATCTACGGCATCGGTGTGTCGAACATGAAGTCCGGCGACGCCGCCTATTTCTGCGCGCTGAAAACCCTGATCGATGCCGGCATCAAGCTCAAGGGCGACGTGGTCCTGACCTACGTGGTGGGCGAGTTGCAGGGTGGCATCGGCACCATCGCCGCCATCGAACAAGGGGTTAAGGCGGACTACTTCATCAACTCCGAACCCACCGACCTGCAAGCCGTGACCCTGCACGTAGGCTCGCTGATGTTCGTCATCGAACTGACCGGCGACACTCGCCACCTGTCCAAGCGCGAAGAAGCAGTCGACGTCATCACCGCCGCCGTGCAACTGATTCCGCAGATCAACGGGATCACCTTCAGCGGCGCCCGCTCGCCGGAACATGCCAAGGTCAATCGTGGGCACATCGGCGTGATCCGTGGTGCCCTTGGTCGTGACCTTGAAGAGTGGCGCCCACCGCAAGTGGCCGACTTCCTGCGCCTGCGCGGCTCGGCCCGCTACACGCCGGGGCAGACCGTGGAATCGGTATTGGCAGACTTGCAACACCTGCTCGACCAGCTCTGCGAGCAGTTTCCCGGCCTGCAGGCAACGCTGATCAATGACAGTGACAACCAGCCGCTGATGCCACCGTTCGAGGTGTCCCACGACTCGCCGATCGTCAAAGCGGTGAACGCTGCCTATCAGCAGGTACGTGGCGAACCACAGGCCACCGGCATCATCACCCCGCCCTCGTATTTCGGCACCGACGCCGCGCACTTTTACCAACGCCTGGGCATGCAAGGCGTGGTCTGCGGCCCTGGCGGCAAGTTCAACACCATGCCGGATGAGCGCGTACACAAACGCGACTATCTGGACATGGTGCGCGTTTACATCCTGGCCATTCTGAGCATCTGCGAGGTGGCCGAAGCACCCTGATTCATAAGCGAGAAGCACGGATGCCAATAACAAAAACAACACTTTTATGACTTCGCCATCTGCTGATTATTTTTTGATAAGGGCTTAAACCATGAGATCAGCTTTCAAGCTTGGCAGTGCAACGCTGTGCGCGGCTATTTCCTGCGCAGCGTTTGGGGATGACGTTCAGGACAATCCGTTCTTCAAGGACAGCACCACCTCGGTGCTCGCGCGAAACTTCTATTTCAACCGCGACTTCCGGGATGCGGCGCACACCGCACAAAGCTATCGCGGTGAATGGGCACAGGGTTTCATCGGTACATTCACCTCGGGGTTCACCCCCGGCACCATTGGCCTGGGTATCGATGCTATTGGCCTGTATGGCATGAAGCTCGACAGCAGTTCGGACCGCATCAACAGCGGCCTGCTGCCCAGCAGCGGTAACCATGTTCCCGGTGTGGACCATGCGGCGGATGACTACTCGCGGGCGGCAGTGGCGGTGAAGATCAAGGTCTCCAAGACCGTGCTCAAGTACGGCCAGCAAACGCTCAACCTGCCGGTGTTCTCAACCGGCGACAGTCGCTTGCTGCCGGAAACCACCGAAGGGTTCTACCTGAGCAGCAAGGAGATCGACAACCTGCGCGTGGACGTGGCGCACCTCACTTCCCTGAGCACCTACAACCAAAGCGCGCACAACGCCGGCGCCATGACCAAGGCGGATGTGGTCGGCGCCACCTACAACTTCACCCCCAACCTCACCGGCGCGCTGTATGCCTCTGAGGTCGAAGACCTGTGGAAGAAGAAATACGCCGGCCTGAGCTGGGTCAAACCGATCGATGCCAAGCAGACGTTCTCCACCGATTTTCGCTTCTATAACCAGAAGAGCATCGGTGCGGAAAATGGCGGTGTGATCGACAGCAACGCGTTCAGCATCAAGGGCGCCTATGCCTATGGCCCGCATAAAGTGACCCTGGCTTACCAGGCAATCACTGGCAAGAACGGCTACGTGTTCTACACCGACGGTGGCAACACCGACTACCTGGCCAACTACGTGCAATACGCCGAGTTCACCCGTGAGGACGAGCGCTCGTGGCAAGCGCGCTACGACTTCAACTTCGCGGCGTTCGGCCTGCCAGGGCTGGACGTGTTTGCCCGCTACATCAAGGGCAGCAACATCACCTTGGCCAACGGCACCACCAACCAGAACGAATGGGAGCGTGACCTGGAAGCCGCTTATGTGATCCAGAGCGGGCCCTTAAAAGACCTCTCGTTCCGCTTGCGCCAAGCGACCTATCGCAACTCGTTCAATAACGATGTTGACGACGTGAGGTTCATTACGCAGTACCCAATCAACCTTTAAGGTGAAGGCCCGGCGGCGGTCGCCTCCGGGCCACTTCCAGGCAATGAATGCACTACGCGCCGCCTTGCCAATGGTGCAGGCCTTCCTGACCATGGGCATCATCATCAGCTTGCCGCTGATCCTGCTGGTCAGTACCTATCAGCTGAAGACCGTCATGACCGTGACGTTCGCGCTGTTCACCTTACACATGCTGACCTTCTGGTGGGAACTGGCGCGCTGGGTCGACTCCAGCATGCTCGACAGCTTGTACAACCAAGTTTTGAGCTGGGCAGGATATAGCGTTGGCTCAATTGCCGACGGCATGCTTGGCAAAGGAGCGGCTCAAGCGCAGGACGCTGGTGCAAGGGGCGCTGGAGCTCTGATGTCTGCTGGGAAGGCCTCAAGAAAGGGGTGAAGCTGTTCGATCCTGCTCAACAAATCCAGCAGATCGTGACGATTGATATCGTAGACGGACCGCCCACCAAGCGATGGCAGGATGTCTTAATTGAAGATTCTTAAGATTTGCGAGAGCGTGCTCTGGCGGCCTTGCGAGCTCCTGAACAGAGTCAGAGCCAGATGCTCATTTCGCTATCCAACTGTTCCAGCAACAAACCGATTCATTACTCATCCAAATTCAAGATTCCCATCGGGACTTAAATCGGGACTTAAACGCACCGGATAGTGCTGGATTTCAGTGGTTCCCGCCGGAACGAAAAAAGGACCCGAAGGTCCTGATTTCAATCACTTACAGAATTCAGTGGAACTCTGCAGCGCAATATTTGGAGCGGGAAACGAGACTCGAACTCGCGACCCCGACCTTGGCAAGGTCGTGCTCTACCAACTGAGCTATTCCCGCGTCTTGGTGATGCGCATTCTATAGAATCCTCACCACCCGTCAACCCCTTGATTCAAAATAGTTTTATTTCTTTTCAACGGTGGTGCGCAGATGCGGCCAGGCGGCGCGCAGATATTGCAGCATCGACCACAAGGTCAGCCCCGCCGCGATCAGCAGCAGCGCGTAGCCGATCAATACCCAGAAGGAGAAGTCCGACGGATTGGCCAGCAGGATTACCAGGGCAAGCATCTGCGCGGCGGTTTTCCATTTGCCCATGTTGGACACGGCAACGTGGGCACGGGCGCCGATTTCAGCCATCCACTCCCGCAGGGCCGAGACGACGATCTCGCGACCGATGATCACTGCCGCCGGCAAGGTCAGCCAGAGGTTGCCGTGTTCCTGTACCAGCAGCACCAGGGCCACCGCTACCATCAGCTTGTCGGCCACCGGGTCCAGGAACGCGCCAAACGGCGTGCTCTGCTCCAGGCGGCGGGCCAGGTAGCCGTCCAGCCAGTCGGTGGCGGCCGCAAAAGCGAAGACCGAACTGGATGCCATATAGCTCCATTCGTACGGCAGGTAAAACAGCAAAATGAAAATCGGAATGAGCAGGACGCGTAGAACGGTGATCAGATTAGGGATATTCATCGGCACAACTGGCTACGAGGTGAGAAGGCATTCTACTCGCTGTGCAGATTTGCATAAATCAACTCTGCGAGCTTTTTACTGATACCGGGGGCCTTGGCTATTTCTTCAATGCTGGCACGGGACAGCTCCTGCAAGCCACCAAAATGTTTTAACAAGTCTCGCCGCCGCGTCGGCCCGACCCCCGCCACCCCTTCCAGGGTTGAAGTGCGCCGGGTTTTGCCACGTCGGGCGCGGTGGCCGGTGATGGCAAAACGGTGGGCTTCGTCGCGGATCTGCTGGATAAGGTGCAGCGCCGGGGAGTCGCCCTTCAAGGTGAACTCATGGGCTGCATCATTCAAGTACAAGGTTTCAAAACCGGCCTTGCGGGTGGCACCCTTGGCCACGCCAAGCAGGATCAGGTCGGGCACGGCCAGTTCGTTGAGCACGTCGCGCGCCATGGACAGCTGGCCCTTGCCGCCGTCCACCAGCAGGATATCCGGCAGCTTGCCCTCGCCGTCCTTCAGTTTGCTGAAGCGCCGGGTCAGGGCCTGGTGCATGGCGGCGTAGTCATCGCCCGGGGTGACCCCTTCGATGTTGTAGCGCCGGTAATCGGACTTGATCGGCCCTTCCGGCCCGAACACCACGCAGGAAGCCACCGTAGCCTCGCCGCTGGAGTGGCTTATGTCGTAGCACTCCAGGCGCTGGGGCGGTTCGTCGAGGTTGAGCACTTCGGCCAAGGCGTCAAACCGCGCAGCGACGTGCTGGCGGTTGGCCAAGCGTGCGCCCAGGGCTTGTTCGGCGTTGGTCACGGCCAGTTGCTGCCAGCGGGCACGGGTGCCACGCACGCGATGGCTGATGTCCAGTTCGCGGCCGCGCAGTGTGTGAATCGCTTCGATCAATGCCGGGAAGTCTTCGTGCACCACGTTGACGATCAGTTCGCTCGGCAGGTCGCGCTCGGGGCTGCTGACGTAATACTGGCCAAGGAACGCCGCCATGACTTCGGCGACCTCCTCTTCTATGCCGGTCTGGGGGAAGAAGTTCTTGCTGCCCAGCACCCGGCCGCCGCGCACGCTGATCAGGTGCACACAGGCGCCGCCCGGGTTGACGAAGGCGGCGATGACGTCGACGTCGCCGGTGCCGCCTTCCATGCTTTGCTGGTCCTGGACACGGCGCAGCAGGGAGATCTGGTCGCGCAGCTCGGCAGCACGCTCAAAGTCCAGGGTGCTGGCCGCGTGTTCCATGGCGCCGGACAACTCATCGGCCAGGGCATTGCTGCGGCCTTCGAGGAACATCACCGAGTGGCGCACGTCTTCGGCGTATTCCGCAGGCTCAACCAGGCCCACGCACGGCGCCTTGCAGCGCTTGATCTGGTATTGCAGGCACGGGCGGTTGCGGTTCTTGTAGAAGCTGTCTTCGCATTGGCGAACGAAAAACGCCTTTTGCAGCAGGCTCAGGCTCTCGCGGATCGCACCAGCGCTGGGGTAAGGCCCGAAATACTTGCCCTTTTGCTTCTTGGCACCCCGATGGATGCTCAGGCGCGGGAAGTCGCCGTCCGAGAGAAACACGTACGGGTAGGACTTATCGTCACGCAGCAGGATGTTGTAGGGCGGCCGCCATTCCTTGATCAGCGTCTGCTCAAGCAGCAGCGCCTCGGTTTCATTGGCGGTGATGGTGGTTTCCACCTGGGCGATACGCACCACCAGCGCGGCGGTTTTCGGCGCCAGGCCAGACTTGCGAAAGTAACTCGCCAGGCGGCTTTTCAGGTTCTTGGCTTTACCAACGTAGAGCAGGCGCGCTTCGCTGTCGAACATGCGATACACGCCGGGACGGCCGCTGCAGGTTGCAAGAAACGCACTCGGATCGAACGGGACTGTTATTTCAGAGGCTGTCATTTCAGGCGCTGGCGTCTACCATGCCGTGGCGTACCGCCAGCAGGGTCAGTTCAACATCACTGCTGATGGACAGCTTTTCGAAAATCCGATAACGGTAGGTGTTCACGGTTTTCGGCGACAGGCACAGTTTATCGGAGATCGACTGGACCTTCTGGCAGCCGACAATCATCAAGGCGATCTGGATTTCCCGCTCCGACAGCGCATCGAACGGCGAGTCGCTGGTGGGCTGGAACGACTTGATCGCCAATTGCTGCGCAATCTGCGGGCTGATGTAGCGTTGGCCGGCAAACACCAGCCGAATGGCCTGGACCATTTCCGCCAGGCCCGCGCCTTTTGTCAGATAGCCTGCAGCGCCCGCTTGTAGCAGCCGTGTAGGAAACGGATCTTCCTCACATACGGTCACTACCACGACTTTGATATCCGGATGGCTGCGCAACAACTTGGTAGTGGCGCCAAGACCGCCGATCCCGGGCATCTTGACGTCCATCAAAACCACATCGGGCTTCAACTCCCGGGCCTTGATCAGGGATTCCTCCCCTGATTCGGCCTGGCCGACTACTTGCAGGCCATCGATGTCAGCCAGCATTCGTGTAATGCCTGTACGAACGAGATCATGGTCATCGACTACTAGCACCCTAATCAAGCAGACACCTCGCGATATGGTCTTATAGGTTGCTGAACACCTTAGCAAAAAACCACGGCGCAGACCTAGCTGCAAGCGTCATATATATAGAGTTTCAATGCACAACGAGCCCTTGCCGAGTGGCAACAGGCTCAGTTTCCTGGGTAAAAGGTCAGGAATCCTGGGTTGGAGACCTGTTTCTTCCATTACTCAAGGCCGAATGCTCTGCCAGGGTGGAGGTGAGGCGATGAATCGCATCCTGGTCTTCTTTAAACATTGCACGGTAATTTCCCAGAACCTTCTCTTCGATCTGGCTGAGGTTTTCCAGCTGCGTCGGCGTCGCAATACCGGTCAACACGTACAAGATATCGACACCTCTTTCTGCTACCCGTGACAAGTAATCGGCCTTTGGCGCGCGACCACCACTTTCATATTTACCCTGCGCGTTCGCCTCTACTCCTCCTATTTCACCGAAATTTTTCTGCGACAGGCCAAGTCGCTCTCGTTCTTGCCTTAACCGGGAACCGATTCCACTCATTTGGATGTATGATCCTATTTGGCACACCCCTAGAGGTGACACACTCATCTCGTTTTACACAAACTTGAACGGTTTTGAACTATGCCCGGTATTCGCACTGCTGCACAAGCCAAGGCCTGGCTGGAACATCAAGGCAAGTCTGTTCAAGCGTTCGCCCGGGAACACGGCGTGGACCCGGCAACCACTTATCAAGTGCTCGCTGGGCGCAAAAAGGGACGACGTGGAGAAGCCCACAAGGTGGCGGTCCTGTTGGGCATGAAGGAAGGCATCATTACTGATGATGATGGAACCGTTAGGCAAGGTCCTGAGCTCACCTCTTGAAGTCAGTATGCGCTTATTAAAACCGAGTGCCTGTTTTCCTCAAATTACCTGGCTGCATCCGATCACTGGCAACATTCAAGCTCCATCCGCCAGAAGCAATCTTCCTCGCCCACGATACTCAAGCCCTTGCGCTGATAGAGTCGTCTTGCCGGGTTGGTCTTGAACACGGTCAACCGCAGAAGACCCAACCCTTCCGTGCGCGCCTTCAGCGCCATTTGCTCCAGGATCCAGCTGCCGGCCCCTTGATGGCGAAACCCTTCAAGGATGTGCAACTCGCGGATATACAGTGCCTTGGGGTCTCGACTGAGGCTGATAAAACCCAGCACCTGATCATCGCGACAGATCAGCCAATTCTCCCGACCGGCCCAGGCGGAATCAAACCCGGCATCGGACCAGCACAGGTCGTATTGGCGATAATAGTTACCCATGGCTTGATGGGTCAGGGTTCGGGCGAAAGCCAAGTGACGGCTGGTCGCGGCCTGCAGTTGAAAAGCCATGTGCCTGCGCTCCCTAAATCGCCACCTGTTCCCCGTGCCACTGGCCAGCCGTATCGCGACGTGCAATCACCAGCGCCTCGCCCACACCCGACGCCGCGGCAATCAAGCCGCCATCAGCACCCCAGATAGCGCTGCGCCCGGCGCAGGTCCAGCCACCGGTCGGGCCGCCGTGGTTGGCCATCAGCACCACCATTTGATGCTCGGCGGCGTAGCTCTGGAGCAAGGCAGTGTCCGGCGCATAGCCGCCTTCGCTGATCAGTACACCGGCGGCGTAGATATTCGCCCCCGCCTCGGCAGCCTGCCGTGGATGGCTGGCGTGGGAGAAATCTGCACATACCGCCAGGGCGATCCGGTCATCACCCCACTCAAGGGCCGCACCGCCCTGCCCCGCAGCAAACGCGGCCTCTTCACCGGGATGAAGGTGCTGCTTGGTGTACACCGCCATCGAGCCCTGCGGCTGCAACACCAGCGCGCCGATCAACACCTCACTCGCCAACGCCAGGCGAATCGGCATGCCTACCACGACGGTGATACGCAGCTCACGGACCATCTCCCGCAGCGGCACCAGCACCTCATCGCCCGGCACAATCGCCAGCCCGGCGGCCAGTGACGGTTCATAGCCGGTCAGGGAAAGCTCCGGAAACACCAGCAACTGCACACCGTGCTCCGCCGCAATCCCCATGAATGCCAGGTGACGGGTGATATTGCCGGGCACGTCACCCGCGATAGAGATGGATTGGGCAGCAGCAATCGTCAAGGCAGTCATGGTCGCATCCAGGCAATCATTGTGAAGTCCGTTCAGCATATCGACACTTGGGTCATAGCCGTAAGTACCCAACCGCAATAGAAATTACTGATTGAATCCTCCCGCTTGCCTCAGTTAAGCTCCTCCCATCATTTGGAGACATGCCATGTTGCAACTCACCCACACTCAGGTTTGCCCTGCTGCCAGCGCCCAGCGCTCGGTCGTGGCTGCCCGTGTGAGCGGTTTGAGCGCACTGGCAAGCTTTTATTTTGGGTATTGGTTTAGCCACTGGCGCGCCTGATACCTGAAATCGGCGCCCACTACTCAAGGGGTCGCCTACCAGAGAAATCTAACCCCCGGTCGGCTCCCCGACCGGGGGTTTTGTTTTTTCAGCCCTTATTATTT
Organism: Pseudomonas sp. Bout1; assembly: GCF_034314165.1. Classification (GTDB taxonomy): domain Bacteria; phylum Pseudomonadota; class Gammaproteobacteria; order Pseudomonadales; family Pseudomonadaceae; genus Aquipseudomonas. The sequence continues at coordinate 2,784,336 of NZ_JAVIWK010000001.1, read as the reverse complement.
TTGCCACACACCGAACACTTAAAGGACTCACGACATGAACTACGCCACCTATTACCGCTACGACACCTCCACCGCCTGGCGATTTAGCAAGCTCCGTTCGGGACAGCCTGCCGCCTCCGATCGGTCACCTATTGGTGGCAAGCCAACACACGTAGCCAATACGGCCAATTGTCGAACACCCCAGTAGGGCAGAGCGTGCGGGAACCGCCCGCCGCTTGCCCAGGAAGCCCGAATATGAACTCCTCCATCGCCGCTCTGCCCGTTTCCAGCCTGTCCTGCGCCAATGAAGCGCTGACCCAGCGCTTGCCCAGTTCCCTTGAGCTCAAGCACCAACTGCCCCTGAGCCCGTTCCTCAACGAACAGATCCACGCCCATCGCCAAGCCGTGCGCGCCATTCTCAAGGGTGAAGACTCACGCCTGCTGGTGATCGTTGGCCCGTGCTCGATCCACGATCCGGAATCGGCCATGGAATACGCGCGCAATCTGAAAAAACTGGCCCATGACGTCAGTGACCAGATGCTGCTGGTAATCCGCGCCTACGTCGAAAAACCGCGCACCACCATCGGTTGGAAAGGCCTGGCCTACGACCCGCGACTGGATGGCAGCGACGACATGGCCGCCGGCCTGAGCCTGTCCCGGGAACTGATGCGTGAAATGCTGCGCCTGGGCTTGCCGGTCGCCACCGAGCTGCTGCAACCGATGGCTGCCGGCTACTTCGATGACCTGTTGAGCTGGGTCGCCATTGGCGCGCGCACCACCGAATCGCAGATCCACCGCGAAATGGCCAGCGGCCTCGGCATGCCCGTGGGCTTCAAGAACGGCACCGACGGCGGCGTGGCCATCGCCTGTGACGCCATGCGTTCGGCCGCTCACCCGCACCGCCACTTCGGGGTCGACAGCCAGGGGCATCCGGCGATCATCCA